>CAMKLO010000025.1 GCA_946413655.1 uncultured Fibrobacter sp. | reverse complement strand
CGCTAACTAAGATCGAAAACGGTCAACCGCTTTTAAAAAGGGACATGGTTTTTATACCGTGTCCCTTTTTTCGTGTTCATAACCATCGACCAATAACCAATGACTAATGACCATTGACTAATGACTAAATTCTAAGCTCTAAGTTCTAAATCCTGAAAATTTGTTCTCTCATTTTTTGTATTATTATATGACCTAGTTTTCTTTTTTCTCAACTGTAGAAAAGTAATATGAGATCTTTTTTTGTCTGTATCCTTTTGGCATGTGCATGCGTGTTTGCTTCGGAATCGATGTTCGGTAATTCGGGTCTTGGCAAGGGCTATGTCATTGGCGAAGGAATATCTGCGCGTGGTGCCGCGTCGCTTACGCCGATGTATGCCGAAATGGCGGTGGATTCCAACTATGTGCTCGGTCCTGGCGATTTTTTGGACCTGATGCTTGAAGACAAGTATCTTTCTATCCAGATATACCCGGATGGGAGCGTGGCCATCGAGGAATGCGGTGCCGTCAACGTGGGCGGAAAGACGTTCGGCGAAGCGCAGAAACTTATTCTGGATTTGGTCTCGAAAAAATACAAGCGCGAATTCTGCTTTGTGCAGCTTGCAGCCCTCAAAAAGTTCCGTGTGAACGCGATGGGCGCTGTCGGCTTGGTCGGCCAGCACATCGTCGATCCGCAGACGAGACTTAGCCAGTTCATCCGTGCAATCGGCAACCCGCTGGCGAACGCGAATACCGAGGACGTGCAGGTCATCCGTGGCAAGGATACGATCCATGTGAACTTCACGGCGATGACGACGAACGGCGATTTCGAGAAGGATGTCATGCTGGAGCAGGGCGACAAGGTCTTTATCCCATTTATTGCGATGGGCGATAACGTCACCCTGATGTTCCCTGGATACAGGACAAGCGTTGCCTACCGTGCGGACAGGACGCTCCAGGATTACTTTGACTTGGCTGGTGCGAACAGGATGCACAATTTCGGCTACAAGGCGGTGTGCGTGCGCGAACCGGACAAGGACCCGCGCTGGATTACGCTTGCCGAAATGAAAACCACAATTGTGGCTCCGAATACGGAAATCGAGTTTTTCGTGAAGGAACTGTTCGTGTATGTGGGCGGTGCCGTGAACTTCATCGGGCGTTATGGCTACAATCCGACATGGCATGCCATCGACTACATTTCGTCTGGCGGTATAAACACGATAACGGGTTCGTGGAACCAGGTCAAGGTTTGGCGTGGTGCAAAGCCGACAGCTATTTCTATCAACGTCGCGACGGACCCGATTTTGCCGGGCGACTACATTGAAATCCCGAAGAGCCATTACGAATCGTTCAAGGACTTCACCTTGTTCATGGCGTCGCTTCTGAGTGTGATTTCTTCTGCGTTCATCATTTACGTCAACTACAAGTAATTTATGGAAAAGCAAGAGTCTATCGGTTTTGCTGAAATCTGTCTGCGGATTCTGAATAACGACTTGAAGCATTTCAAGTTTGTTGTAACGTTTGTTCTTATCCCGACGATTATTGTGTTCATTGCGGTCATGTGGATCGTGAAGCCTAAGTATGCAGCATCGGCGATTGTCACTCCGCCTGCATCGACGCAGCCAATGGCGGGTGCACTTAGCGGACTTATGGGAGGCTCCGGCATGACCTCGCTTCTCGGGATCTCGATGGATAACGAAGATGCGAATGCCGTGTGGACGATTTTCAATTCTTGGGAACTGCACGACATGGTCATCAACAAGTTTGACCTTGCAAGGCATTACGAGTTCAAGGGCAAGTTCCATGCGGACTTGCTGAAGGAGTTCCGCAAGAATTTTGGCTTCGAGATGAACAAGGAAGAGATGTTCTCTCTTTATTACAGGGATACGGACGCGAAACTTGCAGTTGAGGTTTTAAACTTCATGCTCGAAAAGGCTGATTCCTCGTTCAACGCATTCAAGACGAAGCAGGCGCGCCAGTCTAGGGAATATTTCCAGACGAGACTTGATTCTTGCGAACACGTGCTGGATTCCTTGCTCCATTCGTTTGTCGATTTTCAGGTGACGAACAATGTCTATGAACCGAACGTGCAGCTCGAAGCGACCATCAAGTACTTGAGCGAACTGCAGGCAATGCGCGAAGAAATGAACATGGAGATGAACTTCGAAAAGCTTGACCGTGGCGAAAACAGCAAGCGCTACCAGGAACTTTCGAAGCGCGTCAAGGGGATGAATTCCGCTCTTAGCAGCGCCCTCAAGGGCAAGCACAGCGACATCGGCCTCATGGAACTCAAGAAGTCTCCGCAACTTTATTCGGAGTACTTGCGCCGCGAGGCTGAAATCCGCATCCAGGAAGCGTTGTACAAGGTGCTGCGCCAGCAGAGCGAACAGATGCGCCTGGAAGAGGCGAAGATGCTCACGAACCTCCATGTACTTGAACCGCCTTGGGAAAATGACAAGAAGATTTCTCCGAAGCGCGGGCTTATTCTTGTGTTTACGGTGTTCTTCACGTTCTTCCTTGCATCGTTCTTCTGTAACTTTGTGGAGTTCATGCGCTCGGAAAAACGCTCGGGTTCCAGGACTGCTGCCGAATGGAATTTCTTTGTCCAGAAAGTCTGCTTCTGGCGTAAATAGTTTTTGGAGCGTCAGGGCATGTTGGAGATGCTGTTTGCTCATCCAGAGTCAAGCGTGATGTTTACGCTTGCCATCGTTGCCTTGGTGCTGGTCTCCATTTTCAAGGAAGATTTTTTCCGCCCATCGACATTGTACTTTTTGGTGCAGATGATCATGCTAGGCGTTTCCTACATGCAGTTCTTGCCGATGATGTCGGACTTTAACTATTCGACATGGCTTGTGTGGGGCGGTGGCATGTTCTGTTTCTTGGTGGGCTGTTACATGACCGATTTTGCATGGCGTTCTTATGGTGGACCTCCGCTGCAAAAAAAGCTTTCGGTTCATGGCAAGTACAACTGGGTCTGTCATTTCATTTTGAGTTTCTCGGCGTTCGCGTATTTCTTTGTCGGCGTTCTCGGCGTCATTTCGGTGACAGGGAACCTCGTGCTCTTGACGGACAATCCGTCGCAGTGGCTTACGGGTAAAGACAATGACGTACTCAAGTATGCGGATTTTTTTACCACGGGCGCAATGGTCGTCGGGCTTTTTGCAGTGGCGTCGTTCAAGTCGATGAACCCGGTGCGCTGGGTGCGCTATGCGTCGCGCTTTATGGTCGCATTTACGATTGTGCTTTCATTTATGACGTATCCTAGCCGTGGTATAAATATGCTTTGCATCGGCATGTTCATGATTTTGTTCAACTATCTGCGTGGACGATTCTCGTGGCGCTCGCTTGCCGTGGTGACGGTGCTTGTTTGCGTGTTCTTTGTGGCGGTGGCTACACTCAAGGGACAGTACGGGAACTCCGATGTGACCGACAGCAAGATTGCAAAGGAAGTGGCATTGCTCCCTTACAAATACGTGGCGAACAACTATTGGAATTTGGATTACGCGTTCAATCGCATGAGTGACATTCCCGAACATGAATGGACTTACGGTATAGATGCGTTCTTCGGCATTACGCACCTGATGCACATTGGTGACGGAATCCAGCAGAGCTTTGGTTGGGACTCGCCGTACAACGAGAGCGTGGTAAAATATACTGGGCTCAATACTATTCTTTACCTCTGGGACGCGTACAAGGACTTCGGGCTCCCGGGCATATTCCTCTTGCCATTTTTCTTTGGTGTGTTTTTTACGTTCTGCTACCACAAGATGGCAATTGCCAAGAGTCCTCTCATGTTACTCTTGACAGCAACGTTCATGTTGTGGATTATCCTATGGAATTTTACCACGGGGTACAAACAAAGTATGTACTGGGTGTGGATGTTCTTCTTCTTCTTTGTCTGTACTGTGAGCAGTGGCCGCACTATTTTGCCGCCTGACCCCGAAGTCGTCGGTAAAGTAGAAGCAAAGAAAGTTTAGAGAACCGCCCGTCATCCTGAGCAAAGCGAAGGATCCAGTCAAATCTAGTTATCGCATAAAACACTTTTTTATATAAATTTATAATAGAAAGGTTTAAACATAGGAAAACCTTTTATGGAAAAAAATGAACAATTTTGGATTTGAAAAGTTGCTCGCTGTTTTGGCAGTTGCCTTCGCATGCGTATGCATGTGGGGGTGTTCGGACGATGTAACATTTAGATGGAGTGATGGGAGAGGTTCTGCTGAAATAGCTGGCTTTATAGATGATTCGCTCGCTGTTGTGACGGATTGCAGAGAATGGTACGAAGATACGGAAACGTGGAATGGCGGCTATTATTCGGATGTGTCTTGTGGACATGATAGAATGATGGTTTACAACTATCGAGTTCAGGAGAATGGGCCGCGTTGGAGTGATTCGTTAACAAACAAGAGCAATGGTTACCATTGGTATCAAATGACTGATTCTGTTTTTTGGCGTTGGGAAGGAGATAACATTCTTTTATGGAAGGTGGGTGAAAAAGCTCATGAAATGAAACTTTCACGGAAAAATGACGGATGCTCTGAATCGTTTAAAATAGATCGAATACGTCAATGGCTCAATGGAAAATTTATAGCTCTGGGTGGAAAATTTGATGCAGATGGAGAAAATTGCCAGTATGCTGTGTTGGACACAGTTGAAAAAACTTTAGCATTTAAGCGGTTGGACGAAAAATTGGAATGGATTAAGAAATGTGATGATGTTAGGGCTTGGGAAAAGGATGTGTATTGCTTAGCTTTGAATGAGAAAGATAATAGAAATCTTGTCTTAAAATTGATTATTCAAAATAAGGTTACGGATTCCGTTGAAGTATCTTCTGTTGATTTTTGGGATTCCGATGTCGTTAAAATGTCTTCTTTGTCATTTTATGGAGATGTAGTATATTGGGGCTATTTATTTTCAATTGATTACATTAATCAAATATTCGACTTGAATTTAAATGTACGTCCATTAAGTTTTCCAAGTTTTGGAAACTTTGCTGGTGAGAAAAATGGTTTTATTTCATATTGATTAAAATAAGGCAAGAAATGAAAAATTTAATGTTTTTATTGTTGGTGAGTGTTGTTGGTATTTGGGCAATCCCGAAACCAATGGAATCTGTCGAAAACTATAATATTGTGCTGGTTCATGGTGCGTATGGTTCTGGACAAGTGTTGAATGTGAAGTAGCGCTAGGTAAAACTTATGGGTTATATTATCGATTTCTTGATAGACTGTGTGGTTATGTTGCTCAATTGGCGGCATTTTTTAATTTTATTGTTAATCGTCATATTAGGCTGCTGTATTTATGAATTTTTATTGCCGTTGTTTGGCTAGGTGTTTTGAGTCATCCTCGAAGCTGTCATTCTCGACCGAAGGGAGGGAAACCATTATTTCTTGAATTGCTCTTGTGTAGAGAATCTATACAGTTTTTTTTACTGTCATCCTGGAGGCCGAAGGCCGATAGGATCCAGCTAATTTTGGGTATGACATATAATGTTTTTTAGGGTGATATATGCCCTTGGACTTGTTCATTTTTCGCACAAATTTTGTTACTCTGTCCTCTTTCCTCGTTCTTTTCGCTGGGATGGGTTGTCGGCTAAATTGCCGATGCCATTTAAGCGTGTGTTTTAGTTGTCATGCCGCACTTGTTGCGGCATCGCCTTTTTTGAAATGTTCTCAAAAGTTTATACAATGTTACTTGGCTTTATGTGACACTTTGTTTATATTTATATTGGATAATTTTTTTGTGTTTTCGGTCTGCTAAAAAAACGGCAAGGGAGGGATTTGAAGATGGGTGGAAATAAAAAGTTTCAAGCGGTGTTAGTTGCTCTACTCACATGCGTTTGCATGTGGGGGTGCGGGGACGATGTCCGATTTCTTGAATCGGGTTCGCGAAAAGATCGAGGCTTTGCTATGGTCAGTGATACAACGGCTCTTTTGTCCGTGCATTACTATGACCATTATGAGCAGGGGTATAATGATTGGGAAGAATGCACTAAAATGGGAATACGCTTGGTGGATACCAGAGGAACGGAATACTGTTATTGGGAGGGCCTTGTTGATTTTTGTGGTGGTAATATGAAGATAGAACCGTTGAATGATTCGACAGTCTTCTTTATGTATGGAGATCGTGATGAACAATTGGAATATTTTATTTGGAAAATAAATGAAAATCCTGTTCGCAAAAAAGCTAAGTGGCTTAATGAACATTTGCCAGTTTCTCTTAATGCTCCTATGCGTGTGTGGAAAAATGGAAAGTTCCTTTTCAATTATTATGGCAAGTTTGCATTGCTTGATACGGTCGCTAATACTATTATGCAGATTACGAAGGAGGAGGCCGGATGGCCCGACGATGTGGAAGATGCTCAGTATTTTGGAGATGACTTGATGACGATTATCTTACATCCGAATAAATTTAGTTTTTCGATTTTACGTAATGGAACGGACACTTTGTCAATTTTTTATGAAGATGCGTCTAATGATTATGATGAAATAAATGAACGTTTTAACGGACGATATATAAACAGAATGAAAAAAGATGGCTGGTATTTGTATTCGACTGACGGTAACTGGCAAGTTTCAGAGCAGGCTGTAGCAAGGTACTATAATCAACTGTATTTTGCGCCTTTTAATTAAGGGTAGATTGATATGAAAAAGAAAATAAAAATTCTGTTTTTTCTTGCTTTGGCAAATGTTCTTTGGGCTGCATTGCCTATGGAGAACGTTGGTAGGTACAATATTATTCTTGTTCATGGAGCCGCTGATAGATGGGGTGGAATGGATTGTGAAAATGGTGAACGTGCGACAGGAAACTATTATAAGGAGGCTTACGAAAACCGGCAAGGGATAGTTTCGGATCCGTCTTCGTGTCGTCCAGATTCTACCGAAGTTCCTGATATTGACAATCCCGGTGCGATGAAAGATTCCGTATTTACGAGATGTGACACTGCGTATTATATTCCTTCCCGTATTGGAGGTGTAAAACATCGTGATAAAATAAGTTCTGCTGTTGGCATGGTTAAGGAAGTTGAACAGTTATTGCGAGAGTCTATTTTCGATACTCCTGAAGCGACGTTTCTTCAGCGTCCATTTGTGCATCCGGCAGGTTCTCCGGCTCTTAATGGAAATGAAATTGGTCAATCAAATTGGAAGGGCGAAAAAAAGTGCTCTGCACGTCGTTCGCTTATCGAGGAAGCGCAGGAGTTCAAGGCTCAAGGTCAGGACACCTTAAGAAAGTATAGAGAAAGTGCAAACGATGAATATCGCAAAATCCCCTCTCGCAATATTCTTATTGCCCATTCGATGGGTGGTGTTGCTTCGCGAGAATATGTGCAAGGGGATAATTACAAGCATGATGTGGATAAGCTGATTACTTTGGATTCTCCCCATAGTGGAACGTATTCATTAGATGGTTTGTTGCAAATACAGTTGTTACAAGGTTTTTTGACGCATTCGTCTAAGGCCTTGTCTCAAAAGGCTGTATTGACTACTGCCTTTGGTTTTGCAACGCTTTTGTTGAATCTTGGGCCCCTTGCTGATAATGTCGTGTTGAATTCTTTGGTTGCAGGCTTTATGCAGGGTGATTTGATGAATTTGCTTGTTGATTATGGACTAAATTTTGCTCTTTGGTTAAGGGGTGGTTTTGATTATTATAGCGATGATGCTTTGGTGGGGTATATTCAGCCAGGTTCGACAGCTTTGAATAAATTGAATAATCGTAGTTGGCCAAATGATGGAACTATGTTGAGAATTCTGTATAGCGAAGGTGGTGTGACGTTCGGGTCTCAAGAAGAATATGGTCAAGGTGTGATATCCGCATTTGTTCCTGATGGTATTTATGCGATGGTGAAGAATATAATCGCCCAAATAAGTCATAATGAATTCGATAATCCTGCTTATTACAATAATATTCTTGGGTCAACGTATCTTGGATATTTAGGGGGACTTTCTTTGACTGATCAAGGAAGTTTACTTATTCCGCATTGGTCTGGCTCTGCCCAAAATATTTCATCCTTGAAAAATAATGATGTTGACGTTATTCGAGTTCCTTATGCAGCAAATGAATATGCCAGTGAATTTTATGGAGGTGAGACTGCGTTTTCTATTTGTGCAACGGCTGCATCAGCATTGTTGTTACTTAGCTATATAGATATGTATTGGGGCGCAGCAGGCCCTGCTACTAGAGCCGCTGTGGCGTTGGCTGCTTCTGTGGGTATTTCTTCATTTATGCTTCCATCGACAGTCGCTGTCGCACAGGATATGATTACGAATCATCAAAATCCGGCGTTGAAAGACTGGCAAAGAAAGCAATATAAGGGAAAGGTTTATTCAGGTGTCGATGGTAAGAGTGAAAATTATGAAGTTTTGCTCATGGAAGATTTCCTCTACGAGAAACCTTTCGTGAACTTGGCTCTTTCTTTGTCAGATTCTGCGTTGCGTTCCGTTGATCCTGGCTGCTACTATGAAGCTGACGATGCGAACAAACAGCATTTTTGCGAAGTGGGGCTGTACGGCAGTCGCGATTCGATTGTCGTGAACACGCATGTTGTTGTGGATTCTACCGGGTCTGGCAAGGATTCTGTTTGGTACGACACGACTCACTTCCATAATGCCGTGACCGAGAAACTTGATTCAATCGGTAATGTTGTTCGTGATTCTTCGGGTAATGTTGTTTATGACTCCGTCTATTACGGTACTTTTGAACAGCGGAAGTACTCCGAGTTCCGCAATAGTCCTCTCCGCTTCAAGTCGGAATCGGACTGGTACAAGGTGGGCGTGAAGGTGGACCGCTGGGAACGCGTTGACGGTCTAAATCCGAATGGAGACTCTGTTGCAAAGTATGTTCCTATCCGTCATGTGGAGCGTTACAGCGTGCCGGATATCGTGGTGACTGGTTTTATCGAAAAGTATTCGTTTGTCGTGGACGATTTGATGCCGCACCGCATGCGTCAAATCAAGATGACGTTCAACAGTAACGAAGAAGTCGCTTGGGAGTGTGATATATCTAAGGCGGAAGATGACCCGCATGCATGTGCTGTTTACAAGCGTCTGCTCGGCAATAGCTGGGGCAATCCCGATACGACGATTGGCGACAAGGGCTATGTTCCGCATCCTATCAAGAAGAACGGTCGTTTCGATTTCGAAGCCCGAAAGTATTTCGGGAATCTCGCGAACATACAAAAAGACAACCAGAACACCGTCATGATTTCGATGGTGAACAAGATCGGGCTTTCGAACACGCAGCGGTTCTATTACCTGTTCAAGGCGACCGCGAACATGCTCAAGCCGACATGGCCGCAGCATGACGTTGTCCTGAACGCCATCGACGGGTTCAGGGCGTATGTCTCCGCGCTTGATTATCAGGGCTTCAGTGTACATAACGCTAGCGATGCAATTTTCTTCGATCCGCTTGGTACTGCATCGCAGGTGGGTGATACTTTGCCCATGGTCATGACGGAATTCCAAGGCACGAATGCCGAGGGCAAGGATACTTCCAGTGCCGTGTTTGCGTCGAATCAGAATGTCTCGAAACCAGTAGAGGGTAAATATCGTTGGGTCGTCTATGCGAGCGTGAGCAATACCGCCAATTCCAGCAAGACGGACAGCTACGAGGTGCACTTTGCTGTGGACCGCACTGCCCCGGCGTTCACGCTCGCGTCGGACGCGATGATGAACCCCGACAGCTCCATGTTCATCACGCGTTTCAAGTGGGTGGGGCGTGATTCCGCCGACAGGGCGAAGGGTTCGGACATCCGCGCGATGCGCTGGACGCTCGAAAAGGCAACCGGCCAGCCGTCGGGTAATTCGCAGGCGGCGTTCACGAAGTACGCCGAACTCCCCGCGCTTTACGACGTGGCCTCGAACGAGTTCGCCATCGCCTGGGACAAGGTGCCGCAGGGCAGGCGCGATTCCATGGGTAACGGCCTCTACCGCATTGCCGCGCACGCCATCGATTATGCCGTCCCGAATCTCGACGCTTACCATAAGGTGAACGCCCTCGTGGATTCGATTTTCTCAAATCCGACGAATTTGTCCGATAATCTCTGGGAACACATTGATTCTCTCGGTTTGAACGATACGACTATTTATGCTGAGTTCCGTGTTGACACTGCCGCTCCTGTATTCACGTTCCATGAAACACGGGCGGTCACCGCCGCCGATACGGTGAATTATGGCACCTACGTGAATCTGTCTGGCAAGTACGATACGCTCCGCAAAAATGCTCCGGCGCGCGATTCTAGCTGGACTTATATTTCCAAGGACAGCTTGTTGCAAATTGGCTACACGATCATGGACACCCTAAATGGCCTCGATTCCGCCGCCGTGACCGTCGGCTGGAGCTTTGTCCATCTCCCGGATACGAACGTTATCGACCGTGCAGGAGATTCCGTGTGGGTGTTCGACTCGCTGGGCGGCAGTACGTCTGGCATCTGGACGGAAATGGCGGGCCTCCGCATGGCCGATGGTGAGTACAGCGTCCGTGCCGTCCTCCGCGACGAAGCGAAAAATGTTCGCCATGACGTTGTCCCAAAACGCGTCCGCGTTGACCGTACCGCCCCGCAGATTGTCGGGCTGACAAGCAATCATCTTGTGTATATGAATACGGATGGCGATTTCTCCGAGACAATCCTGGTTTCGGAAAGCAGCGATGTGGGCGTAAACCGCACTGGCATGCATTGCAGCTACCGCATCTTGGGCGGTGCCGACACTTCTTGGCACGAAATCCGCAAGGGCAATCGCAAGCTCCTTGCCTCTGACACGGTAACGTTTACCATCGATAAATCCACCATCGATACATCCCGTGGCATCCGCTATCTCGAAGCCGCCTGTGTTGATGCTGCCGGCAACGTCTCCGTCCGCACGGACCTTTTCCATGTGGGCGCTCGTTTCCCGCAAATAACGTATCCGCAGCCAGAAACTATCGAGAGCGACCAAAGTTTCATCCCCATCGTGGGAATCGCCCCCAAGACAAGTTCCGCAGATTCTCTCTCGTCCGTCTATCGCCTCCGCTACCGCGTCAATAACGATACCGCATGGAGAACGGACAAGGTAAAGGTCGTCGCCGCGAACCGCTCGGAAAATGTGGATTACATTTCACGCATATCGCAAAGTACCGAAGGCGTTCTTGGCTACCTCAGTAACGAAGGCTTCGGCAGCGAGGAAAAAATTACGGTCGAACTCGCCATTGCCTCTTGTGAAACTTGCGATGACTGGGCCGCCGTCACTACGAACTTCGTCGTAATCCCGCCCGACACAAACGATAGCAAGCCCGCAGTCGAGTTCGCCATCACCCGCAACGGCTCCGACGTGACCACCTTCAAGACCGACGACGGCCCCGTCGATATCTCCGTCCGCCTCAAGAACAAGTTCAACGGCAACTACATGCTTCGCGTTTATGCAGAAGATTCCAAACACCGCGGCATCTTCGACGCATCGAGGGAAAAGGTCTTCTACAATCCTTACTACGGAACGCCCACCGCCTCTGCCGATACCGCAATCTGGTTCTACGAAAAAGACGGCAAGTATCACCTCGCATGGAAAAATTTGGACAAGATAAATCTCAAGGTCGGCTACAACTCCTCGAAGTTCGGCGAATCCTGCGTGGATTCTGCCGGTAACACAGCAACAGGCTGCTCAACGGAACATGCACCCGTCAATTTTAGTGCTGTCCTCGATGCCGCCAAGGCCTATCTGGCCGATTATCCCGAATGGATGCCGCCCGCGTATATCGATAGCGCGATGACGATTAGCGATGGCTCTGGCGAAGTAGTCCTAGAATCCTCCGATGCCTTCCGCGTGTATGTGGAACGCAAGGATGCGACGGATACCACCACGTTGAACGTTCCGGTCTATTTTGGCGAAAGTACCAAGCCCGGCTTTTACTGGGTCGAACACGTAGATTCGCTTGTCTCTCCGCTGATGACCGGCTGGACCGTGAACCCGAACGCGTACGGATTTGATTACCGCTGGAATGGCATCGCCACGTCGGGCGCGTACCCCTCCGGCGACATAACGTTGTATGCGGAAGTGACCGAGAACATCTTGGATAATCCTTTCGTAAGCGTCGTCACGAAAACGCTTAAGGTCGAACAGAAAAAGGCGGAATTGGTTGTTCGTGATACGTTGCCGGATTACGTGCTGCTTATGAAAGCTGGTTCTGGTACATCGTCCGCAGGTACATCCGATACGCCCGTCTATGAACTCGATTCCATGAAGGTTTATTTCGGGCTCAAGAATTCGGATGCTCGCGTTCGTATAAGCGTGCTAGGTTCTGCAAAAAGCATGGTTATTTTTGATGATGTGCTGAGGGCCCATTCTGGTGATTCCGCCTATTCCGTGAAATGGCTTGGAACGGATTCTTCGGGACTTCCTCTTTTGTCAGAAGGGAAATGCTATCTTAAATTCGAGGCCATGCTGCCGAATACGGATAGCGTTGTCAGTTCCATAAGTGTTCCGTTTGAGTACAAACTAGGACCTTCCATGAAAGACATGACTCCGGATGATCCTAAGGAATCGAATGAGTCGAGATTCTTTGTCGCCGAGGCGAAAAAGAAGGACGACAGGTATGTCTATGAACCGTATGCCGATTACCTTGTCGTGGCGAACATGAGCGGTTGGTACTTGCCGGATTCCCTACGTAATAAAACGTACAATGTAAAAGGAACTGTTGAAGGTTCCCAGGAAATTTTGGGATTCCGCCCGGAACACTTCAGTCTCGGTATCAAACGCCATAGGGATACGCTGGAGATGATTATAGTTTCGAAGTTGCATAATAGGATGGTTAATCTTTATGACTGTAATGGTCCATTACATTCGTGTGATAGCACTAAAAAAAATGTTGATTTTTATAAATTAGATACAGCCTTGTTTAATGAGGTAAATCGAAGCAAACTAATTGTATTCGATACAGGAATGGCTAATTTTGGTTTTCTTGAATTTGATAGCGCGACGGCTTATTTAGATGTTGTAGCTTGTTCTAAAAAAATGTGGCAAGTATATGGTACATCTATAAAGACGGCAAAAGATGTTACAAATGAACAATTTAAAACATTAAAGAGTGTGTGCGAATGGAGTCTTGAAAATGTATTAGAATCAGATTTGGGATATTATCCGCTTCCTGATCCTGGACGTTGTGTGGAATGGGAATCTATAGGATCTTATCCTGATAGCATATTTGAAAAAGCTGCGATTGCGTGCAATAAACCGAATTTGATGACCTTATATCGTATTTGGCGCATTTTACCAAATATTGATGATGCTTGCATGGCGGAGTATTTTTGTCCAAAAAAAGACTATAAGATTATTCCTTTAACATCAGATAATAAAGATGTTAATTGTCAAGTGGATTCTACGAGTGGATATCTTGATTCAGTATGTGTAACATCTGATAAAAGATATAATCCAAATTTACGATTATTCAACTTAATCTTTACTCCATCTGCAACTAGTCGCTTCTTTTCTAATTGGACAACTATAACTGATTACAATCCTGCACGTTTTTGGACTCGAGAATTTTTCAGCATGACTCTCGAAATCCCCGATTCTTACTGGAATGCGCCTTTCGGCATGGACAACCTTGTCAACCGCACAATACGTTTTGACCATACAAATGAAACTATTTTTAATGAAAACGATGACGATGGCTACTGGAATTCTGTAAAGAGAAACGGAAATAATCAAGGGCAGGCTGTTAATGATTCTATCAAAAATTACTTTGACGGCAATGAATGGCGGTTTAATCAAAAATATGGCTTGCTGACCCCGTTTGAAGTTCAACAATTGGTTTTCTATCCTGTCGATGTCCATGTCAGTGCCAATGCTTTCAATTTTGATGATGAAGGAGCAGTTGGTGATACTGTATTCAAGTATTCGTCCAGTTTCGAACTGAAGTTCTATGGCAAGGACGATACAACCCACCATTTTGTAGCCAAAGTCATCGGCGACCCGCTCGAACCTGATTCCGCTTCGATATTGGGATGTATTTCTGACCGGACGAAATTCGTATTCCCTGTGGATTCCGTATTGCAACATCCGTGTCAATTCAGCATGACGAGTCAGGAACAGGTGAAAAAGACTCCTGTCTTTGAACATGGCAATGTATTCTTCTATGTCGGCATGAACCAGACATGGGCCCACGCGGACAACGGCCACCGTACGTCAGTTGCGTATCCTGCCGCCGATACGGC
This sequence comes from uncultured Fibrobacter sp., assembly GCA_946413655.1. GTDB lineage: Bacteria > Fibrobacterota > Fibrobacteria > Fibrobacterales > Fibrobacteraceae > Fibrobacter. Next base: position 28,110 of record CAMKLO010000025.1, on the reverse strand, counting down.
CAGTTGGCGAGAGACTCTTAACGATGCTTGCCCTGATTCCATGACATGGGATGATTACAATAATTTAGCAGCCAAAGGAAAAGATGATAAAGCTTGTTATAAGTATTACGGCTCAGGTTCGAGAGTCCACTTCTATTTCAACGACTATGGAAAAAATGACAGCCTTTGGAAGGTTTTCTTCTTGACGGATACCACGCACTATATCAGGAACTTGATAAATTCGCCCGGCAACTACGTTACTCCGAAGTCTGTTGACAATGCCTTGACTATTGCCAAGGCCAGCCTCGGTGAAAACGATTTTTCGCTGTCCTACAAGGTCGATCCCGAAAATTTTGAACGTATTGGCGGATCCGATTCGGTAAGGTTCTTCATCCGTATGGATTCCCTGAATAAAATAAAGAGCGAATACGGGGGTGCCAGAATAACTTTGTCCAAACTGAACGTCAATATGGAAGAACTGAAAAGTGACAGCCTCAAATTTGACGGCGACAGCATGTTGTATGTGCCGACCCGGAGATGGACGGATACGCTTGCGTACCGGCGTTTCTACGATACCGGCAAAAAGGTGCTGGAACGCAAGGGCGAACAGGTTTCCCTGCGCGACATCTACACGTACCGCGTCAATCCTGACGCGAACAGCTGCGGCGAGGCGCTGTACTGCGTGGACACCGCGCATCCGCAGTCGGGGCTGATCCGTAACCCCTGGATCATAAACCCGGTGGTGGAATCGTCCTCGCTCCTCCAGACCGATTTCTCGATGCATCCGTTTCTCGAAGTTTCGGGGAACCGGGATTCTTTGGACCGTCATGTCGTATTCAAGGGCGCCATCCCGCCGCGTCCGCCGGAAATTGTCGAAATCAGGGGAAAACTGACTCCGAACCAGACTTATTCTCTTTCGTACCTGAACAACTCGACCTATTATTCCATTACCGACACGCTCAAGGTGGCTTCCGACTGCGAGAAGTATATGGACGGCACCTGTCATCTGGCGTGGTTCGACGTGAACAGGCTCCAGGGCCACACGCAGTTCCTGCTGACGTGGGATGGGGATGGAAGCGACGCTACCGTAAACCCGACCAACGTGATGCACTTCAACATGTATGTGGGTTCGAATGTCAAGCCCGGAAATAATGGCGTGGTGAAGTCCATGTACGGGGAACTCACGGTTTCGTTCCCGCAGGGCTCTCTTGAAAACGCCGACGACTTTACCGTGCGTACCGTGAATGTCCAGAAGGATTATGGCTTCGGCGTGTTCAAGAACATGGCGCTGACGGGTCCCGTGATGGAAGTGCTGCCTTCGATGACGTTCAATGACACGAATAACCTTCCGCGAATCCAGATGCAGATTTCCAGGCAGGAAATGATAGACATGAACGTGACTCCGCAGACGCTGCGTCTGTACAAGGTCGATTTTGACCGCAAGGAGTTTGTTCCGCTTGAAAAATCGCTGTACGGGTTCCTGGATGCGCAGGGCGCTCCGGTTATGGACGTGAACGGAACAGATACGCTGGAATGTCACAGTGTGGGCGAAACTAACCCTCGTTGTACAGATAAAAAACTTGCCTGGGATTACGTCCTGATTTCTGCCGAGACGAAAACGTTCTCCGTGTTTGTCACGATGGATACGCTTGCCGCCTCGATGCGCTACATGGGCCTCGAAGTGTTGCCCGCCGTCGCGAAAGCTTCAGAACGCGAAGTCCGTGTTGACGGGGTAGGCCTGTTTAACTTGTATGTGGATGACGACTCGCTGTGGAACGATTCCGCTGACCTGACGCCAATGGCGCAGCTTCCGTTTACGCTCGATTCGAACGGAATCGCCCATGTGACGTTGCCGACGCGTGCCGCAGAAATCGATACGAATTACGTGTTCGCATTTGCGATGGCGGATACCGCTGAGATGTTCGCTCCGGCGGTCGCGAAGGCTTTGACCGTACCTGCCCAGTTTGCATGCCACGTACCGTCGGATTCGCTCTGGATGGGCATAGACAACGGATACCTCGCGTACGGTGCCTGGTGCAATCATCCGGGCTACGGAACGCTCTCGCTGTACAGGGACAATTCGCTGGTCGCCGAAATCCGCGGCGAGATTCCTGACACGATTCGTTACGATGGCAAACGGCTTGTTGGCGGTTCCGTGGTAGGGACTGTCGCTCCCGGCCGTTATGAATCCCGCTATGTCGGAGTCTCGGTGCTGGGCGAGGATGCCCAACTTGCGGGGCCTGCCGTGCGTACGGATTCGGCACGACCCGTAATGAGTTCGTTCGAGGTGCTGTCCGGTGAAGATGCGCTTGACCGTATCTTTACGGTAAACGCGAACGTCCGTGACGTTGAATCGGGTGTCGCGCAGGTCGTCGTTTCCACGAAACTTGGCGGTGCATCCCGCACTCCGCTCGTGTTGCTCCCAGATTCGTTGGGGAATGTGACGGGCGTAGTCAGGCTGACCCGCAGTGAACTTGCCCGGTGCAGCGGCTGCAAACTCTCGCTGGAAATGCGTGCCGAGGATTACGGACACAACCATGTCGAGAGAACGTATGAATCGGGAAAACTCTACCAGTACCCGACAGAACTTGCGCTGTGGTATCCGTCCCGCGAGGGCTCTGGAAAACTCGCTTACGAATATGTAGGGACAGGTCACCATATGAATCTTGATTCCGTAAAGTCCCCGTGGTCGGGCGATGCGGGCATCTATTTCTCGGCGCTCGATGACCGAGCCTCCGGTATTGTGCCTAGTGCTGGTCATATCAGTCTCGGGACGTCCAGTTCGTATTCCTTCGAAACGAGAATCAAGGTCGGCTATTCGGGAGCTGCTGGATGGCACAGGGTACTTGGTTTCAAGGGCGTTGGCGGTCTAGAAATGGAACTGCTTGTGCATAACCGCAAGTTGCGGCTCCGCGAGGGTTCGCATACTTGGGACACGCCAGACAATACCTTGCCTGTCGCGAAGGAATGGGCGCATGTCGTGGTGACCGTGGATTCTTCCGAAGTAAATTTCTACGTGAACGGTGAAATTATGAAATCTGCTTCGGCTGAACCGCTGGAACGCGAACTGGATGGAATTTTCTCGGCCGGTGCCGATGGCGAAAATTCGTTTGTCGGTCACATTGCCGACATGCGGATGTACAAGAAAGCATTGTCGGCTGGGGAAGTGTTTGTGCTGTCGCAGCCCGTGGTCGATGACAAGATTGTGGAACCCGAAATTGTGGAAATTGTTACCGTTCCGATGATAACCGTTGACGGAGGTAATGGCTTTGAACCGGAATTTTCCTGTGCTGTGGCAGGGAACCGATACCTTGAATCTACTCGCGATAACGCAAGGTTGACGTTGAATGCTTTAATCGACAAAGCTGCAACGTACAAAGTTATGATGTATGTACGGTCGGCAGCGCTCCAATCCGCGAATGTGTCCGTTTCGCCGTCGCCGGGCGTTCGTTATGCCGGTAACATCCCGTTGTCTCCTGTCTGGCGGACCGTAGGCGTTTCGGATATTTCCATGAATCTCTCTGCCGGGATGCACACGGTAACGCTCGAAGCGCCCGAGGGGCTGCAAGTCGCCGGTTTCGCCCTTGTCACTGCGAACGTCTCGCCTGCTTCGATTGCCTGGAATTCCGGGTTGGAGAATCCTGAACGTAAAATAAAGACGTTTGTCCGTTATGAAGGTTTTGCTGACAAGAAAATCCTGCAACCGCGAGTTCGCTTGAGGAATGTGTCGAATGGGCAAGTTCGTGGGTATTCCGTCCGCTACTATTTCCGCGGCGAGGAATCTTCGATGGCGAAAGTCCATGCTTACTATCCACGCGATACTGTGGGGCTTGCCGTGCATTCCGAAAGTGCGCATACGGGATTCGTGGAATGGAAGTTCGCTAACGGCGTTATTCCATCTGGAGGAACGGTTTTCAATGGTGATGGCCCGCATTTCGGTGTGCATTACGAAGATTGGACTCCGTGGAATCCGTACGATGACCCGTCCTTTGTCGAAAACGCCTCCGCAAATTTTGTCGAGGATAACGGTATCATAGTTCTTGATGCCGATAAGCGCTTGATTGGTGGCTCGTGTGTCGAAATGGAAGATTCGATATCTATAGAGGTCAAAGCCCGCGTTTACGCTGCAGAGACGCGCAACGATAACCAGGCGAGCGAAATCCAGATGAAGGTTGAGAATGTGGGCAACGTAACACTGAAAAATTACGATGTCCGTTACTACTTCTTCCTTGAAGGCGGGCTTGCTCCGGAGTTCAATGCCTATGTCTTGCCGGACGGAGTGACTGCAAGTGTTGAAAATATTGGCGATGGACGCTGGCAGGTTGCGATGCATGCGTCAAAGCCGCTTGTTCCGGGAGGTTCGTGGAAGGACAACGCCCAGTTTGCGCTCCATTGCGAAAATTGGAACGCTATTTGGAATGGCTTGGATGACCCGAGTAGTATAGGCCTTGGATGGAACATGGTCGAAGCTGTCGGAGTGAACGTGTTCGATTCGCTTGGAAACAGAATTTACGGCAATGAGCCGGTCTGGCCGGATATTGCTGGATATGTGGCTTGTAACGGCTGTACGGCAGATTCGTCTGGAACGCCGGATATAGGGCTTACGCCGAAAAATGATGCGATTCCGATTCATCGCACAGATGACGGGCTTATAATCAGCTTGCCGCAATATACTAACATCTCGCTTTCACTAGTGAATGTTGTCGGTGTTCCGGTAAGGAACCTTTATGCGGGAACGCTAGCTCCGGGCGAACAGTTCATCCATGTCAATTGGACAGGCATAGACTTGAACAGGACTTATTTGATGTTACGGGTGAACGGAGCGATTAAATCGACGAAACTATTATCTTTGCTGTAAAATGCAGTTAGTCTCTAAAATGTCATCCCGGACTCCGTTCCGGGATCACCTTAAAAAAGGAACGTTATTATGAGTAAATTTGTAAAATTGATTACCTTTTCCATGATGTTTATGTCGTCTGCATTTGCCTTGGATGCAAATACAGTCTTCAATAACCAGAAAAAGTCCGCCTTCCCGGATACTTGCGAAATGAAAATGAAGACTACAGTAACACTGCCGGGAATGGCATCGCAGACGGTGAATTCGTCTGTAATCAGTGCTGGACCGGATAAATCAATAACGACAATCGAATCCAGCATGATGAATATGAAGATGATTCAGAACAACGGACGCATGAAAGTAATTGATTTGAAGTCTGGGCAGACGCTCCCTGCGCAGAACATGCCGAGGCAGAACCCTGCGGACGTAACAAGCCAGATGGGTGAAGCTTCGGACTACAAGGCTCCGGTAAGGTCGGGGTCTCTTTGGAAACTTGTCCCGAAAGATGCGTCAAGGCCTACATTGTTCTATTCCGAGAGCGCCAAGCGCATAGTCAAGATGAACACCGTTGTGAATGGTTCTTCTGCCGAAATCGCGCTGGAATATTGCGATGCGTCCTGCACGCTTCCTGGGACGCTGAAGAAAACGGAAATCACTACCACGCTACCGAGCGGCGAAAAAAGTACCGTCGTGATGGAGATTGTCTCCGCTAGGGCCAGGCATATCCTTCCCGCAAAAATGTTCGATATAGAGTAGATAATTAAGTTGTTTAAAAATATCAGTATATGCAAAATCAACTTAAGAATATTGATGTCGGTTTTACGAACTCAGTGCGAAGTGCGCGACGATCGGGCGCGTTGTCGTTTTGCCGGAATACCGTGGGCAAAAATTGGGTGCCAAGGTCGTTTATGAAGCGGAAAAGTGGATTGCGGAATGCGGCTATACCGAAATTGCTATTGACAGCCGTTTGGAAGCGGTCGGCTTCTATGAAAAGCTTGGGTACAAATTAATTGATAGTGATGTCGTGAAAAGCGGCGCCTTCGATTGCGTTCGGATGAGGAAACTTCTACCACTTCATTCTGCGTTTATGTGCGAAGTATCCGAATAGAATTGCGGTCAGCAAGAAATCGCCGGTGAGCGCAAATAGCGGAATCAGTTCGTTTTCAAGGAACATTCCTGCAAGTCCGCAAACGATGATGTTTACAATGCCGCCGATGCTTATCATGAGTGCATAGGTGGGAGTGGCGTGTTCCTTGAGGAGCGTCGAGATGAGCGTTGTGCGGGTGGCCTGGAATATCAGCGAGAAGGAGAGGATTTGCAGGATGTGGGCGCTTGTCTGCAGTGTAGCTTCGGTCCAGTTAGCGGCAAAGAAAAGAATCTGTAGAATCCACGAGGGGAATAGCCACAATGGGGAAGAGCAGATGGCGATGAACAGCGTAAAGATGGCGATGTCCTTAAGATGGATGTCTTTATCGTGCGTGGAGTGGAGCGTGATAAGGTTCGACGAGATAAAGTGAACCATGATGCTGGAGCATAGCAACAAGATTTTGTGCCCGAAGTTGTAACATCCTAAAAATTCATCGCTTGCAAATTTGTCGGCGACGTAAAGGCCGAGGGGGAGGTACGCAAATGAGGCGAAGCTTGAGATGGCATAGGGAACGCCCGCCTTGATCATGATGGCGATAAAGCGGAATGTGCGGCGCGTGATTTTGAGGAGCTTTGCGTTGAAGGCCTGCGTCACGCCGTAGAAGAATGCGGGGAGCGCGGCAAGGACCATGGCAAGTGCAATCAGCTCGATTCGATCAACCCTGAAATAGAGAAGCGTAATTCCCATGATGGTGGAATACGAAATCGTGTGCAACAGCTTGGAGACGAAGAGTCGCTTCCAGAATTTGCCGCAGATGAAGTACCAGTCGAAAAACGCATGCTGGAACACAAGCCCTAGCGTGAAGATGAGTTCCCCGTAAAAGATGGGATGGTCGTGGCGGAAAATGCAGGCGAATGCGATCATGAGGAGCGCTGCACCCACGGCGGCAAAAAGACGCAATTGGAGGATGTTCCTGAAAAGCGAACCGACGGTGGCGCGGCTCCCGAAAAAGGCGAGGATAAGCGTCGTCATGCCGAAATCGGCGATGGCGCAGAAGATGGAGTAGTCGGTCTGGAGGAGTCCGAAGTGCCCGTACGAGGCGGTCCCGAGGTTACGCGCAATGAAATTCTGGACGAAAAATGAAATTCCCTGGATGAGGAGATTTACAAATGCAATGAAAACACCGATTTTAATGTTGCGGAAAGCCTGGAGCATGGAGGTAAAGATAAAAAAAGAGTTTCAAAAAGAGTTTCGAGTTCTGAGTTACTAGTTACTAGGGCTGCTTCGTCGCAGTTACAACTTTCGAGTTACTAGAGATGTTATTATTGCATATTCTAGTAACTATTAACTACTAACTAGTAACTAAAAACTATATTTGCTGCGTCAGAATCGCAATGTCGGAGTTTATGACGTTACAAAAGGCCATTTAACGAAAAAAACAGAATAAAATTTTTCATTTTTTTGTATCTTTGGTCTTGAAATCGCGAGAGTGGCGGAATTGGCAGACGCGCCAGACTTAGGATCTGGTACTTCGGTGTGTGGGTTCGACTCCCACCCCTCGCAGTTCTTTTTTTTATCACCTTTTTAACAACCGTCTATCGGAGTATATATGTCCGCTGAAATCAAAGAAACAAGCGCAACCGTGCGCACCCTTGAAATTACAATCCCGCAGGGTGATCTCAAGGTTCCGTTCGAAAAGAAGCTTTCTCAGTACAAGAAGCAGGTCGCCTTGAAGGGCTTCCGCCAGGGTCAAGTGCCGAAGTCCATGATCTTGAAGCAGTTCGGACCCTCCATCCGTCACGAAGCAGTCGATGAAGTTGTGAACTCCATCGTTCAGGAAACGCTCAAGAATGCAAATATCATTCCGGTGGGCAAGATGCTCGTGAAGGATTTCAACGACGACGAAAAGAGTGACATCACACTGAAGGTCGAAGTCGAAGTCGATCCGGAAATCGATATCAAGGGTTACGCTGACACGGGCATCACCGTTCCGGCAACTGCCGTCCACGAAGAAGAAGTTCAGGCCGAATTCGACCGCCTCATGCAGATGTGGAGTAAGGACGTTCACGTTGACCGCGAAGCCAAGAAGGGCGACGTTGTCGTTGGTGACTATATCGAAGTTGTTATCGACGGTGAAAAGCAGGAACTCCCGGAAAACAAGGAATTCCGTTCTCTCCTCGGTGAATCCGCCTCTCCGGGATTCGACGAAGGTCTCATGGGTTCTAAGGCCGGCGACAAGAAGGAAATCAACTTCAAGTATCCGGATGACCACAAGGACGAATGCTATCGCGGCAAGACGGCTCAGTTCAATGTCGAAATCAAGGACGTTCGCGAAATCGTTCCGCCGACTTTGGATGAAGAATTCTGCAAGCAGATTGGCGTGAAGGACGAAGCCGACCTGAGAAACAACCTCGCCGAAAGCCTCGCTAACCAGAAGAAGGATGCTGCAAAGAACAAGTCCATCAACGAAGCTATCGACAAGCTTATCGAAGCGAACCCGTTCGAAGTGCCGAAGGCCCGTGTTTACGACCTCATCAAGTGGACGCTCAACCGCAACGCACAGAGCGAAAAGGACGTTGTGGAACCGACTGAAGAGCAGATAAACGAACTCTCCGGTGAAGCTGTCCGCGAAATCAAGAAGCACCGCATTCTCGAATTCGTCGCTACGAAGGAAAAGATCAAGCCGACGCAGGCTCTCGTTGACGAACGCCTCCAGCAGATGGCAAACGCTTACCACGTGGAATTCGAAAACTTGAAGAACCACTTCCGTCAGTCTGGCCGTATCAACCAGCTGCGCGATGAACTTCGCTTCCAGATGGCTGCTGACTTCATCGTCGGTATCCGCCCGGCTGCAGAAGAAACAAAGTAATAAGAGGACTAAATGCTCATCCCTACCGTCATTGAAACTACCGGGCGCGGCGAACGCGCTTACGATATCTATTCCAGACTTCTCAAGGAACGTATCATCTTTTTGGGCACGCCGATTAACGATGAAGTGGCAAATAATGTCATGGCCCAGCTGATTTTCCTCGAATACGAGAATCCGGAAAAGGATATCACGCTGTACATAAACAGCCCGGGCGGTTACGTGTCGGCAGGGCTTGCCATTTACGATACCATGCAGCATGTTCGCCCGAATATCGCGACCATCTGCATCGGCAGTTGTGCTTCGATGGCCGCCGTGCTCCTTGCTGCGGGCACTAAGGGCAAGCGCTATGCGCTCCCGCATTCCCGCATCATGTTGCACCAGCCGTCGGGTGCTGCTACCGGACAATCTACAGATATTCAGATTACCGCCAAGGAAATTATCCGCACGAAGGATACCCTTACCGAAATCGTCGCAAAGCATACCGGCAAGCCGGTGGAAGAAGTCCGCGAAAAGACCGACCGCGATTTTTACATGAGCCCGGAAGAAGCGAAGGCCTTTGGCGTCATCGATGAAATTTTTGTGCCGCGTAAAGAGGGTATTTAATGTATCGTAGTGGGAAAAACCACCCGGCTGTAAGTTGCAGTTTTTGCGGAAAGCCGGCGGAACAAGTCGAAAAAATGATTACCGGTGCAGGGGCGTATATTTGCAGCGATTGCATACGCATGTGTAGCCGTATCTTGGAAGAAGACTTGGCCCGTACGAAACAGGAAAAGGAAGCGAAGGAAATTTCCACAAAGCCGCTTCCGCTCCCGACTGAAATCAAGGCGCACTTGGACGATTTTGTCATTGGGCAGGACCGTGCGAAGATGGCGCTCTCTGTGGCGGTTTACAACCATTACAAGCGACTTCGCTATAAGCAGACGCACAAGTCCAAGGACGATGTCGATGTCGAAAAGTCGAACTTGCTCTTGGTCGGTCCGACCGGTTCGGGCAAGACGCTCTTGGCGCAGACGATGGCGCGTTTTCTGGACGTGCCGTTCACGATTGCCGATGCGACGGTGCTTACCGAAGCAGGCTACGTGGGCGAAGATGTGGATAGCATCATCGTGCGTTTGTTGCAAGCCGCCGATTATGACGTGGCCAAAGCTGAACGCGGCATTATCTTTATCGACGAAATCGACAAGATTGCACGTAAGACCGCGAACCCTTCTATCACCCGCGACGTGAGCGGAGAAGGCGTGCAACAGGGACTTTTGAAGCTCCTGGAAGGCACCGTCGCGTCTGTTCCTCCGAAGGGTGGCCGCAAGCATCCGGAACAGCCGCTCGTGCAGGTGAACACGAAGAACATCCTCTTCATTTGCGGTGGCGCCTTCGAAACTTTGGACAAGATTATCTCCCAGCGCGTGAACCAGGGCGGCATGGGCTTTGGTGCCGAAATCCATACGGCGAGCGAAAACAGCCTGAGCGAACTCTTCAAGCAGCTCGAACCGGAAGACTTGATCAAGTTTGGCCTCATCCCGGAAATTGTCGGCCGTTTGCCGATTGCCGTTGCACTCGAAGAACTCGACGAAACCGCTCTTATGAACATCTTGACGCAGCCGAAGAACGCTCTCGTGAAGCAGTACAAGAGCTTGTTCGCTATGGATAACATTAAACTTGAGTTCGAAGACGAAGCCCTCAAGGAAATCGTCCGCGAGACGATGACCCGCAAGACGGGTGCGCGCGGCCTCAGGTCCGTGATGGAACGCGTTTTGCAACAGTCGATGTTCAAGATGCCGGGCTCCGGCGAAAAGAAGTTGACCCTCACGACCGAGATGGTCAAGGCAAGTCTTTATTCAAAACCTTCTTCGGGTGGCGGCACTGCGAAGAAATCTAAGACTAACGTCGCCTAGACAACTACATTACCTCGCGTTTTTGCGAGGTTTACTAATTTTATAGTATGGCTTTTGATTTTAACAAAACGTATCCGTTGCTCCCGTTGAGGGATGCTGTTGTATTTCCGCTGACGACGAGGCGCATCTTGGTGGGCCGCGAAATGTCTCTGCGTGCCCTTGAATTTGCCGAGAACCATAATAACGAAATTATCTTGGTCGCCCAGAAAAACGTGGAGCAGGAATCGCTCGACAATCCGATGCTCGACCTCTACACGGTGGGCGTCATTGCCCGCGTGGCGAATGTGACGCCGTTCCCGAACGGCTGTGTAAAGGTCGTCTTGGAAGGCGATTCCGTGGTGGATCTCCGTTCGATTATTTTGCGTGATGGATTTTTGCAGGTGACGGTCTCTCCGAGAGAACGTTTCATCAAGGCCGAAGATAAATGCGGCAAGTTCGAAGATGTGCTGAATATGTTCCGCGATTATGCGATGCACAGGAATATTGCAGAAGGCATGGTCGAGGCGCTCTTTACGATGGATAGCCATATCAACGCCTTTTACGGGATGATTCCGTTCTTGCCGGTTTCTCTTTCCGAGAAGCAGGCGCTTTTGGAAGTGGATTCGATAGATGCGCTTGCGGAACGTTTGATTAGCTTGATGCAGGTGGCGCAGGATAACGAGAACGTGCTTATCCGTGTGCAGCAGAATGTACGCCAGAAGATGGCGCAACAGCAGAAGGAATGGTTTATTTCTGAACAAATCCGCCAGTTGCAAGATGAACTGGATGGAGAAAACGGAGGTTCTTCGGAACCCGATCAGCTGCTCAAAAAAATCAAGGCGAAAAAGTTCAGCAAGGCCATCGAAGAAAAGCTCGAAGAAGAAATCGTGCGTATGCGCATGATGCAGCCCACGTCCCCGGAATATGCTGTAAGCCGTAATTACGTAGATTGGTTCCTCTCCATTCCTTATGGCGTTTATACTGATACCGTTCTCAACATGAAGAAGGTGAAGGCGGAACTCGATTCCAAGCATTTCGGTTTGGACAAAGTCAAGGAACGCATCATGGAATACGTGGCCGTGCTGAAACTTACCGGTACGGAACGCCGCGCTCCGATTCTCTGTCTCGTTGGCCCTCCAGGTGTCGGTAAGACGACTCTCGTGGAATCGATTGCGGCTGCCATGCAGCGAAACTTTGTTCGTATTACGCTCGGTGGCGTGCGTGACGAGGCGGAAATCCGTGGTCACCGCCGCACGTATATTGGTGCGATGCCTGGACGGTTCATCCATGCGTTGCGTCGTGCAAAGTGCATGAACCCTGTGATTTTGCTCGATGAAATCGACAAGATGGCGAGTGACTTCAGAGGCGACCCCGCAAGTGCCATGCTCGAAGTTCTGGACCCGGAGCAGAACCACGACTTTACGGACCACTTTATGGAAGTGGGACTTGATCTTAGCCGCGTACTGTTTATCGCAACGGCCAACAGCGAAGGGGATATTCCGGAAGCGCTCCGCGACCGCTTGGAAATTGTCCGCTTGCCGGGCTACTATCCGCACGAAAAATTGCAGATTGCAAGTAAGTATTTGCTCCCGCGTATTTGCGAACGCACAGGCGTAAAGCTAGGCGAGCAGGTGAGCTTCAGCGACGAAATGATTAATGTCGTGATGCGCGGTTGGACCCGCGAAGCGGGCGTGCGTGAACTTGAACGCACTCTCGAAAATGCGGTACGCCACCGTGCAAAAGACATCGTGATAGGCAAGAAATTTAAGCCCGAAATGACGGAAAAAATTCTCCACGAGTATCTCGGCGCCCCACGTTTCCTTGACAATCAGTTGCCGGAACCGGGCCGCCCGGGCGTTGTAACGGGCCTTGCATGGACAAGCGTCGGTGGCGAAATTCTGCCCATCGAATGTATGCTCTTGAGTGGCAAGGGACAGCTCATTTTGACGGGTAAGCTTGGCGACGTGATGAAGGAATCGGCGCAGATTGCTGTTTCGCTTGTTCGTGAACGCTTGCATCGCTTTGGCATCGATCCCGCAATTGTGAAAAAGACCGATATCCACATCCATGTGCCGGAAGGTGCCGTGCCGAAGGATGGACCTTCTGCAGGTATCGCGCTCACGCTCTGCCTCTTGAGTGCGTTTACGAAGCAGCCGATTGCACCGGATATCGCGTTTACGGGCGAAGTGAGCCTCACGGGCGCCTGCCTCCCGATTGGTGGCCTCAACGAAAAGGCTCTTGCGGCACTCGCTGCTGGTGTAAAGACGCTCCGCTTGCCCGAAGGTAATAAGAAGGATGTGGCGGAACTCCCGGAACCGGCAAAGAAAGGCCTCAAGATTTTCACGCACAAGCACATCGACGAAATCGTGAAGATTTTGTTCAAAATGCCAAAAGTGGCGGAACAGACGAAAGACGTGGTTCGACAAAAGGTCACTGAGCCAGCCGAAGTGCACCAACCTGGACGAGAGACGAAAGTGGAAAAGGCTGCTGCAAGTGATGACGTGAAAGTCGCGAAGAAGCCCACGAAAAAACCTGCGAAGAAAACGTAATTAAAAAGTCCCACAAGTCCAGTTATCCTTGATTCGTCATCCTGACCCTGTAAAGGGGAAGGATCCAAGGATTTTCTATTTATAAGCGATTGAAAAGTAAAACCATTTAGTATTATACTAAATGGTTTTATTAATGTGTATGACTATTTGCCTTTTTCTTTGGCGTAGGCTTCGGCCTTGTCAACGAAATTTTGCAGATCCATTTTATCGAAATGTTCACGTTGCCATTTAGTGTAGTCGAATCGTTCTCTTTGGACGGCTGCGATGAAATACTCTGTGTCAACGACCCCAAGTTCACGAATGAGACATTCCATTCCTCTGGAAAGCAGTTCGATTGTTGCTGGTGGAGTGATTTCAGTTATCATATTCAGCACCTCCGCTTATTAGGTTAAGGAACTCTATGGGATTGAGCAATTTTGTTAAATTGCTTTGGTATTTAAGCATCCGCTTGTCTGTACTTAAAAGATAATCACAATTCATTAATTCCGCACAGGCAATATGGCAAGCGTCCTTCATTTTTACCCCTGTTGCCATGATTTTCTTGGCATTTGTAGCGATTAAATCTGATTTGTCGCTTCCTACATAATCCAATACATTTTCATTCAAAAATTTTGTTATAGCGGATTTTCTGTCTGTGTATGGATTGCAAGAATTTTCGTAATCGAGAATAAATGATGATGCCAATTGCAATTTTTGTGCTTTTACGAGAGCTTGTATTTGCAATTTCGCTTGTGCCTCAATAGAAATGGTCAAATGGCTTTGGTCGTCATATGGCCGGTTGTAGCAGCAGTTGTCAAGATATATTTTCATTTCCTTTAGGCTGTGTGGTTGTTTGAATTGAATCGGTACGCCGGTTCATCTAGCAAACGATATAGCAAAGGATATAAGAAAAGATATAGTAAAATCCAGTACATTGAAACTAGTACATTATAATTTATAAAAATCTTTTTGAGAAAAGTAATACATTAACTGGTGAATAGATTTTTTTATATTAGACATGACAAAGCAATTATGAATAATAATCGGTGTGAACATCCTGTAAAAAATGTTAGTCAAAAAATAAGCATTGTCCTTTGCATGCTTGTGACGATGGTATTTCTTTATTTGCCACTGCCTTGGTATCGTAGGGAAGTCGCTAATAATGAAGCGTATGGTTATGAAAATATGGATAGCTTCAATTACATTCCCGAATGTTTAGCTCAAATACATGTTCCCTTGGTTGCAGGAATTCCTCTTTGTTTGTTGTATTTATTATGTCTAAAAAGAAAACAACGTAGATTGACAATTGTCTTAATCGCGATTGCTCCATTTATTCCATGGATAGTTTATGATGCGTTCTTCATAGATATGCCATTAGGTGTTCTTTTATTTTTTTTGCTCATATCCTTTATATTCCCCATCTTTTATATGGGACTTGCTTTTTTAAATACCGAGTTTTTGATTTATTGTAGTTGGGATGGTTCTAAAAAGCCTTTAATTGAATTTTTGATTTTTGGTTATGTAGTAGTATTTTTGATTGGTGTGTTAATGACCACGTCTATGTTTTAGATTGAGTAAAAATTATACCATTTGGTATTATGCTACTTGGTATAATTATTTTATAGCCTCTTGCTGATTTATTATCTTTTAGCTGAAAATTGAATTACCTAACTACTGATTACTTCCTACCGTCTACTTCTAACTGTCTACTAAAACTATGGAATTTACTCTTGACGAAATGCGCGAGCACCTTGCAGCTCTTGAAGCAAGGATTGGCGAGGCTTGCAAGATTGCGGGCCGCAGCCGTGATTCGGTTAAGCTTGTGTGGGTGAGCAAGTTCCACCCGGCAGAAGCTGTGGAAAATGCGATTGCTTTGGGCGCCACCGACTTTGGCGAGAACCGCGTGCAAGAAGCGGAACTCAAGTTTTCCGAGCCGCGTACGGCGAAGGACGGGAGCCGCGTGCGTTGCCATGTGATTGGCCCTGTGCAAAGTAACAAGCTCAAGAAGGCGGCGCTTGTGGCCGATTGCATCCATTCCATCGCAAGCATCGAAGCGGTGGAAAAACTGGAGAAGGTTTGCGCTGCAGCTGCAAATGGCGAGGGCAAGGTTCTTGATATTTTGTTCCAAGTGAACGCTGGCGAAGAAGAGACGAAGAGCGGCTTGGATGTTCACGAAGCCGAAGCGTTCCTCGAAGATTTGGAAAAACGTGCGGGCGCCGCGACTGCTGATGGCAAGAGCGAAAACTTTCCACATTTGCGTTTCCGCGGTCTCATGACGATTGGCAAGAATACGGGCGTTCCTGAAGACAGCCGCGAATGCTTTGCGTTCTTGCGTGGGCTGCAACAGAAGTTCCTTGCGAAAGGTGGCGCCTTTGCCAAGTTCGATCAGCTTTCGATGGGCATGACACTTGATTTGGAAGTCGCCATCGAAGAAGGCTCTACGATGATCCGCGTGGGCACGGCTTTCTTCGGCGAACGCGATTACAGCAAACAGTTATAGACCGTTCGCGCTAAAGCTAAAGGTGAAGTGTAATATGCGCTCACTCTCGCAATCGTTCTTGATTGATATCAAGAACTTGTTGCTCACAAACGATCCCGCGTAATGAAGGTCGTCATTCTGAGGACTGAAAGTCCGATATACGATACTTGGGGCTTTGCACCTTAGTAGAGTTAAGCTCTATGGGCTAGAATCCAGTGATTCTTTATATCGCGATTTCTATGCCGGTGTGCATTTGCGCGACTTTATCGCCGAGTACTTCGTGCAAAATTTCGTAGGCCCCGCAAGGGGCTTTTGTTTTAGAAATTGAATGCTAGAGCGATGCCGCCTTGTTCTGTTGGAACGAGACTCAGATTGACAGATTCGTTCCCTGCGATTTTTCCGATTTCATTATTGTAAAGTTCAACCGCCCCATCTTTCTTGGAATTGCCGATGTATTCAATGACGAATGCTGCGACAATAATTACACCACCCAAAGCTAATGTCCTTTTGTATCCTTGATCACTAGAACCGGGGGCAGAACCAACGGCGATACTGTAACCGACGAGGAAACCGCCACCGGCAGCAACGCCCCAAGAGGTGTATCTTAATATGTTTCCCGTTTTCCATTTGCTGATAGCTTCTGGAACTTTAGCAAGTTCTTGTTCGAAAGCATCGCAATCGACTTCTTGACCGTCGATGGTGTAGTCGGTTGTAAAGAAGCCTCTGTCCATGGTGAGTTTGTGAGCTTGGCTCTGGGCAAAGGAAAGCGTTGTGGCACAGAGGATGAATAAAATGACTAGGAGTTTTTTCATGGGTAATACCTTGTTAAGGGAAATCTACTTTAATTGGAAAATTAGAATAAATAAAAAAATAGATTTGCTTTTGTTTGAAATAATTAATCTGTTTTGGCTGTTTTTGGGGGGGTACACCTCAATTTCCATGCCGGTGTGCATTTGCGCGACTTTATCGCCGAGTACTTCGTGCAAAATTTCGTAGGCCCCGCAAGGGGCTTTTGTTTTAGAAATTGAATGCTAGAGCGATGCCGCCTTGTTCTGTTGGAACGAGACTCAGATTGACAGATTCGTTCCCTGCGATTTTGCCAATGTTTTTGTTGTAAAGCTCAACGGCGTCATCTTTTTTAGAGTTGCCGATACGTTCAATGATGAATGCTGCCACAATGAGTACTCCACCGGCCATTAATTTAAACGTGTAACTTTGGTCTGCTCCGTATTGTGAACCTTGGGCTATTCCATATCCTACAAGGAATCCACCGCCAAATGCCATACCCCATGAGACATATTTCATCGTATTGCCTGTATCCCATTTGCTAACGGCTTCGTAATCACGTGCGAGTTCGTATTCGAAATCAGAACAACTGACTTCTTGCCCGTCAATGAGGTAGTCGTTTGTGAAAAAACCTCTTTTAAAAGTGAGAGTATGTTTTTTTTCTTGTGCAAAAGAAAGTGTGGTAACACAGAGGATGAGTAGAACTACGAAAAGCTTTTTCATAGGTAATACCTTGTTAATAGAAATCTGTTTTAAATGATAAATTAGAATAAATAAAAGAATGGATTAGCCTTTGCTTGGAATAATCAATCTATTTTGGCTGTTTTTTGGGGGTTACACCTCAATTTCCATGCCGGTGTGCATTTGTTCGACTTTATCGCCGAGTATGTCGTGCAGAATTTCGTAGGCGCGCTGTCCGGTGCAATGGCCTGTGTAGATTCTTTGCACGTTCAAATCGCGGAGGCGTTCGGCGAATGCTTTCACGCGGTCGTCGGGTGTGCGGAACAGATGAAATCCGCCGAGGATGGCATAAATTTGCTTGCCGGGGAATGTCGATTCGATTTCCTTGATGATGTTGTCTGCGCCGCCGTGGCTACAGCTGTTCATGATGAACAAGCCTTTGGGTGTGTCGAAAATTAGGCTTTGTTCGTGGTCAAAACTGTCGGGGCGGTACTTGCCGTTTTCCTTGACGCTCATGTGAGCGCGTTTGCCGATTTCATCGAGGTTTGGCGTTTTGTGTCCAACGAGCGTGATGCCTGGGAAAATTTCGCAGTCGCCGTTGACAAATACGATGCGGTCTGCGTTCTTTTTGATGGTTCCTTTACGGATGCCGATGTATTCCTGATATGTGAAAAACTTGAAAATTTTGTGCGTATGGTAGCAGTTTTCGCGGGCAGCGTCGCGCAAGTAGAATTTAGCGTGGTTGTTGCGCTTGAAAAATTCCTGCATGCCGTTGGCGTGGTCGTAGTGTGCATGACTCAAGATTCCGGCGTCAATTGTGGCGATGTCAATTCCCATGAGATCGGCGTTCTTTGCGAATTGCGCGGAGGCTCCCGTGTCGAGCAAAATCTTTTTCCCGTTGAATTCCGTATAGACGCAAAGTCCCCATTCGCCTTTTAATTGCTTTGACGAAGCTTCGGCTGTGCAGGTATCGCAAGTGCTGCGAATGTCGCGAACGTAACCGCTGATGTTGTCTATGACGATTTTGATTTTCATTTTTCTTTTTTTTGGGGGGGAGGGGGATTCCCCCCGGAACAAGTCCGGGGCAGGCTCTTCAAGCCGGGAATGACAAGGACGCGGGAATGACGAAGTGTGACTGTCATGCCCGCCACTGAGCGGGCATCACCTTACACAGTTCCTATTGCCATTGCGGTTCATTTGATGTGTCTTTAAACGCTTTGTAGAAATTCAAGAACTGCTCGGGGTTGAGTTCTTCGGCGCGGATGGTCGTGGGCCAGTCCAAAAGTTCAATCGTGCGTTGGATTTTCTTTTTGTCGTATGCCCCTCCAAAGGAATTGGCGAGCGTCTTTCTTTTTTGCGTGAACGCGGTGCGGACAAAGTCAAAGAATCCATCGGGCGCCTGTAACGCATCTTCGCGGGGCGTGAGGAGCATCGTGGCGCTATCGACATTCGGCTTTGGCGTGAAATGTTCCGGACCGATCTTGCGGAGAATCTGCGTGTTCGCGAAAGCAGAAACGAGTACGGAAAGGCTTCCGTAATTGCTGCTGCAAGGGGCGGCGCAAATGCGTTCGGCGACTTCGAGCTGCACCATTCCCATAAAGCCCTTGGTCAAGTGCAATCGCGGCATTAACCCCGCGATAATCGCAGTGCTTACGTTGTACGGCAAATTGCCGGTGACCCACGGCCTTTCGTGAGCGTCCAAAAACGCCTGCAGGTCAAATTTCAAAAAGTCAATGTTTACAATGTGAAAATTTTCGCGTCCCTTGAACTTTTCTTTCAAGACTTCGACGCATTGTTCGTCGATTTCGACGGCGGTAAGTTCTAGCCCGCGATTGAGCAAGTGCTCCGTAAGAGCTCCGTGACCGGGGCCGATTTCGAGAACGAATTCGTGGGCTTCCGCGGGCAAATCGCCTGCGATGGCGGTGGCGGTTTCAACATCCAAAAAGTTCTGTCCAAATTTGCGGCGGCGTGCTCTATCCATGACGGGGAATATAGAAAATGGCGAGGGCACGCACGTGCTGCTCCGCGTTTGCGGTCTTCCTAGCAGCTGGCCGCGGAGATGCAGGCGGCGACGAAATCCGCCGATTCGCCTTGCTGGTAATAAGCATAGAGATTCGAATCATCGACGACATCATCGAGATTTATCCCGCTTGTCGAGGTAAGTTCGTCTTTAATCCGTTCCTTGAAGGTCTGGAAACCGGGGTGAAACAGGTAGTAGAGTGCGGCTTTTGGCGTCTTGTGGAGCAACTTCATGGTATCCTCCAGTTCAAAGGCTATCTGGCAAGTTGTTCTGTTTGTTTTGTAAGTGACCTTGCGACAACCACTTAGTTTAACAAACGTTTACTTAGATGTTGATAAGATGTTTATTTCTTATTAACATCTATTGTATTTATACATTTTTTTACAAAAATAGGCAAGTTTTGCCATATTCCAAAATGGAATGTGGTGCGCTACATCAAAAGTTTCTAAATTGGAATCAATGCTCTCGAGAATAATCACATTGTGTTTTTTGGTATGTGGCCTGGTTTTTGCCGATGGGCCTTCTTTTGCTCTTTCTCCGTCGCAAAATGCGCTCGCAGAACAGATTACGCAAAAGACTATGGAACTCGACTATGTCGAGGCGTTCAATTTGGCGCGTAAGCTCCGCTTGGAAAATGACGGTGTGGGCTGCCTTTTCCAAAACATCATTCGTGTAAGTCTGTACGATGACAAGGGCGATACCGCCTCCCTCAAGTCGGCTGCGAAGAATCTGGAATCTTGCAAGACTGAAGGGCTTTGGGACGCTCTCCGCAATTATGAAATCGGGTATGTTCTTTTGGAAACGGGTCATGAAGTCAAGGGCGCGATGCAGACGCGTTCGGCGGCGAAGCTTTTCGAGGAATCCTCGGAATTGGAAGCGCAGGCCTTTTATGCCGTTTACGCTTACTTCGTGGATAACAGCTTAGGCTGGCTTCCATTTAAATCGGATAACCGCGAAGCGTATCTTAAAACGCTTAAAGAGGCCTCTCTCAAGTCGAAGCGTTTTTGGCCACTGTTCTTGACGCCGCTCATTTGGATATACTACGACCGCAAGGAATTCCAAAAGGGCTTGGAACTTGCCGAACTCGGGCTTAAGAAAGCTCCGAATCATCCGATTATGTTCCAAATCAAGGCAGACATGCTTTACAGACTCAATCGCTATGACGATGCAGCCACTGCTTACGAGAAGAGTGCCGCCGATTATCTTGCGCGCACCGGGAAATCCGTTCGCTACTGGTGCTCGGTATTGAATCTTATCCGTATTTACCATGATGCCGGCAACGAGGCCAAGGCAAACGAACAACGTAATAAACTTAAGGATCCTGAATACGAAAAACTTGAGAAGTGGATGCCCAGTTCACTCATGGACGATCTCAAAGACCGTGAGTTGATTTAGCTTTCAACCCCGCATAGGCGGGGAAATTTTTTTTGTGTTCAAAATTTTTTACAAAAAATATCCGGACAAACTCGGCAAAAAAGCGTGTTAATAAAGAAGCACGCAAAAAAATCAGGAGGTTTTATGTCGAGTAAATTGTCTGTGCTGCGAGTTGGGTTCTTTTTGGACGGCTATACGCTTAAAAAGGTCAACGAGTATTACCTGAGATATCATAGGTATCATTCGCGCTTGGATTTCAAGGAACTCAAGAACTGGGTCCGGGATTACGCCGTAAGGCTTTTCGGGCACGAAGGATGTCCCGTTGAAATCGAGTCGCATTATTATCATCCTTACGTTAGAAGTGTCGATCGCGCCGAGTCGTCGTTCGGTAACGGAATGGACCGTTTTGAAAA
Source organism: uncultured Fibrobacter sp. (assembly GCA_946413655.1). Classification (GTDB taxonomy): domain Bacteria; phylum Fibrobacterota; class Fibrobacteria; order Fibrobacterales; family Fibrobacteraceae; genus Fibrobacter. The sequence continues at coordinate 7,186 of CAMKLO010000025.1, read as the reverse complement.
GCAGCTTTCGCGTGCCGGTATCGAAGTCCACTATAATTTGCCGGAGGATGAGGATAGGATGGGCCCTAACATGCAACTGGTCGAAGACGCCTACCTTTATGCGTATTACCATAAGGTCGATGTCCTTGTGCTGATGAGTACGCAAGGGCAGTACTCGACCTTGCCGGAGCGCCTGAAAAGGGAAGGCGTCCCGATGCTCTTGTTGGGTTGGAACTTCATGTACGAAAAGGACCATATGACAGTGTATTGGCGGACGGATCCAAGTTTGCGTGAACTCAGCGGTTATTATGTTGCCATGGAAGAGGTTGCCGAAAAGTATCCGCCTAAACGCCATTCGGAAAAAAATTTGTTCATGTTGCCTTACAATCCCCATCCATCACAAAAGAGGAATGTGTGGAATACTTACTTGAAAAATATTATTGCGTCGCTGGACGAGGCTGGCAGTATCAAAAATAAGTCAAGGTGCGAAAAAAGCCCCGCTGTGGCGAGGCTCGGCTAAAAGAATAGTTTGTTCAACCTGTCTTAAATTTTATTTTGCTGCTTCTTGTCCCAGAAGCTTAAGAATGTCCAGCCGAAGCGGAGACCGACATACCAGGTGTCGCCGTCGTTGTCGGTGTCGTTGATATGCGTGTGGAGGTTTGAACCTTCGACGTTGAACTCGTTGTAACGAACGACGTGGTAACCGGCATAGAGACCGATGGAGAACTGTTCGAACTGGAGTCTCGCTTCGAGGTCGGCCTTGAACGATGCGGCCATGGTGCTGTAGTAGCGGTCGCGCATGACAACGTAATCATTATCCTTTTTTTCGTCGAATATAACGTAGTTCGAAGTAAAGTGGACATTCAGCATGTTGAAACCAATACCTACGGCAGGAATCAAGTTGAAAAATGCGTCTTCGCCGAGCAACTTCCAACCGAACATCCAGTCGGCACCGTAGGCGAACCAACGGGCGTCATAGAGAGGGGCTGTAGCCGCATTTCCGCTTGTGTCCGCCACCACCATGGTAGATTTTGGGCGTTCGGAGGTCTGCGTTATCATGAAGTTGAAGTTTATCCATGTCAGGAACTGCTTATATTGAGCGCCGACATTGAACTGGAGTCCGGGATAGAGCTTGTTAAACTTTTTGTAGTTGTTCTTGGCAGTTAGATAGTAAAACGATGAGTCTGCCCTTGATGGCGACTGGAGTGCGCTAGTTGTGAATGCGGCATTGTTGATATAGTCGTTGAATCCGGGCATCATGCCGTGGAGGTCTGCGCCGAAGGAAATAAAACCACGGATGTGGTCCTTGTCGTAAAATCCTTCATCGGCTGCGAACGAATTGGTAGCAAATGCGAGAATGCCAAACACCGCTGCCATGAACAAAGAGACTATTTTTGTCTTCATAAAGGCTCTCTCCTAATAGGAATCTTCGAAAGTAATATTATGTCAAGCAATAAAATACATTATCTTCCGGTTTTGTGCATGCATTTTTGTTACAAATCATTGAAAATCAATAAATTAGGCTCTTTTGGGAATCCGTTCCGAGGGCTGTGGTTTGATTTTTTTTTGAAATTTCGCCGTTTTTTGCATAGAGGCGTTCCATTTTGGAGTTTTTGCGGAATCCTGCTTTGCGTGTTTTTTTTAGCCGGTTGTAATCGTAGCGAACCGGAAACAGGTAACGTTTCGAAGTGCGGCGAGGCTGTCCAGTTCGAAAAAGTCGGTAGCAGTTACATTTCTATTGGAAAATTGTGCGGAACTGACGTTGCCGTTTTGCGCTCGGTTATCGGTAGGGATACTCTGGTCCACAAGTTCGTGATGCTGGATTCTACGGCTGCGGCGCTTGGGACCGATTTACGCCGTCGGGGGTTCCCGGAGGATTGGCTGTCGGCGGCCGTGTTGCGTGTACCGCTCAAACGGGTGGCCGCGCTTTCGACTTCGCAGGTTGGTTTCATGCTCCGGCTTGGACTTCGAGACAAGATTGTCGGCGTCTCGGATGGGCAGTACATCGTCGATAGCATCCTATACGAGCGTGCGCAAAAGAATACCGTGGCTAGCATCGGCTACGATGCCGCAGCTTTGGAAAAGCTCATGGCGCTCAAGCCGGATCTGGTACTTGACTTTACCACGGGTGGCGACTACGATAATTATGAACAAATTGCGCGAACGAGCCTTCCGCTGATGCTTACGTCCGAGTGGCAAGAAGATAGCCCGCTTGCGAAACTCGAATGGATTAAATTGTACGGAATCCTGTTTGGTGTCCGTCCGCTTGCCGATTCGATTTTTGAACATGAAAAGCGTTTGTACAAAACCTTAAGGGACTTGATTGCAAATTCTGCATCTCGCAACGGGGGCGTTGCGGGGGAGTCCCCCGCTAGAGGGGGTAGCGAAAGACGTAAGGAGATCCCCGCCTGCGCGGGGATGACAAACGGCTGTAGCGAGGGGGAGACTTCCCCCGACAATAAATCAGAAAAAAAACTTTCGTCTCTCGTCAAGGTTGGTGAGCCTGCCGAACCACGTCTCTCGTCTAACTCTAAACATCCAATTCCTAATTCACTAGTAACTAGTAACTCGGAACTAGTAACTAAATCCTGCCCTCGCGTCCTCGCTGGCATGTCTTACGGTGGCGTGTGGCATGCGCCTGGAGGCAGAAGCTTTACCGCCAACTTGATCCGTGACGCGGGAGGCTGTTACTTGTGGTCTGCCGATACGTCCCGCGAGCTCACCTTTTCGTTCGAAGAGGTCTATGCACTTGCGGACAGCGTCGATGTGTGGGTCAATCCGTCGATGTTTGCGACTGTTGACGAGATGGTGGCCCTCGAACCTCGCATAAAGAATATCAAGGCGTTCCGGGATAAAAAGATTTTCCAGAATGACGGGCGCAAGGGGCCTCATGCGGGGAACGATTTTTACGAGGGGGCGATTACGCGACCGGCGGAACTCCTGTGGAATTTTGCAAATTGCATAAATGGCCCAATTCCGGGGGGAAATTCCCTGGACACCAATTACAAATGGTATAGAAATATTTATTATTTCTAATATATGATGTCACATACAGGTATTGGTGATTGGATTGCTGCCCAATATGACCTTGGTGTTCCGTTCTTGCAACTGGTTCCAAGGGATTGTGCGGACTATTTGCTTTTGAACGCCCAGATTCGCGAGTATGATGCTGGCGAAATTATCATCCAGGGCGGTATCAAGGGCGATTCCTTCTGTGTATTGCAGAGTGGTCGTGCTACGGTTTGCGGCCAGATTCTTTCTGATGGTCATTATAGTTCCCTCACGACTTTGGAAAGCGGTTCTTGCTTTGGCGAGATGTCCATCTTGTGCAACGAACCGACTAGCAATACGGTTATCGCCTCCGAGGATGGTTGCACGGTTCTCCATATTCCGAAGGCGGAATTCGTGAAGTTCCTGGACAAGAATCCGAGTATCGTGGTTTACCTCTATAAGGTGATGGCAGGGCGTCTCCGTGCAAAGAACGAGGCGTTTGACGAGTTTGAGCGCTTGTCGCTTTTGGCTTCGGCGAAGGTACTTCCGTTTATTGATTTTGCGCAGACGATGGAAAAAAGCCGCATTACCGGGACCGTCATTTTCGAATGTGCCGGGGAATCTGGCTTCATCGCTTTCCAGGATGGACGAATTTGCTGCGCCAAGTGCGGCAAACTTGCAGGTCCGGACGCTCTGGAAAAACTGCTTTCGTGGGGCGATGAAACCTTGTTCAAGCTGGATACGCATGTGATGCCGGATGTGGTGAACATCAACCAGATGACGGATACGACAAGCCTCATCCTTGATGCACTCAGAAATATTGATGAAAAACAAAGTGCCCGTAAATAGGGCCGAATCGCAGCCCGCTTAAGGGGCAAAGGAAAAAAGATGAATTACGCAGACGCAGGAGTTTCCTTGGCACGTGCCGACGAGGCAATGGTCGGTGTCAAGAAATCCGTACGTACCACTTTCAATGAAGGCGTTCTTGGTGACGTGGGCAACTTCGGTGGCTTGTTCACTTTGAACCATCTCGGCATGAAGGACCCTGTCCTCGTGAGTTCCGTGGATGGCGTGGGCACAAAGCTCAAAGTCGATATCGAAATGGGTACGCATGAACTGCCTGGGCAGGACATCGTGAACCACTGCTGCGACGATATTCTCGTGCAGGGCGCACGTCCGCTGTTCTTCCTCGACTACGTGGCCACGGGTCGTCTCGAACCGGGCGTCATGGACAAGCTTGTTGCCGGTATGGCGAAGGCTTGCCGCGAAAACGATCTAGTTCTGATTGGTGGCGAAACTGCCGAAATGCCGGGCTTCTACGGTCCGGGCGACTATGATATTTCTGGCACCATCGTTGGCGTGGTGGAACGCGAAAACATCATCGACGGTAAGAAGATTAAGCCGGGTACCATCATCCTCGGTCTCCCTTCTACAGGTCTCCACACGAACGGTTATTCGCTTGCTCGTAAAGTGTTGTTCGATGTGGCGGGCTACAAGGTCGATACGCTGGTTGATGGCATGGACAAGACTATTGGCGAAGCGCTCGCGATGCCGCATCGCAGCTACTATCCGAGCCTCATCGATCTCTGCAACAAGAAGAAGATTCAGGGTCTCGCCCACATCACGGGTTCGGGTTATCAGGGCAACATCCCGCGTATCCTCCCGGACGATGTCGATGTGATTATCGACCGCACCACGTGGGATCCTCCGATGATCTTCAAGCTCATCCAGCAGGCTGGCTCTGTCGAAAAGGACGAAATGTACTCCACCTTCAACATGGGCATGGGCATGCTCGTGTTCATCGACCCGGCAGACAAGGCCGAAGTCGTCGCTCACCTCGAAGCCAAGGGCGAGAAGTGGACGCAGATTGGCGAAGTCGTCGCCGGCACCAAGCAGGTGAAGTTCAGAGACTAATTGCGCTGTTGCACAATTAATAGTTACCAGTTCTGAGTTACTAGTTACTAGAGATTTTCTTATTGCAATTACTAGTAACTAGCCCGAAGGGCGAAGTAACTATTAACTAGTAACTCAAAAAAAAGGCGTCCACGATAGTGGAGCCTTTTTTTGTGCGGCCTTTTTTGTTGATTTTGAGCACATTTAGAGAACATTTAATGATAATATAAGTTGGTTTTACTTTGAAAAAAGCCGTCTAAAACTTATTTTTAAGAGAAAACCGATGTTTGGGTTGTTTTAAAATGAGGATATATGAAGAATAATATTTTTAAAGCCATGATTGCAGCAACTGCGATAGCCGTGATCTTTGGTTGCGGTGATGATGCTTCTACTCCGGTTGTTCCCACGCAATCGAATATTTTGTCTTCATCGACGAACTTGGTTCCAGGTTCCAGTGCGGCAGCTCCGCTTTCGAACAACTCCAATCCAGGCTTAAGCTCTGCTGTTGTTCCGGGTTCCAGTGCGGCAGCTCCGCTTTCGAACAACTCCAATCCGGGCTTGAGTTCTGCTGTTGTTCCGGGTTCCAGTGCGGCAGCTCCGCTTTCGAGCAATTCCAATCCGGGCTTGAGTTCTGCAGTCAATCCGACATCCAGCGATACGCCTGCGTCGTCTGCTGCTGAAGTCTCCAGCAGTTCGGAAGGTCCTGAACTTGGTCCTGATGGTTTCCCGACGCTCGAATCCTACGGCCCGCCTCCTGCTGAATATACCAAGGACATCAGCGCTACGGCAAGGCGCGGCTGGAATACGCGTTATTGGGATGCCTGCAAACCGCACTGCTCCTGGATTAGCGATGGTAAGGAAGGCAAGACCGATACGACTTCTGAAGAATCCTACCAGAAAGGCTTGACGACCGCTCGTAACTGCAATATTCACGACGTGGAAGTCCCGACGTTCACGCTCGGTCATGCCGTTCAGCAGTTCTGGTTTGGTTACGAAGGCACGGATAATGCTTGCGGTAACGCCAAGGCGAAGGGTGTGTTCACGTGTACGGACATGGCCCCTATTGCCGTGAACGACAATCTTTCTTATGGTTACGTTGCTGGAACTGCTAGTGGAACATGCGGAAAGTGTTACCACTTGCAGTATGATGGCAGTTTCAAGGATGCAAGTGGCAACAATGCCCCGAAGGAAACGCATAAGGCTCTCAAGGGCAAGCATATGATTGTGATGGCTTCCAATATCGGTCATGATGTTGGTGGTGGCGTTGGCGATTTACCTGAGGGCCAGTTTGACTTGATGGTGCCGGGCGGTGGCGTGGGTGCGTTCGACGCACTTTCTACCCAGGTGAGCGGTCAGAACGTGGAATGGGGCGCTAGCTTTGGCGGCTTCCTCACGGCATGCCAGGGCAAGCACGGTTATGACAATACGCTTGCAGTTTATCAGCAATGCATTAGGGACATGTGCGACGCTGCATTTGGCAATGCTGGTTTCCCCAATTTGCTTCGTGGTTGCCATTGGTTTGCGGACTGGTTCATGGCCGCTGACAATCCGACCTACTATATCGAAGAGGTGGAATGCCCGCAGTATCTTATCGACCATTACAAGACGAGAATAAACACAACAAAGGATAACCGTTACAAATGGCATGATGACTGGTCCACTTACAAGGAAGGCGATCCGCTTGAAGAACAGGAATGCTTGACGGCTGAATTCCCGAACGGCTGCAAAACGAAATAATTTGTTTGTAATTAATGATTTTAAACTCCTCGCATATGCGGGGAGTTTTTTTTATGAAATGTCGTAATGTTTTGAAGTAAAACGAGGCGGTCGTCGAACTTGTCATGCCCGCTGGAGCCTGTCCTGAGCGAAGTCGAAGGATGCGGGCATCCCTTTTAAAAAAATGTGCGAAACGCCGTAGTGCTTTGGGAAAATCGCCAGGTGTTAGGTGCTTTGAGGTAAAACGTCGTGGCGGGCCATGCCCCGCCATCTCCTAGCAGGCTCGTCCTGAAGATTTCTGTTTATAGAATGTGAATAATCTGTCGCATGGCGGCATACAACCCGTTTCTATCGAAAAAAGTGAAAAAAAGTGAATTTTTTTCGCGTTACCCCCTTGACTTTTTCCCTGAAAATTCTATAATTGGCTTCACCCTCGAACGGGTCCCCCAAAACGGCCCGGACGAGACGGAAGCCCGCGAGACTTCCGGGAAGATTGAAGGAATCGGAGATATGCTTAGTGACGGCCCAAGAAGATTTCTTGGAAGTCAAAGATTTACGGAAAACAGGACAGACTATTTGAAAAATCAATGAAGAGTTTGATCCTGGC
>CAMKLO010000024.1 GCA_946413655.1 uncultured Fibrobacter sp. | reverse complement strand
GCGGAGCTCCGTTCTATCGTCTAGAAAAGGGACCGCAGCGATGCGGCCCTTTTTTGTATATGGTGGGGTAGGGAACGTTCGGGTTGACTCGCTTTATCTGAGCTTCAACAGGCAGTTGTCGAAAAGGAATTTGAATACATCCGTGTTGTCGTTTGTCTCGTAAAAGGCAATCAGCAATTTCTTGTACTCGGGCACCAGTTCCTCTGGCACAACGATGATGCCGCAACCGTTGGAAATCAGGATGTGGTTCGCGAAGAGTGTTGCGGTCCTCTTATTCCCGTCGATAAAAAGCTGGCCTCTTGAAATGTACAGCTGCGCCTTTATGGCCCTCTCGTACACGTCTTCGATGGCGAGAATTTCTTGCAGATCGTTTCTTACCACGCCCTCGATAGGAATCTCGGGTTTCCATGCTGTTCCGCCGATGCTCACGGGCACGTCCCTCAGGGCACCCGCCGTGTAATAGAAGCCTTCTTCTACAAGCTTGTTGATGTAGCAAAGGATGTTGTAGTCCGAGGGGGCGGTTACCACGCCCTCGTCAAGGATGAACTGCCATGCGTGTTTCAGGTTGTTGATTTTTTGCACGTCGCTCACGGAAAGGTTACTTATCTGCCCGCCCTCGACAACGGTCTCGGTGTCCAGGAACGTCACGGCCATACCTTCGAGCCTTGCCTGCTTGTAGATGGAATCCACCATGTTGCGCTTGGCGAGGTCGATGTTCTTTTTTACGGCTTCGGAAAGCTCGCTCTCCTCGTATCCCAACTTTTTTAGTTCCTTGGCAAGTTCGCGGATTTTCCGTTTTAGGCTGCGGGCCTCGATGTTGTTCTTTGTTATCTGGTTGAACTGCGCTTCCGAGTAGTTGCCGACAAACTGCGTCCTGGAAATGCCGCCGTCACGCTTATGGATGTAGATGTAGGACTTTCCATCGCGTTCCCGAACTTCGATGCTGCCCCAAACGAGACTGTTCAGGTCTTTGACGAGGACGTTCTTTTTGTTGAGCAGGTCTGCTATCAGGGCTTGGTGTTCCATGACTGTAAATATAGTTTTTTTTTGTTGATGTGTGAAACAAATTGAGTGAATTTTGGTATAAATGTTTCACACAAATGGGCTAAAACGCGGAAATTTGCGCCGTTTATGTAATTGTGTGAAGCAAAATGTTGTGCTTTGAGATAAAATGTTTCACATAAAAGGATCGAGATGGCGTCTCGTTCCCTATGTTATCCTGGAGGGGCGTAGCCCCGATAGGAGCCAAAGCATTAAAAAGGACCGCAGCGATGCGGCCCTTTTTGCGTATGGTGGGGAAGGGACAAAACCAGATTCGTGGTTCGGTTCTATTTTTCGCTGTCAATCAATTTCACCACAGCTTCTACAAGCCTGCGGTAGTTCAATTTTGGTTTATAAGTCAATAGATTTGGTTAAAGAAATTAACTTTTTTAGTTAATGTTGCTTTTAGGGGTATTTTTGCGTTTCCCCAATCCGCCTGTGGTGGAAAAAGACTATATTATTCACCGAAAATAGAGAGTTTGCAGAACTCTTCTTCGCTCGGTCCTATCGACATGAGCAAGCTCAGTCGCTGCGACTCTCGCTTAAGAGAGTTTCCCTTATTCTCATCTTGAAATCTCGACAGTTTCAACCCAAGAGAATAAGACGGACGCTCACGTCTGTCGGCATGCAAGTGCCGGCAACGGTTCGCTATGCAGGCCGCCCTTGTGCGGTCCGTTTGTGCGTATCGGCCTTTATGGGGCGTGGGTTGTTTGTCCTTATTTGGGTAGGCAGTCGAGAGCCTCAAGATGTAAGGACATTCAACTCCACGCCTTTTTTGTGTAGGAAAATGTCGGAACAAGAGAAATTCTCGTGAGTTAGCTCTTGTTCTCATCTTGGAATCTCGACAATTTCAACTCAAAAGAATAAGAGGGTGCTCAGAAATCCGGACGCATGCGCGCCCCGTTTTGGCGTGGGCGTTTTGTATGCCTAGGGCGTCGTGTATTCTCTTTTTGTGAAATCGCCGTAATCCAGTCCCCGAACGGGAGCGAAACAGAACGTTGCGCTTGAAGTTCGGGAGAATGGAATGAAAAACATTGCGGCTGACACGCCTGTCCGGCAAATCTTTGACGTGTATCGAGGTGCCGTACTCCCCATATTGCTAAAGGATAAGACCACGGGCAAGAATATCCTGTGGGCCACGGACGAATACGACGCCATTTCCCCGAAAAGCGAAATAGAATTCAAGGACATTACTGGCGGGAGCCTGATGCTTGTGCGTCCGCGAATCGCCAAGACCCTCGATGCCCAAAGGGACCGCACCAAGAAGCGTGCCGAAGTCTTTACACCGTCGTGGATTTGCAACCAAATGAACAACGCCCTGGACGATGACTACCTGGGCTATACGGGAGCTTTCAACGCCGAAGGTGATAGGGCTTGGACTAGAAACCGTAAAAAAATCCAGTTTAACGATGGAAGAACCTGGCAAGAATACGTTGACCAGACAAGGCTTGAAATTACCTGCGGCGAAGCGCCCTTCGTGACGAGCCGTTACAACCCTACAGATGGAAATTTTATCGAGGTCAAGGACCGTATTGGTTTCTTGGACCGTAAACTTCGCGTGGTCGAAGAGAATGCGGACGGAGATGAATACAAAAAATGGTCCATGCGTTCTCTGGAAAGTTGCTACGGGTACGAGTACCAAGGGGACAACCTCTTGATTGCCCGCATCAACGTGTTCTTGTCTTGGACGGAACATTGGGAAAAGAAACTAGGTGAAAAGCCGGACAGAACAATGGCGCGGAGTGCCGCCAACGTAATCGCGTGGAACTTTTGGCAAATGGATGGCCTTACGGGCAGGACTCCGCAAATCAAGGAAAAGGATTGCGGACAAATGACGCTACCCGGATTCGAAGTGGAAAAAGAAACCGGCGAATCTGGGGCCACCGAGGAATGCTTGATTTTTGACTGGCGAAGACGCTTCAGCCGGACCTACAACTCTTTAAAATCAAAGGAGAATGGAAAATGAAAAAATTCTTTGCCGTAATCGGAAACCCTCCGTATCAAGATGAATCGAGTGGCGAACAAAAGAATTTTGCACCGCCCATTTACAACTCTTTTATGGATGAAGCATATAAAGTTGCAGAAAAAGTGACTTTGGTAACGCCTGCTAGGTTCTTGTTCAATGCAGGAAGTACTCCAAAAAAATGGAATGAAAAGATGCTTGCAGATAAGCATTTGAAAGTTTTGAAATATGTCGCGGATGGCTCTACGATTTTCCCGAATACAGATATTAAAGGTGGAGTTGCCGTAACATATAGGGATGAATCAAAAGATTATGGAGCAATAGGAACATTTACGGCGTTTGAAGAATTGAATGGGATATTGAAAAAAATGAACGCCCTAAATGTCCAGAGCTTAATGGATGAAATCTTTATTCAAATAAGATTTGATTTAGATGTGTTGTTAAAAAAATATCCAAAGACGAAAAAAAATATTGGTAGTGAAGGAAAAGATAGTCGACTTGAAAAAAATATATTTACCAAAGTTTCAGAGGTTTTTTCTGAAAATAAATGTCGGGATGATGATGTAAAGGTTTTAGGAATTATTGATAACAAGAGAAATTGGAGGTTTGTACCCAAGAATCTTATTGACCTAAATCATCCGAATCTATCCAAATTTAAAGTACTAGTTCCTACATCAAATGGAAGTGGAGCTTTTGGAGAAACATTTAGCACACCTGTTGTTGGAGAGCCTTTTGTTGGATACACAAGGTCTTTTATAGGTATTGGTAAATTTGATACAAAAAAACAAGCTGAAGCATGTTTGAAGTATGTTAAGACAAAATTTTTGAGGGCGATGTTGGGTGTTCTTAAGATTACTCAAGATAATAACAGAGATTCCTGGAAATACGTTCCCCTTCAAGACTTTACCTCTAAATCCGATATCGATTGGACCAAGTCCGTCCACGAAATCGATTTGCAACTCTACAAGAAATATAGCCTCTCCAAAGAAGAAAAGGACTTCATTGAAACCCACGTCAAGGAGATGGTCTAATGTCGAACGTTACCCAAATCAAGACGATGCGGCCGGTTAACCGCGCCATATACGCATACACCACTCCAAATGACCGCACCCATGACGGGTGGATAAAAATCGGTGATACAGAAGTCAATTTTGGCGAAAACTTGAAAGACGCTGTTAAGGATCGCGTCCATCAGCAAACCCACACCTCCGACACCGAAGCCCCTATTGCCTGGAGCGGTAGGGCTGTTTTTGAAGATGACTTGACGCCTTTCCGTGATTACGATTTTCATAAATACCTGACAAACAAGGTGGATATCGAAAGGAAACCGAAAACGGAGTGGTTCAAGACTGATGCAAAGACATCTAAAAACCATTTCAATGATTTTAAGGAAAATCACGGAATCCTTACCGAAATGGATGGCGTCGAAATCTACGAACTCCGTGATGAACAGGAAGAAGCCGCAAGAAAAACCGCCGATTATTTCGATAACCACAAACTGGTGAAAATCCTGAAAAAGGACAAGGCTCCCGAATTTTTGTGGAATGCAAAACCCCGCTTTGGCAAGACCCTTACGGCATACGATTTTTGCAAGCGCGTTGGTGCTAGGAACGTGCTTATCTTGACTAACCGCCCTGCCATTGCCGATAGCTGGTACAATGATTACGCCCGTTTCGTCGGGACGGAAGGCGGCTACTATTTTGTAAGCCAGGTGGATGTTTTCAAGAAGAATCCGCAAAAATACAAGCATGTTTTGACAAGAGATGAATTCACTCGCGCTGTAAGCAAGAATAGGCTCGGCTGCATAGAATTTATTTCTCTGCAAGACCTTAAAGGCGCAAAGGCTTTTGGCGGCGATTACGAGAAACTCCGCGAAGTTTCTGAACTTGATTGGGATGTGCTGATTCTTGATGAGGCGCACGAGGGCGTAGAAACCGATAAAACGGATGTTGCCTTGGAACGCATCAAACGCCGTTTTACGCTGAACCTTTCGGGCACCCCGTTCAAGATGCTTGCATCCGACAAGTTCCCCGAAGAGGCTATATTCAACTGGACATACGCCGACGAACAAGAACGCAAAAGGGAATTTGCCGAAAAGGGTGTAGAAAATCCTTACGAAGACTTGCCGAAGCTCAATCTTTTCACCTACCAGATGTCAGATATGATGGGTGCGAAGGCCGATGCCGGAACTCTCATTGATGACGAAGAAACGCAATATTACTTTGACTTGAATGAGTTCTTCAAGACGAATGCTTCGGGGTATTTTGAACATCTCGAAGATGTAAAGAAGTTCTTGGACGCTCTCACAGAGCAGAAAAAGTATCCGTTCTCTACGGAAGAACTCAGGAACCAGCTCAAGCATACGTTCTGGTTGTTGAACCGCGTAGATTCTGCCATTGCCTTGAAAAAGCTTTTGACACAGCACCCTGTATTCAAGGAATATACGGTTGTCCTTGCTGTAGGTAATGGCGACGAGGAACTGGAAAACCAGAAGGCGATTACCGCTGTCCGCGAAGCTATCAAGAACAACGAAAAGACTATCACACTTTCGGTGGGGCAGCTTACGACGGGCGTCACCATTCCCGAATGGACCGCTGTTCTGATGCTTTGCTCCATGCGCTCTCCGGCTTTGTATATGCAGGCCGCATTCCGTGCCCAGAATCCGTGCCTTTTCTTGGATAAGGATGGCAAAACATATCGCAAGGACAATGCATATGTGTTCGATTTTGACCCTGCCCGAACGCTTACCATTGTAGAGACTATTGCTAATGACCAGTATAAAGATACCGCAGGTGGTGCTGGCGATAGCGAAAAACGCAAAAAGCATGTTTTGGAACTCTTGAACTTCTTCCCTGTGGTTGGCGAAGACGACAATGGGGAAATGATAGAGCTGGATGCCGAAAAGGTGCTAACGATTCCGAGGCATATCCACGCCAAGGAGGTTGTTAATCATGGTTTCATGAGCAACTTCCTTTTCCAGAATATCAGCGGAATTTTTGCTGCACCTTCGATTGTGAATGAAATCCTTAAGAAAGTGAATCCTGTCACCAAGGCGGAAGCGGACAAGAATATTGTCACCCCGGAACAGGCTAATGAACTTCCTCTTGATGGTAATGGAAATGTCGATGTTCCCTCGGAACAGGTGGTCGGGACTGCCGCCGATAAGTTTGGCGACCCGGTATTCGCAAGACAATCGAATGATTTTGAAAAAGACGTGAATCGGTTACTGCGAGACCACAAGCCCACGGAAATTGAAAATGTCGTTAAGGAATTGACCGCTGTTTACGATGCTTCTGTAAAGGATGTTGCCGAAGAAGCCAAGATCAAGTTTGGCCAAGACATGACCAAATCTCAGTCCAAGGAATTCGAGCGCAAACTGCATGATTATGGGCAGAAGAAAATCAGTTCTGCCGCCGCTGATTTCAAGATAGATGCCGGTACAGCGGAACATAAGCGCGACGAGGCGTTGAAAAACTGCAATTCTAAAGCCGAAGAAAAGCAAATTCAGCAAGAATTCAAAAAGGAAATGGATGCTGCTGAGAAAAAATTCAAAGAAACCGTTTCGGATACATCGGACATTTGGAAAAAGGCGACGGAGGAAACCGTCAAGGCTGTAGAAGAAAGCAAGATTGAAAAGAAGAAAAACGATATTGAAGAAAAGGTTCGCGACCACCTGCGTGGATTTGCACGAACGATTCCCTCTTTCTTGATGGCCTACGGAAATGACAATACGACTCTCGAAACATTTGAACGCGACATTCCGGGTAATGTTTTCCTTGAGGTAACGAGTATCACCGTTGACGAATTCAAATTCCTTCGCGATGGGGGTGACTACACCGACAGCGATGGCAAACGAAAGCATTACGAAGGCCATCTCTTTGATTCGGTCGTATTCAACGACTCCGTGAAGGAATTTATGCGCAAACGCTCGGAACTGGCGGACTACTTCATGGAAAATGTAAAGGGCGACATATTCGACTACATCCCGCCGCAGAAGACGAACCAAATCTTTACACCGAAAAAAGTCGTAAAGGACATGGTGGATATGCTCGAAAAGGAAACTCCGGGCTGTTTTGATGACCCGGAGCACACCTTCGCAGACCTGTACATGAAATCGGGACTCTATATCACCGAAATTATCAAGCGCCTTTATCGTTCAAAGAAGATGAAGAAAATCTTCCCCGACGATGCAAAGAGGCTGGAGCATATCGTCAAGAATCAAGTCTGTGGTGCTGCTCCTACCGAAATCATCTACATGATTGCTATGCACTACATTCTCGGCTTCAACAACGAAATTGAAGGCAAAACCGCATCGCAAATTCAAGCGCTTTATCCGAATTTCAAGATGAAGGATACCGCAGAACTCGCTAAAAACGGAAAGTTGGCAGAATGGGTGGGAACGGCGTATAAATAAAACGTGCAAGAACGCCCAAAGATCTGTTATAATAGTCCCTTTCAAAGCCGAAAGGGACCAAAACTTGCGATAATCGAACTTTACGGAAGCGAAGGTATTCCCTATATCGACCAGAGCTGGGATGAGGCTGAACAGGATGCAGCCAACGTCATGGAACTCCTTGAATCATACAGGCGTTAAATAAAAGGGCTGCTTGATTATCCGTATTCATTGGAATGCGGCCCTTTTTGTATATTTCTCTTGTAAATGAAAAAGGAGCGTTTATGAAAAAGATTTTTGCGATGATTGCGGCCGTTGCTTGCGCCGCTGTATTCTCTGCTTGTAACGACCAGAAGGCTGAAACGAAGACTGCTGCAGACGACTCCTTCAACAAGGTCAAGGCGGCAGGTGTGTTCGTGCTTGGCCTCGACGATTCTTTCCCGCCGATGGGCTTCCGCGACAAGGACAACAACATCGTGGGCTTTGATATTGACCTCGCGACAGAAGTTTGCGCTCGTTTGGGCATCAAGCTCAAAACGCAACCGATTTCCTGGGACGCCAAGGAACAGGAACTGAATACCGGCAAGATTGACTGCATCTGGAACGGCATGAGTGTTGATTCTGATCGCGCTAGGGTCATGAACTTGAGCGATGCATACCTCAAGAACCGCATGATTTTCACGGTGAAGGACAAGTCTCTTGCAAACCTTGCTGCTCTTGCAGGCAAGAAAATCGCTGTACAGAACGGCTCTACCGCTCAGAAGCTTTTGGAAGCTTCCGAAGCCGGCAAGGCTGCCAAGGAAATCGTCCCGTTTGACGACAACCAGACGGCGCTCATGGATTTGGACAAGGGCGGTGTTGACGCCGTGTTTCTGGACGAAATTGTCGCCAAGTACTGGATTGTGACGAACGCGAAGAACTACACGGTGCTCGAGGAAGGCCTTTCCGACGAAGTCTATGCCGTGGGCTTCCGCAAAAAAGATCAGGCCCTGCGTGATGCCGTGAACTCTACCTTGGCTGCCATGAAGGCCGACGGCAAGTTCGACGAAATCTCTGCCAAGTGGTTCGGCAAATAGGTGTGAGGTCGCTCCCTGCGGGAGCTTTGAGGTTTGAGGTCGGCGCGCAGTGCGCCTCTGAGGTTATTCATGTCGGAACTATCAACGCTTTTGCCTATCCTTTGGGGCGGCTTCTGCACGACGCTCGCCATTTTTGCGTTGACGCTCCTGTTCTCGATTCCGCTGGGCCTGCTCATCGCGGTCCTCAAGATGAGCAAGTGGCGCGTAGTGCGTTACCCGGTATCGTTCTACATCTCGGTGATGCGCGGCACCCCTTTGCTGCTCCAGATTGTGGCGATTTATTTCGGCTCCTACTACCTGAGCGAATATGCGGGCGTGGATTTTTCCTTTGACCGCTTCCCGGCGGTAATTGTGGCATTCTCGATAAACTATGCGGCGTACTTTGCCGAGATTTTCCGCGGGGGTATCCAGTCCATACCCAAGGGGCAGTACGAGGCGGCCTACATGCTGGGCATGACCCGCACGCAGACGTTCTTCCGCATAATCCTCCCGCAGGTAGTAAAGCGCGTGGTACCCGCGAGCGCGAACGAAGTCATTACGCTGGTGAAGGATACCTCGCTTGCGCAGGTGATTGCGGTGACGGAACTTTTTGCGCTGGCCAAGAAACAGCAGGCCGCCTACGCAAGCATTTACCCGCTGTTCGTGGCGGGCGTATTCTACTATGTGGCGAACCTTTTGCTGAGCGTGCTTTTCGCCTACGTGGAACGCAAGCTCAATTACTATAAGTGAGGCGTGGAATGGAAAATGTGAATGAATCTGCGCCGATCCTCAAGGTAGAACACGTCAAGAAGTCCTTTGGCGACTTGCATGTGCTCAAGGATATTTCTTTTGACCTGAAGGCGGGCGAGGTGCTCTCGATTATCGGGCCCAGTGGCTCCGGCAAGAGTACGCTCCTGCGTTGCCTTACCCAGCTTGAAACGGTTGACGGCGGCTTGGTGCAGGTAGACGGCAAGGACATGGTGGTTCCGGCCCTTCGGCAAGCTCAGGGACCTTTAGGCTCTGGTGCGCCTGTCAAATATGCGCCGGCGAAAACGTTGCGTGAAATTCGCCTTTCTACGGGGCTCGTGTTCCAGAACTTCAACCTGTTCCCGCATCTGACGGTGCTCCAGAATATCTGCCTCGCTCCGGTGCGCGTACTTGGAGATGCCCGCGAGAAGGCGAGGGACGTTGGCCGTGCTTTGCTCAAGCGCATGGGCCTCGAGGGCAAGGAAAAGGCTTACCCCTGCGAACTTAGCGGCGGCCAGCAGCAGCGCGTGTCCATTGCCCGTGCGCTGGCGTTAAAACCGAAAATTCTTTTCTTTGACGAGCCGACGAGTGCGCTCGACCCGGAACTGACCGGCGAAGTGCTCAAGATTATCAAGAAGCTTGCCGAAGACAAGATGACGATGGTCATTGTGACTCACGAAATGGCGTTTGCCCGCGATGTTGCAGACAAGGTCATCTTCATGGACGGCGGTGTCATCGTGGAGCAGGGAACTCCCGACCACGTATTCCGCGAATCGGGCAACGAACGCCTGGCGCAGTTCTTGTCCAGATTCACTAAAGCTTGATTTATTGCACCGTCAGGTGCCCGCGCAAATACTATTTGGGAATAAGGACTCTGCCGTCCGAACAGTAGTACGACGTGAGGGAACCTTCGGCTTCCAGTTTTTTCATGTCGCAGGTCTCGGCAATCTTGCCGATTCTTTGCCGCACCTCGTTCCAGACTTCTAGGGTGGCGTCATCGCGCTTGCCCATGTTATCTTGCAGGTCCTTTGCAATCAGGGCCTGTTCGACGATTTGCTTTTCGCAGTCGGTATAGTTTTCGTTGGTGAATTTCTCGGTGTCGAATACCGGGTCGCAGTCGTTGGAATAGTCGTAAGGGTCTTCGCCGCCGTATGCGCAGGCTATTGTCTGTATGGCAATGGAAGAAATGAGCAACTGTGCCCAATATTTACGGATAAAGTTTATGGGATTGCCGGTTCTTGCACTGTTCTTCCAGAATATTGAACACGCGAATACGCTGATGCGCCTGAATAGTTTTCTCATAATCATCCTCTCTCGCTTCAATAAAATTATAATAAAACCACAAACATAGGTGCTTTTATTTGAAATAGGTTATATTTGTAGAAGGATAAGATATGAAACCTTTTCGGATTTTCCTGTTTGCGCTGCTGTTTGCGTCAATTGCCTTTGCTGAAGGTGTCGCTCAAGATAAATCGCATTTCTTGGGCGGGCGTATTGCCTTTGGATTGGGCTATGTATGGGACAATGAGCCGGTAAAGGGCTCGTTTGGTTCGGCAAAAGATGGAATTGGGGAATCGCCCTTGGCGAATTTTGCGGGGGTGGGAATTGCATTTGGCGCTTCGTATATGTATCGGCTGAACGGTTTTGTCGGTTTTGTGGGCGAGGCGGAATTTAAGATGTCTCAATTGCGTTTAGATGATGATGTTTATAGCCTTCCGCCCAAAGATCCCTCTGGCGATAGGACAAATTTTCTAATGACCATATATGGCTTTTCTTTCCCGGTACTGGTTCGTGTCGTGCCTACATCGAAGTTTTATCTAGAAGCGGGAGCCCAGTTTAACCTGAATATTGATGGAGATATTTCGTCTGCCGATGACAATGATGATGAGTCCTTTGGATTTGATGTAGAACCGTTCGGATGGTCGCTTGTCTTGGGTGGGGGATTTAACATCGGTTGGAATCTTTTCCTTGGAATGCGCTTTGTCTTTGACATGACCCGCATCGAAAAGGAGGGAATTGTCGAGATGACAAAAGGGGCCGCCTATCGAGAAGCGTCCCCGATGAAACTTTGGAGCCTGCAAATTGGTTGTACAGGCTATTTCTTGTAGTTTTCCAGTTTTTTTGATTACAACTTCCATAATTTGTTCCTCATTTTTTTGTATTTTATCACTCATCTAGCAATTTTTATAACAGCTCGAGTTGTTTAGGAGTACAAATGAAAAAACTCATTCTCGCATCCACAATCGCCATGATGTGTCTCGGCGCAAACGCTTTTGCCGAAGATGACGGTTATGGTAACGATATCCCGGCTGCAAGGCAAGAAGGCTCCGTCGATGACGGTTACGGCAACAAGCTTCCGGCGGCAGACGACGAACCTGAATACAAAACCTATGAACAGGCCCGTGGCGCTTCGAATGGCGCTTCTTCGAACAGCGGTGCCGTTTACGGTGGCGCGACGACTACTGCCGCGTCTAGCAATCCTTCGGAACTTACGTACCCAAGCCCTGTATTGAATCTCGGTATCCACTTTGGATTCGGTTTTGGTTTTTTGGCGGGGTATCCGACCAATGACTTGTTCACGGAATACATGGGCAAAAAAGAGGACTGGGACAGTTATTCCTTTGATATCGGTCTTGCTGTCAAGTACCGCATCAACGAACTCGTGACGTTTGCTCCCGAAGTGAATATTGGTGTTGGCGTGTCCTTGAGGGAAATCGGTAGCGGTTATGATTGGAAATTCAAGGAGTACAAGGTTAACGAGAACCGCGCTTTCATTAACGTGAATATTCCTTTGGTATTGCGTGTGACTCCTATCCCGCATCTTTTTGTCGAAGCTGGCGGACGCTTGAACTTTAATTTTGCTACAGACCATTCCATCGATTACACGGATAAAGACGGCAATTCGCTTATGGTCTATGATTCGGAAAAGGGCGAATATGTCAAGTATAGCGAGGAATTGGATGAATGGAAGGTCAAGACGTTTATCCCGTCCCTGGTTGCCGGTATTGGAGGCACATTCAGGACTAACAATCACGATATTGAAATCGGCGTCCGCTTTAACTATGACTTCGTTGGTCTGGAAAAGGACGACAAGGTGGAATTCTTTGACGAAGAGACTGGCAAGTTCCTGATGAATGATAGGAACGAGAAACTCGTTGTTACGAATGAAACCAAGTGGTTGTCGCTCCAGTTCTACATCAACTATTTCTTCCTGTAATTACTGTCTTTTTTTCCGCGTTTGCGCAATTTTATGCCCTCCTTTGTGGAAGGGCATTTTTTTTTACAAAAAATCTAGGACAAAATCCTGAAAAAAGCGTGTTTATACAATAGGAACTTTTTACAGGAGAAAAATTGATGAGTCATAGTCAGGTCATTTTATTGGCGAAGCCTGCGTGTAACCTGCTGCCGCGCGAAAAGCTAGAATATTCGGGGGCTAGTTCCTTAAGCAACGAGGAATTGCTTGCGCTTATCTTGGGGAGCGGCAGTCACGAATGCAGCGTGTTCGAATTGTCACGGCGTCTTTCCGATTTTTTATCGACGGAAACTTCTGTCCCTACACTTGAACGCCTCAAGAAAATTCGTGGACTGGGGAAGGTCAAGGCTGCTCAGATATTAGCTTGTCTGGAATTGTCTGGGCGCTTTATTTTGAGCGATAAGGCGGTTCCCGTGTCGGTGCCCGAGGATATTCTTTCGCGTGTGGCGTATATGAAATACGAATCGCAGGAACATCTAGTGGTTATTTCGTTGAATTCGGCGAATTATGTTATTCGTGTTCATGAGCTTACGACAGGTCTTGTGAACCAGACGCCAGTTCATCCGCGTGAAGCCTTTGCCATGGCTATAGAGGATCGGGCTGTGTCCGTTATTTTCGTGCATAACCATCCGTCGGGTTCGTTGGAACCAAGTCCGGAAGATCATTCTATCACGCGAGTGCTCTGCGCTGCTGGCAAAATTCTTCAAATTCCGGTGCTCGATCACATCATAATTGGTAAATGCGGGTTTACAAGTATGTGCCGAATGTTTCCAGATGTTTTCGAAAGTTCGTTTTATTGACGCTGTCTTGTAAAAAAAAAGAAATGAAATGAAAATTTTTCAAAACTATGTATAATTTATCAATCTTTTTGCACAATTACGAGTGCGGACTTTTTATGAAAGTGTTATATTTCTGTTAAACAATACTATAATATAAGGAACTTTCCATTCAAGGTTGGTTCAAAACAAGGAGACTCTATGAAACGAGTAGCAATGGGTTTGGCTTTTGCATTGGCGGTTTCCGCTTTTGCAGACCAGCATGCCCAGACGATAAACAAGACGAGTTTCGTCGGTGTCAACAAGACACAGTCGGCTCAGTCTCTTGGACATTCTAAGCTGGTTTTCTCAGCTTTGGGCGATTATGCTTTTGGAAACAAGATGTTCCAGGCTATGCCGGAACAGAATGTTCATCATGCTTTGGAAAGATATAGGTTAGATGGTAACCCGCAATTCCAGAGGGCTGAAGTAGCTAACTATATTGGTGTCAATGCTTACGTGGGCTTTGCCATCGGTCTTTTGGACTACTTCGATATCGGTGTGACTTTGCCGGTCTTTTACGACCAGTTCACTGGCAATACCAAGTGCACTGATGCAGAAGTTAATGGCGGTTTATGCGACGGCAACCCGTTTGCCGGTACAAAGAAGGGCTACATCGGTAACCTGACGGCCAACTTGAAGGCTCGTGCCCCGATTCCGTCCGATATCCCGGTGGATGTGGCTGCTTTCTTCAGATTCTCTTTCAAGACCGCTAAGGAAACGAAGCAGGGTCTTTGGATTCGTGAACCGGAATACATCAGCAAGCAAGGTTTTGCATTCCCGTGGGGCGCCAAGAAGTCTGATTTGACTGTTGGCGGTGCTATCACGTTGGATCTCTCCAAGATTGATGCCGTTCCGCTTCTCGTTCACGTGAACGGCGGTTACAAGATGTCCATGGGTAAGGCAAGCGGCCTTGAATTCGAAAACTTCCCGTTTGTCAGCGCTGCTGTCGAATTCTATCCTCTCGACTTCCTCTCTGTGTTTGGTGAATTCTACATGGATCTCCAGACCAAAGATTTTGAATGGAACCGTGTGAACTCCGCTACGGGCTTGCTTGATCCGATGGGTGACCTTCCGATCAAGGAAAAGCTCGACATGAAGCAGGTCACGGGTGGTATCGTGTTCCACCTGCCGATTGGCCTCGATGTCCAGCTCGGTGGTTCTGTTTATGTGGGTAACGACAATTACCTCCACTATGCTTATGTTCTCGAAAGCGACGAAACCCTCACCAAGGCTACCAAGATTCGCGTGAATCCGCAGTACGCTTTGTTCGGTGGCCTCACCTGGTCCGGCTTCCTCCTTCCGCAGGACCGCGACGGCGATGGTGTTGCTGATGCCGATGACCGTTGCCCGGATGACTATGGTCACCGTTTGAACTCCGGCTGCCCGATGGGTAACCCGGATACCGACGAAGACGGTGTTTGCGATGCTTGGGTTTCTGAAAAGGGTATGCTTGGCGAATTCAGTAATATTTGCGAAGGCATCGACCAGTGCCCGAACGAAAAGGGTAGCAGCTCCAATGGTTGCCCGACCGACGATCCGGATGCCGATAAGGATGGCGTTTGCGATGCTTGGGTCAGCCAGAAGGGTATGCAGGATCAGTTCAAGGATATTTGCGAAGGCATCGACCAGTGCCCGGCTGAAGCTGGTACGCTCGTCAACAACGGTTGCCCGGAAGACAATCCGGATCCGGATGGCGACGGTCTCTGCTCTCCGTGGGTAACTGACAAGAACAAGCTCGAACAGTATACCGGCGTTTGCACCGGTTACGACATGTGCCCGGGTGAAGCTGGTGCTGCTGGCAATAAGGGTTGCCCGTGGGATGATCCGGACTCTGACGGCGACGGCGTCTGCGACGAATGGGTTGTCCAGAAGAAGCTCGGCTACTACTTCGAAAAGGCTGCCGAAGACGAATCTGTTGCTAAGGAATGGTTCATCACCAAGACCTGTAAGGGTCTCGACAAGTGCCCGCTCGAACACGGTGCCGCTGCTAACGATGGTTGCCCGCTCCCGGATCCGGACCTCGATAAGGACGGCGTCTGCGATGCTTGGGTCACTGAAAAGAACATGTTCAACCTCTTCGAAGGTGTCTGCTCCGGTATGGATCGCTGCCCGGCTGAAGCTGGTGACGATGGCTTCGGCTGCCCGAAGAAGAAGGTCGAAAAGCTCGAAGGTATCTCCTTCAAGAGCGGTTCTGCTACCATCAACGCTAATGCTAAGAGAATCCTTAAGGGCGTCGCTCAGAAACTCAAGGAAGACGAAGCATACAAGGATCTCAAGATTGTGATCCAGGGTCATACTGACAACCGCGGTAAGGCTAAGAAGAACCTCAAGCTCTCTGACCGCCGTGCTAAGGCCGTTATGAAGCAGCTCACGAAGTTCGGTGTTGCCAAGAACCGTATCAAGGCTGTTGGTCTCGGCTCTAGCTGCCCGGTTGACGATAACTCCACGGCAGATGGTCGCGAAATGAACCGTCGTATTGAAATGCACTTCGTCACACCGGAAAATGACGGTATGAAGTGCGAAAGCAACTACGTCGAATAAGTCGTGATTAAAAAGTCTTAAGCAAAAAGCCCCAGGCGTTAAGCCTGGGGCTTTTCTTGTATAACGGTCTCGAAAATACGCATACCTTGTCGTTACGATTATTGAAGATTTGTGGCTAGCCTTTGTTTGTCATCCCTGCCTTGAGCAGGGATCTCCTTCTTGTTTTTTCTACATTTACGGTATGACAAAACTTGACGAAATCCTGACTTCGAACAACTTTAGCAACCACGACCTCGTGGAAATGATGCCCGTAAACTTGAACCACAAGATGGTGCAGAAGGCCCGCCTTGGCAAGAAGCCTGTGCCCAAGCACACGCAGGACTTGATTTTGCAGGCTTTGAACAAACGACTTTTGCAGAGCGCCGCCGAAGTCGAAGGCAAGGTCGCGAAGCAATACAAACGCGTGGATGTTTTTTAGACGAAAGAACGCCGCTGCGCGGCTACAGACGAGAGATCCCAGAGGAATAATGGCGCTACGCGCGGAAAGAACTAAAAAATCTCTCGTCTCTCATCTCTCGTCTCTCGTCTATTTTATATAATTACAATCATGCAGCAATACTTAGACTTACTCCAAGATATTATCGATAACGGGGTTGATCGTTCCGACCGCACTGGCACCGGCACTCGCTCCGTATTTGGTCGCCAAACCCGCTTTGACCTTTCCAAAGGCTTCCCGTGCCTTACGACAAAGAAACTCCATTTGCGCAGCATTATTCATGAGTTGCTGTGGTTCTTGAAAGGCGATACGAATATCAAGTATCTGCACGACAACAAGGTCACGATTTGGGACGAATGGGCCGATGAAAACGGCGACTTGGGTCCGGTCTATGGCCATCAGTGGCGCAGCTGGCCGACTCCGGATGGCGGACACATCGACCAGATAGCGAACCTCATCAACAGCCTCAAGAACAACCCGGATTCGCGTAGGCATCTCGTTTGTGCGTGGAATGTCGCGGAAGTCGATAAGATGGCCTTGCCGCCTTGCCATTGCCTGTTCCAGTTCTACGTGGGCGGTGTCGGTGCTAGCGGCAAGCGTAAGCTCAGCTGCCAGCTTTATCAGCGCAGTGCGGACATGTTCCTCGGTGTGCCGTTCAATATTGCGTCTTATTCGCTGTTGACGATGATGCTTGCTCAGGTCTGCGGTTACGAAGCGGGTGAATTTGTCCATACTTTTGGCGATTTGCATTTGTACAGCAACCACTTTGACCAGGCGCGTGAACAACTTTCGCGTACGCCGCGCAGCCTCCCGACAATGAAGATGAATCCTGATGTCAAGGATTTGTTCGATTTCAAGTTCGAAGATTTTGAACTTGTCGATTATGACCCGTGGCCGACTATCAAGGCTCCGATTGCCGTTTAATGAACTCTTCTATCGACTTCATTGGCGATATTCATGGGCACTACGATGAACTCGTGGTGCTCCTTAAAAAGCTAGGCTACGAAGAACGTGGTGGCGCCTATCGCTATCCTGGTGACGCGCGGACTGTTGTATTCTTGGGCGATTACATCGATCGCGGCAGTCAAGTGCGCGAGACGGTGAATCTCGTGCGTGCCATGCGTGATGCGGGTTCCGCTGTGGCGCTGATGGGCAATCACGAGTTTAATGCGCTCAGCTTTTGGCATGAGAATGGAGTCGGGGGGCATTACATTCATGCAATTCGCGGTGGCTATCTGCGCGAACATGCTTTTAACAAAGTAGCGATTCATGTGAAAACCATCGAAAGCTATCGCGGACGCAAGGCGGAATTCTTGGAAATGCTCGATTTCTTAAAGACGCTCCCGTTTTATCTGGAAACAGAAACGTTCCGGGCACAGCATGCGTGCTTTGACTTGAAAAGTGCCGAAACACTAAAGGCGGCGGGCATCCGTTCTTTTGCAGATGGAAATTTTGATGAACTGATTGCGCGTGCGAACGACCAGTACCACGAATACGCAGATTCTATTTTTGACCCGATAAATTTGTTCTTGAAAGGCCCGGAAATGAACTTGCCGGAAGGCTTGACGTTCCGCGATGGGGAAGGCGTGCTTCGCAAACGAACGCGAATCCGCTGGTGGATGAACCCGAAAAATGCGAACTTGCAACAACTGAGTTTTCAGCCTGGCGTAGAGTTGCCTCCTTGCGAGGTTTCGCGCGAAGTCCACGAACGCGATTTTTATGGCGAAAACGAACGCCCTGTGTTCTTTGGGCATTATTGGCTATTGGGACTTCCTGAACTTATTCGTAATAATGTTTGCTGCTTGGATTACAGCGTCGCCGGATATCGCGGTGACGGCCGTCTTGCCGCTTATCGATTCGATGGTGAACAAAAACTCGACGCTTCCAAATTCGTCTGGGTTGACGCTGGCACTGTACAGTAAACGACAAACTGCAATTTTTCTCCGTCATCCTGGAGAGGCGAAGCCTCGATAGGATCCAGGAATGTTTCGCACACCGTCATCCTGACGACAGTAAGGAGGAAGGATCCAGTGACTTATACGAAAAATTTACACGAAATTCTCTAGCAAATTAGCAAGCTACTGTCAATATACGGTTTCTAAGAATTATATTAAATAGTAGCAAAGAAAATGTCCAAGGTCCCAGCCATACAAGAAAGGAGAATAAAATGAAGAAAGTATCTTTATTACTTTTATGCCTTTCTGCAATCGTTTGGGGTAAAACCTGGGATAGTTTTACCTTATTTGGAGTAAATGATCGATATTTTTTTGGAAAGGATTCTCTAGAGCATCTGGAGGATAACGAAATTCAAAACGGATTATATATCTATTCATATTGGAGGTGTTACGGGGGATTAAAGCATGATCTGGATTATAATATGCATATCATAAATTATACTTATGCTTTTGAGAAAAAGACGTTTGACTATGCTACAAAGGATTCTATTTGGGTTCCCAGAAAAGACTTTGGCGAGCGGGGCTCGGATACGGCGAAGTTTTTAAATGGCAATTTTACTAAAGAAGATTTTGAATATCTTGATATTTCTCCAGATACTCTTTTTGAAATGAATACTAATAATAACTACAAAGAATTTTTGTATGCGTATGATTCTACATTGAAATATTTTCATGTTTTTGTTAATTTGTTTGTTTACCAAAAAGATTTGGCCTATAAGGCATTATGTTATCGTGTTTTTTCTTGGAGTAGCAACGTTTCCTCTATTTATTGTAGGTATCAAGATGATGAAAGTTGGAATTTTGAAGGGGGTGTTTTTTTTGATAGATCTTCATGGAAGCAAGATCTTGGTTTCTATTGCGATGATGATTATGCTGATGTTTGTTATGACGAACGTGACCATCCCTATTATTGTCATTCAGGAATAAAAAAGAATAGTTTAATTTATCGGCCTCTTTGTAAGGATAAATCTTCTCCATACAAAGTTAACGGCATTCCCGCGTCCAAAAATTCTTCGAATATTATCATCCAGAATAAAAAACAACCAACGCTTCAATTGAAAGGAAACCGGTAGAGACGAGGTTTCTGTCAAATCATTAAAGGCAGAGAGCTGTAGTCATGGTCAATCGTGCTTCGTACAGTTGTCGCGACTCATTGTAGTGATTAATTGTCATACTCTCTCTCGTCTCTCGTCTCTCGTCTCTCGTCTAAAATCTATATTTTGCCCATGCTTCAATGGGATACGCTTCTTTCTGCAACGCGTTACGGGCACCCGGCAGATCCGGATCCGAACCGTTCCGACTTTCATCGTGATTACGACCGCATCGTTTTTTCTACTGCATTCCGTCGCTTAGGCCGCAAGACTCAGGTCCATCCGTTCTCGGTGAACGACCATGTCCATAGCCGCCTCACGCACAGTTTGGAAGTTTCAAGCGTGGGACGCAGCCTCGCGATTACCGTGTATCACTTGATTAAAAAGTATTTGCCGAAGTATGTGAACGAATATCAGTTCGGGACGATTGTGCAATCGGCATGCCTCGCTCATGACATTGGCAATCCGCCGTTCGGTCACGCAGGTGAAGCCGCTATTCGTGAATGGTTCCGCAAAAATCGCAATTCCGCACCGATGGCTGAACTTCGCGAAAAGGAAATTGCGGACTTCGAAAATTTTGACGGCAACGCGCAAGGCCATCGCATCTTGAGCAAGTTGGAATACCATTTCCTCGATGGCGGCATGCGCCTGACATACGCGACGATTGGTTCCATGATCAAGTATCCGCGTCTTGCTCATTACGGCTGCCCGACGAGTTTGTTCCAAACGGAGGCCGAACTTTATCGTGAAACAGCCGAGGTCCTTGGCATTCCGGAAATCAAGAATGGCATGTGGGCTCGCCATCCGTTAGTTTATCTGATTGAAGCGGCAGACGACATTTGCTATTCCATCCTCGATGTCGAAGACGCTATTGAACTTGGAATTCTCACGTTCGGTGATGTGCGCGACATGTTTATTTATCTATGTGGCCCTGACGTTGATATCGACCGCGAGTTCGAAGAAAACGGTCAAAACTTTAGGGATTTTCTCAGCAGTATCCGCGGGCACGCTATCCAGAACCTGATTGACGATGTGGCCGTACTTTTCGTCAAAAATTACGACCGTATCATGGAAGGGACGCTCGACAAACACTTGATAGACCTTTCCCGTTCTGATACGATGGAAGGCATCCGCATCGCAAAGCGCCTTGGAGTTGAACGTATTTATCCGGACCGCCGCAAGACGGAACTTGAAGTCGGTAGCTACACGACGCTCAGCACCGTGCTCGATGCGTTTATCAATGGCGTCTATGACTATCGCCAGAACGGTCGCAATTCATATCGCGCTAGCCGCATCGTGCGCCTTATCGGTCAAGCGAAAATCGGCCAGAGTGTAACGACCGCGGAGGCTTATCACCAGGTGCTCGATTTCGTAAGCGGCATGACGGACAATTACGCCACATATCTCGCTCGTCAAATTGGCGGGCTTGCGATGGGGTATTAAGAGGTTTGCTTCGTGAGTGCGCTGGATATCGGCATTAGAAACGACGCTTCGAAAATTTGGTTGTTCGATTACGACTTGACGCTTTACGGCGAAGAGGAACGCTTTGTCCTCAATTCTCTCGATCACCGAATTGCAGAATTTGTCCAGAAAACAGTCGGCGGGACATTTGATCGCGCAACAGAAATACGCAAGGATTATCTGGTCCGTTTCGGAACGACGCTTGCGGGACTCATGGCGATGAACGGGACTCTGCCCGATGATTTTTTTGACTTTATCCATGAACCGGAATATTTGATTTATCCGAAGGTGGCGCCTGAAAAGTTGTCGCTCCTGCAAAGTCTCAAAGGCCGCCGCTATGTGTTTACGAACGGGCGCGGGGACTGGAGCCGTGCTGGCATGGCGCACATGCAGATCGATTCCGCCATCGAGGACGTTTTTGACCTCAGGATGATGGATTGGGAAGGCAAACCGCATGCGAGCGCCTACGAAAAAATGGAAAAGTGGCTGGTGTCGCATGGCCTCTTGGCGCCAAAAACATTGGACAAGTCGCAAATCGTGCTGCTCGAAGATTCGCTTCGCAACCTTGAACCTGCCCATGAACGCGGCTGGACGACCGTTCTTGTGAATCCGAACATCCAAGCGCCCGGCTGGGTGGATTTTCACATCCCGCATTTGCTAAATTTAAGGGAGAAATTGATTGAATCAATTGATTAGTATGCAGTGGTTAGTAAACAGGTATGAGGTCGCTTCGCTTTGGGGGCGTGCTAAAGCTCTTTGGGCACGCTTCGCTTTGGACGGTTGCTTATGCTTGTTTGCTCAAAGCACCGAAGGTGCGACCCCATAACCCCAAACCCCATAGCCCTATGCTCGACTTACTTTCCATGGATTTTATGCAGAATGCGCTGATCGCGTCGGTGCTTGTCGCCTTAGCTTGTGGCGTCATGGGAACGTATGTCGTTGTGAACCGTTTGACGGCGCTTTCGGGCGGCGTGGCGCATGCTTCTTTTGGCGGGGTTGGGCTGGCGTGCTTTATCGGCTTTTCGCCGATGCTAGGCTCGCTCGGCTTCGCGCTCGCCTGCGCGATGCTCATGGGCGCTCTTACGTGGCGCGACCGCAAGCATTCCGACACGTTTATCGGGATTATCTGGGCGGCGGGCATGGCGCTCGGCGTAATTTTGACGGACTTGACGCCGGGTTACAGCGGCGAGATGATGAGTTTCTTGTTCGGTAGCCTGTTGACCGTACCTACGGAACTTCTCTGGTGGATGGGCGCCCTGCTCATTTTCATTCTTGCGTCGGTCTCCATTTGCTACCGCAACTTCCTTTCGATTTCGTACGACCCGGAATTTGCGCGCGTCCGCGGCATTCCCGTGCTGAATTACTACATGCTTTTGATTGCGCTGATTGCGCTTACTGTCGTGATTGCCGTGCAGGCGGTGGGCATGATTCTCGTGATTGCGCTCCTTACGATTCCGGCCTACATCGCGGAGTGCTATGCCAAGAATTTGCGGCAGATGATGCTTGTCTCGGTCGTCGTTTCGCTTGTGCTAGTGGTGCTCGGGCTTTTGGTCGCGTGCCAATTGAACTTTGTCGTTGGGCCTACGATTATCGCAGGCGGCGTCATTTTGTACTTGCTGAATTTTGCCGTTAAAAAGATTGTAAAAAAATAGGAGAGGGAAATGTTTTCAATGCTGCGCTTATCTGTAATTTTGGCGTGTTCGATGTTTGCGACAACCGCTTTTTCGGCGGCCGCTCGAAATGCGTTTAACAACATGGACGTCAAAACGTCCTATTCCGAACTGTTGCAGGAGAAGAACGCCCGCAATGATTCCCTGTTGCCTGCGTTCGATGGCGACAAGGCTTTTGCCGAAGTCCTCCGCCTGAACCCGAAATTTTGGAGCATGGGAAGCGCCCTCAACAAGGAAGAATCCCTCGTGACGAAACTCCACGTGAACATGGTCTTTGTTGACGGTACGCGTGAAGACCAGTTCTGCGAACTCGACAAGAACGTTAAGAGTTCTGCCGACGAATGGAACGTGCGCATCGGTGCGGACTTCGTCTCTGGCGGCTCGAATACGGTCCACGTCCATGTGCAGCAGTGCTTGGACTACGTCCGCGATCAGCTTGGTTACGCCATCAAGAAAGGCGACAAGGTTGTCTATGTTCCGCCCAAGGAAACTCTTGACAAAATCAAGAAAAGCGAAATCCCGGACGCCATCGACATCGATTTGCAACAAACGCTCTTGAAAGCCCACGAAGATGTGAACCTCACCGGTAAGTGCCCGAAAGATATCGAAGCTTACATCATCCTCATGAACGTCTATAACCAAGTCAAGAACATGAAGATGGACTACGTTGTCATTAACGACCAGCTGAATAAGCAGCGTAATGGTGGCTCCCGAGTTCAGTCCTGCGCCTTCAGCCGCGAATGGAACAAACGCTATCAGGAAAGCGCCAGCTTCGAATGCGACATCGACAACGATCGCTGCACCTACCGCCAGGAAAACGACGGCGACACCGAATGGTCCATCAACTACAAAGACGACCGCTTTGAATACATCAACAAGAAGTTCCTCTTCTTCAACCGCAATCCGATGAGCATCCACAAGGGTGGTACCATGATGGACCTTCGCCTCATCCGCCTCTCCACGACACTTTATCTGGAAGCCTACATCAACTTGAAGGGCGAACCCGTAACGCTTGGCCTCGTCATCGTCCCCGGCGAAAAGACCCTCAAGGACTACGAGGATGACCGCCCCTCTGCAGAAGAATCCCGCGAACTAATCGAAATGGAATAGCGACGTCCTCCCGACCTCGCGCCCGTCATCCTGACCCTGGAATGCAAAGCATGATAGGGGAAGGTCCCTGAGCATTTTTCCTTACCTTGTCATCCCGTGCACCGTCATGGGATCATCTTTTTATGCACAAATAATGCCTAAAACGGACTAAAAAGGAAATTTCCCCCTTGAAAAAACTTGCATAGAACATCAGCCGAATATATCTTTATAAAGAAAAGTTTACGGAGAACGGTATGTGTTACAAGTGGATTTTCTTATTAGGGTTATCTGCCATGCTTGGAGCATGCTCGCAGACTGTTGATTCGTTTGACGATGAGGATTCTCTCGAAATAAGCAGTTCCGCTAAAAAAGGAGCTAGTTCTAGCAGCAAAGGCGGCAAAGCAACGAGTGGTGCAACGGAAGAACCTGATGAGGATTGCGTCGGTGAACCGGGTAAGGTATGGGACGGTACGACCGCAAAAAATTTTGCGTGTGGTGCAGGAACCAAGCTCAGCCCGTATGTGATTCTGACGGCAGAGCAGTTGGCAAAGTTGTCTTTTGTCATTGGAGCAAACGACAAAGCGTATCAAGGCAAATACTACAAGTTGGGTGCGGATATTGTGCTCAACAAGGGTAAAATAATTGACGACAAGGGTGGCTTGGTTGCGGATTCCGCAAAACTCCACAAGTGGACTCCCATCGGAAATTCCAGCGTCTCGTTCACTGGTACGTTTGATGGCGACGGACATTCGGTGAGTGGAATGTTCATCAATACGACCAGTACGCATAATGGATTGTTCGGGAATAGTAGCGGAACAGTGCAAAATGTAACTGTGGAGAACTCTTGGGTGAGCGGTGGAAAATATACCGCGGGGGTTGTTGGAAGTAATATTGGTACCGTTCAGAACTCGACGAATCTTGCCAGCGTGTCTGGAAAAGAGGAATGTGTTGGTGGTGTCGTTGGAATTTCAAAAGATAAACAATATCTACAAACATCTTCATTAAAAAAACTTTTAAATAAGGGTGTTGTTGTTGGGTTGAATGACGTTGGTGGCGTTGTTGGTTTCGTGAAAAATACAGTGATTGATGGGTTAGAAAATTTTGCACAAGTAGAAGGAAGTGGTTATGTTGGTGGAGTTATTGGTGGAATAGGCGCTGCTAATTTAAATGATATTCGTAATCTTGATAATTATGGAACTGTTATTGGTCAGCATTTCGTTGGAGGTGTTTCCGGATATTGTGGTGGTGCTAGTTTGAATATTTATACATCAAAGCAAACAGCATCTTATTCTTGTAGTGATGCAACAACTTGGACATGTGGTGCTTTGTCAAATGCTCATAATGAAGCTCATGTTTCAGGAAAATATTATGTAGGTGGAGTGTTAGGCTTTGTTTGTGGAGGAAAGGTTGGCTACCTTAGTAACAATTCTGATGTTGAAGGCACCTTTGGCACTGCGGGAGTTGTTGGTTCGGCAGCTTATGTTACTTCAAAGAATTTGTATAATAGGGGAAATGTATATGGAGAAGTTTATGCCGGTGGAATTTTCTCTTACAACAAAGAAGGCGTAACCAACTCCACGTATTCTACCGGTAAAGTTGATGGCGATTCCCTTGTCGGCTTGATGATTGGCTACAATTTCAACACCACAATGGCTGATTACTATTACCTCAAACAAGGCGACCAAGAACCATTTGGACAAAATAACGGTGGCGGAGTCGCGACTCCCAAAACCGAAAAAGAAATGAAATCCAAAAACTTTGCTGAACTCCTTGGTGATGATTTCGTTTATGATTCTGGCTTGAATGATGGCTATCCTGTATTGAAATGGGAAAAGGAATAAATATGGGTAAGAAATTTCGAACGCGAGTTCAGGGTGAATCTCTACAAAAGAAAATTGATGTTGATTATGAGAGCTATTGGGGCGTTTGGTGTTTTTTCCTTGCTTTTTTCATATTGACACTTTATGTATGGCTGTTTTACTTTGGTGTTTTTGATTTAAATCTTACGTTTGCGATAACTCTTACTGTAGTTACGGTAGGGATTTTTATATATGGATTTCGCAAATCGCGCAGGCTTATAAAACACATGCGCAATTGTTATAAGGGAATGGAGGGCGAACGTCTTGTTGGTGAAATGCTGAATAATATGAGTAATGATTCTGTACGGGTGTTTCATGATGTCTGTGGTGATTGCTTTAATGTTGATCATTTGATTGTGAGTACCCGAGGCATCTTTACAATAGAAACAAAACATTATGATAGAAAAAAAGGATACAAATTTTTGTATCAAGACGGTAAACTGTTATTTAATGGAAGGATATGCAAAACCCTTTTGAATCAAATGGATGGTGAGGCAAATTTTATTTCGGAGAAATTGGAATCATTGTGCGGTCGGACTTATTCGATTCAAAAAGTTGCTGTAATTATAGGAGCGTATATAGAAAATCCGGCTGAAGATTTTTCAAAATATTGGATTTTGAATGAAAATAGTTTCCCTAAGTTTTTTGACAAAACCAAGGAAAAAATATCTATTGACGAAGTTCGTTCAATAGCAAATCAGGTTACAGAATGGCTTAAGGTGTCTGTGGATTGATTTTTCTCCCCCCATAAAGCAAAAATGTAGGGAGAAAACTTGAAAATGGGGGGAGAAAACGCTCAATGATCCGAAAAATGACGTTTTTTGCGATTTTGAGACTTTATACACTTTTCAATATTTTTTACGCTTTCGTGTAAGCTTTTTTCGCTGCGTCGGGACGAACGAGAAAGAGAATTTGATGGCTGTGCTTTTGAAATAGAGTTTTTTATTGTGCTGCCTGAAATTTGTAAAATATTTTGATTATATTTAGTTTGTGTTAAGTTCGGGTAGCTCTGCTTTAGGGATGTGCAAGATTGCCAGTGCAGTTTTAAAAGGAGGAAAAATGAAAAAAATTGCGTTTTTGTTTTCTGCTTTGTTTTGGGCTGCTTGTTCAGAAACTCAAAATATTGCGGATGTCAATGAAAGAGATGCTTTTGTTTCTGGGGAGAGCTCGTCGAGTCTGGTCGAACTCCTTCCTGTTTCTGAACCAGCTCGTTTGTCAAGTTCTTCTGTAAATTCTGATACTGTTAGAGTCGTTTCAGCCGATACTTTTTTTGTTGAATTTTCCGATACATTGTCGGAACCTCCATGTGGCGTTAGCAAATCTTCAAAAAAAGAGAGTGCCCCCTTTGCACTTCTTGTTGGCGGTCGTGCAGCAAAATTGGCAGGGAACGGAATTTTTTCCGAAGATGCTGAACTCACTGCTAAAGAAGAACTTTACAAAGCTTTGGGATTAGATACTTTGTTTGATAAATTTTCATTTTCGAAGTATTCCATTGAAGGTGCGTTGAACTTTATTTTCCGCAATGGAGTTAGTGCGGAAAGTGATTATATTGGTAATTTTGCAGAATCGGGAACTTTAGATAAGTCTGCTTTTTGTGCTATATGGAAGAATAATCCCTTGACAAGCGAGGCTTATGGTTCTGAGCAAGAGATGATGTATTTATGGGCGAGGGCGGTTGGTATTCGTGGATGCGTGTATGATGTACGGGATGTTGAAGAGCCTTATCTTATATTTAATAACATTCTTAGAAAATGCGTTGATTTGCCTTATTGCGATAAAAATTTAATTGGCTCTGTGAAACATGCTGGTTTAGAAAATGCCATTAATGATACGTCTTTTGTTTGTACGGAACGCGGATGGACTATCCTGAAGAATTACGATTTGGATGTGAAGGATTCGCTTTGCGACGAAGTCGGCAAAATGTTCAAGAGCAACTCTGTAAAAGATCAATTTTACGTTTGCAAAGAAGATGGCTGGACCATTACGACTAAACTCGCGTACGAGACGAAGGACATTCCATGTGATAAGCCGCTAAAGCTTGTGAAAAGTCCAACCGTTGATACTTTGTTCTATCTGTGCAAAGATTCCAAATGGAAAATAGCGAATCGAATGGAAATAGAAACAAATGAAATTCCTTGTGATCGTATCGGGAAAATTTTTGAAGGAGAATTTAGGGAATATGAATGGGAGAAAAATGGTACTTTTTACATTTGTCGCGAGACCGGCTGGGATATCGCGACCCACAGGGAAGCCGATATTGGTGAAAATGTTTGCGATGCGGAGGGCAAGACGATTCAGGGGAATCTTGATTCTCTGATGTATTATGTCTGCTATAAAAATGCCTGGACTGATTTTTACGAAACCCCTTGCGATTCCAATAATAAAAGAATGCGGGCTTCTGAAAACGGAAGATTCAATGAATACATTTGCTATAATGGTAAATGGCACTATTCGGTGGATTGGACTTGTGAATATCCCAAAGATTATTATTTCAACCCAGATATTGAATATGGAACGCTGGTTGACGAACGCGATGGTAAAACGTACAGGACTGTTGATGTAAATGGCAGAATTTGGATGGCTGAAAACTTGAGACTGGTAACGGATGCTTCGCAAAGTGTGCCTTTTGATGACAACTGTGAAATTGCTGGCCGGTTCTATTCGGCTGGTGCTGCACAAACGGCTTGCCCTGCGGGCTGGAGATTGCCTGATACAACTGATTTAAATGCATTCTTTCCTCCTGACTTCGATAATCTTAGCGGGTATATGATGAGTGCGTAT
Organism: uncultured Fibrobacter sp.; assembly: GCA_946413655.1. Classification (GTDB taxonomy): domain Bacteria; phylum Fibrobacterota; class Fibrobacteria; order Fibrobacterales; family Fibrobacteraceae; genus Fibrobacter. Next base: position 15,443 of record CAMKLO010000024.1, on the reverse strand, counting down.
TTAGAGCAATTTGTGAGTGAAATAGGCAATCACTGTAATGGGTATGGTTGCAATACCTATGGAACAACTATTTTGGCTCTTGGAGTTTATGATGTGGCGTCTGAAAAAATGAATGCATTGGGTATGAGTCATTACTGGGTTTATGGTGATCGTAATGCGAAGAATGTTAAGCAAATGCACTTTCACAACTCTTTAATATCATATAGGGAAGCAAGTGATAGCGACTTTTTACCGATTCGTTGTGTAAAAGAGTAATGTGACAGGGAAGCCCCGGCCGGCAATTTTGTTGCTAATAACGAAAAAAGATGAGCTTGTCTCAACGTTTATTCTAAGAGTTGTTTCTTTTTTACAAACCAACAAGCTATTTAAATATATTTTTATCAAGAGTTGGTTTCGGGGTTTTGGGGGAGAATTTGTGAAAAAATTTGCATTTTTGTTGTCTGTCGTGGCATTAATCGCCTGCTCGGAATCGGAGAATGTTGCCGATTCAGATGCTTTTGGCGACTTCGGTAGCTCTGGCGACGTTCTCGCCGTAGAGAGTTCGTCGAGCGTTGTCGAACTGTCGAATTCGACCGATCTGTCGTCGGCTACGGAAAGCGTACTTTTTTCCAGTTCATCCGAAATTTTCGTCAGCAGTAGCAATGATGTGTTGCTGTCGAGTTCAAACGCTTCGTTATCGAGTTCCTCCGAAAAGATTCGTTCGTCCAGCTCGGTTCCTGAAATTTTTAAAGATTCGACGAATACTGGATCTTTCTCATGCGGCACTCCGAGCTTCGCTTCCCGGAAAGAATACAATCCCTATGAACTTCTTGTAAATAACCGTGCGTATGTGCATGTTGCAAATGGTGCCTCTACGGAAGATGCCATAAAAATTGCCAAGGAAGAACTTTATAAGGCCTTGGGACTTGATACGCTTATTAAAACAAGGGATAAGCCTATAACGTTTATCAGGGATTATTCCATTGTTGATGCCATAAACTATGTTTTTCTCAATGACACAAGTGGACTGGGCAATTATCTTCAAAACTTTGCCGAGACGGGAACGCTAGAAAAATTGGATTATTGCGGCGCGTGGAAAGGTGTGCCGTGGTTTGCAAATTCTGGTGGCGACGAAACAATATATGCGTGGGCTGTAAGAGTCGGCATGCGCGGATGTGGGATTGCGGATAGCGATATCGATGACCCTTACCTTATATTCAGTAACATCCACCGAAAATGCCTCGATCTTCCTTATTGCACGGATGAAATGTTTGGTACTGTAAAGCGAATCGGTTTTGAAAAAATCATTAGCGAGGATCTTTACGTATGCTCCGAAAAAGGATGGAAAGTCCTGAATGAATACGACCGCGATCTTAAGGGTGTTCCTTGCGATAAAATAGGAGATTTTCGCAAGAGCGAGCATAATCCCAATTTGTTCTACGTTTGTAGGGAAGATGGCTGGAGTGTTGCTTCAAGGATGGCGTATGAAACGAGAAATAACCCATGTGGTACCACGCCGCAACTTATGAATAGTCCGGTTGTTGATACGTTGTACTATTTGTGCAAAGATTCGAAATGGAAAATTGCAAACCACTTGGAAGTATCGACATTTGGCGTTCCTTGTAACCGAGACAATGTCGGGAAAATGGTAAAAAATAAATTCAAGGAAAATTCGTTGGCCCTTTACCTTTATGACGTAAACGAACAGAGGGGGGCTTCTTCTGGATATTATATCTGCCGCGATACGGGTTGGGATGCTGCAACCTATAGGGAAGTCGATATCGGGGAACGTGTTTGCGACGAGGAAGGCAAGAAAATTCAGGGCGAGCGCGATACGCTTATGTCTTATGTATGCTACAATAAAGCATGGACAGAATTTTACAACGCGCCTTGTGATGAGGAGAACATGAGGGTGCGGGCTAACTTGAGCAGAAATCGTTACTTCTGTTACAGCGGTAAATGGTATAATTCAAGAAATTGGAGTTGCGATTTCCCGAAGGAGTATTATTTCAATCCGGATATCGAATACGGAACGCTCGTGGATGAACGCGATGGCGAGACGTATAAGACCGTCGATGTTTTTGGCCGGACATGGATGGCCGAGAATTTGAGATATGTAACGCCGGATGCTACGCAAAGCGTTCCTGTTGAAGAAGGGTGCGAAATTGCGGGGCGGTACTATTCGTTGGACGCTGCGGAAACAGCGTGTCCTGCCGGTTGGAGACTGCCTGATTCTACGGATGTCAATTCGTTTTATACTCCTGAGTATCAAAAACTTTCCGGTTCCGAAAAATCTTCGTACTTGGCTCAGTTCATGTCCGAGATTGGCTCTCGATGCAACCTTTATGACTGCAATGTCTATGGAACGTCTTTTTTGGAACTTGGGGGTTATGATACAAGAATATCTGCAAGGCAAGATGACTTGATTCGCCAAACTTATTACTGGGTTTATGGGGATTACAGTACAAAAGATATTAAGCATATGTATTTCTATCATACCTACATATCTTATGTCATTCCGGGGTCATATCTTTATTTGCCGATTCGTTGCATCAAGGAATCAAATTAGGGGGGAAGATGAAAAAATTTGCATTTTTGTTGTCTGTCGTGGCATTAATCGCCTGTTCGGAATCGGAGAATGTTGCCAAGGTCGATGATGTTCTTGCTTTGGAAAACAGTTCTTCGAGCGTTGATAAGCAGTCTTCTGCAACGGAGAAAACTTCTGCGACGAGTTCGCCCGGGAAATCGTCTGCTGCCGAAAGTAAAGCCTTGTCCAGTTCGGCTGTTCAAGACGGAAAATCGAGTGTTGCGGTTCACTCGTCTTCCTCAGGAAAAAATGCCAAGTCCAGTTCTTCTGGAACGGTCCTTTCCAGCGGCAACGAAAACAGCGGCAACGACAAACAAGTTCCTTCCAATTCAAATTATCTCGACTTTTTAGATGAGAACATGTCCGGTAGCTTTGGTTGTGGCGGGGGCGTTGCAGGAGGTGCTGGCGCTGCGGGAGGTGCTGGGGGTGCCGCAGGCATGGGTTCTGCAAACATGGGAATTGGTATCACAGTGGATTCTTCGTCTCTTGCGATTTTCCCTTATACGCAGATTATCAAGGCACGAACTGCAAAACTTGTTTCAAACGGAGTCGCTGCGGCGGATGCCGAAAAAAAGGCAAAGGAAGAACTTATTGCAGCTTTGGGATTGGACACGTTGTTCCGCGAAAATCCGCTGCAAGAACGCAATGCCAGATTTACGAGGTCTAACGTAGAACATGCTTTGAACTATTTCTTCGCTATTGACACAGTTGCTGTCTCCAATTTTATCAAGTCTTTTTCTGAAAAAGGAACGTTAGACCGTTCTGAATATTGCGGTATATGGAATGTTTCTTTAACACCAGGTTGGGGTCAAGCTACGACAGATTTAGTTTATATAAGGGCTCGTGTATGGGCGAGTAATGCCGCTCAACGTGGGTGTGCCGCGACCGGTTACGAGGAGGTGCCTCCTACCTACATATTCAGCAATCTCTATAGGAAATGCATAGGGCTGCCTTATTGCGACGATAAAATGTTTGGTGCTGTCCAGCGGGCTGGCTTAAAAAACATCATCAGCGATACATTGTATTTTTGCAATGTGAACGGGTGGACGTTTTTGAGTAGTTTTGAAGAAGATACCAAGGATGTCCCTTGCGATAAAGTCGGGAAGGTCATCGAGAGTCCGACTGTAAGCGAACGTTACTATATCTGCAAGGCCGATGGCTGGAATGTCGCTACGAAAATGGACTACGAAGTGCAAGACCTCGCTTGCGGCGATTCGGCCAAACTCATGAAAAGCCCGACAGACACCAGCACGTATTACTTGTGCAAGAATTCAAAGTGGAAAATTGCGGATCAAATGGAAATTTCAACGACAAATGTTCCTTGCGACCGTGTCGGGAAAATAGTGGATAGCGGAACCAAGGATTATAAGGGGGAAATCTTTTATATCTGCCGTGAAACGGGCTGGGACACGGCGACACAAAGGGAAGCGGACATTGGCGACAGACCTTGCGATGCGGAAGGTAAAACCGTTCAAGGTGTCGTTGATACGAATATGTCCTATGTCTGTTATCAGAATTCTTGGGCCGATTTTTACGATGCTCCTTGCGATACGGACAACAAGAGAGTTCGTGACTGGAAAGGAGGTTTAAAAGAAGATTACATCTGCTATAACGGCAAATGGAATTATTCAAGGAATTGGAGTTGCGTATTCCCGAAGGAATATTACTTTAATCCGAAAATTGAATATGGAACTTTGGTAGATGACCGCGACGGTGCAACTTACAGGACCGTCGAAGTCAATGGTTACACTTGGATGGCCGAAAACTTGAGGTATGTGCCGACCGGAGCGCAAAGCGTCCCAGTTCAAGAAGGATGTGAAATCGCCGGTAGATTTTATTCGAAAGAGGCCGCTAAAACAGCTTGCCCAGCTGGCTGGATATTGCCTGATTCGACTGTTGTCAATTCATTAGAAAAAGGATATGATCGCCTTTCCATATATTTGCAAAACTGCTATAACCAACAGCTAGTGTCTCAAATCGGTTCCATTTGCTCCGGGTTTGAATGCAATACGTACGGAACATCGTTCTTGTCTTTTGGAACGAGTAAAAATCCGAGTGATAAAAGTGGAAAGAGCAATGCTTATTACTGGGCTTCTAATCGACAAAATCCAGATGACGTTTGGATCTTTCATATAGGATTCAATGACATGGCTTGTTATAAGGATCAGAAAAATACGGACGATTTGATGACTATCCGCTGCGTGAAGGAATAGGTTTGTACTAGCCGAAACGGACCGCTTATGCGCCCGTCCGTTGCATTGAAGGGGATTTTTACCGTTATATTCCATATATTTTTGGCTTGAATCTGTTTGAAATAACAACTTTTTATTATATATTAAGGAAGAAATTTAAGGAGAATATCATGAATAATTTTGTTAAGGCTTCTTTGATTGCCGCGATGATGACTGCACCGCTTATGGCTGATGAATCTTTTGGTGGTGTCGGTATCACCATTTACCAGGTGAAAGAGGGCGTCCATGTGGCTGAAGTCATTCCGGGCACTCCGGCTGCAGAAACAAACATCCAGGCCGGTGATATCATTACCGCTGTCGATGGTGTGAGCCTCAAGGGTCAGGACATTGAATTTTCCAAGGCTAAACTTCGTGGCCAGGTCAACAAGCCCCTTGAAATCACGTACATGAGCAATGGCGAAACGTATTCCGCTATTGTCCGTCGTGCTCAGATTACGGTGAAGGATTTGGACAACAAGGCCGTCAAGAACTGGTACGGTGACAAGGAACGCGTGAACGTGCAGGAACTCGAAACGTTCGCCAGCGCTACCGAAAACGAAAAGCAGCTCGTTGCTGTGCTCCGTCACGGAAACCTCATCAAGAACGATGTTTCTGTTGCATCGGCTGATGTCAATGGAATTTATATTGAAAAGGCAAAGTCCGCTCCGAAGATTTCGAAGCCGACCGCCGTCCGCACAGGCGACGCAAGCCTCCGCCTCTTCAACCGCAAGGCTATTTCGTTCACGCTCAAATCTACGGGCCGTGCGACCATTAACATCTTGAATGCCGATGGCGAACAGGTGAAGACGTTGAATCTCGATAACGCCATGGCCGGCGTGAATACGCTTGCCTGGGACGGTTCCAAGCTTCCGAGCGGTCGCTACGTGATTTCCATTGACCACAATGGCAGCGTGAGCGGCATGAACGCCGTGCTCAAGTAATTGCAATTTTGTAAAATCTAAAATTCGAAAAACGTTCCGCTTATGGAACGTTTTTTTTGTTACAAGTACTTTCTTGAAGTAATAAAATTTTTCTATTTTGTGGAACCGTGATTTTATCCAAAACCCATCGTTTGCTGTGGGCCGTTTTTGTGTTTTTATTGACTGCGGTCTTTGCTCCTTGCTCCTATGGCGAGGAGATGACCCGTTTTGAACTCGAAGAACGTGTCCAGGTCGAAGAAGACACGACGGAAGTGGATTGGATGAACGATACGACCGGAGTGGATACGATTGAATACCGAGCGGTCGATTTGGTCTATGACGTGGAAACATCGACGTTCAACTTGAACAAGTCGGCGCAACTCAAGTACCGTACCGCGACGCTGGAATCCGACACGATTTGGATGGACCAGAAGAACCAGATTCTGGCGGCGTCTGGGAACCCCGTGCTTCGCGAGACCAAGAACCCGTCGTTGTCGGGAATGCGCCTCAAGTACAACCTCAAGTCTAAAATAGGCGAGGTCTATTACGCGACGACGTTCCAGGACAACCAGCAACTGAACGGCATGGAAGTCCGCCGTTTGCCGGATACGCGAATCCAGATTGCCCGAGGCGATTTCAGTACATGTAACGATACGACGCACCAGCACTTTTATTTTTATGGGCGCCGCATGGTGGTAAAGCCAAAGGAGACGATTACTGCAAGGCCTGTGGTGCTCAATATTGCCGACGTGCCGGTGGCGGTTCTTCCGATGATTGTGGCTCCACTCAAGAGCGGTCGCAAGTCGGGTCTTTTGACTCCCAAGTTCGGTGGTGACCAGAAGCAGGGCTTCTATTTGCGCAATATCGGTTTCTATTACGCGGCGAACGATTATTGGGACGCGACGATTTCCGGTGACATTATCGAAGGCGATGAGGCTCGCTTTGAACGTTCTACGTTGTCGGGCGAAATCCGCTACAAAAAACGTTATTTGCTGGACGGTTACTTGAGATATACCAGCTATCTGCAGGAATTTGACTTTAGCCGTAGTGGCTACGATATTTCGTTCTTGCACAACCAGAACCTGACCCCCGATGCAAGGCATACGTTGAGCGGTCAGGGTTCTTTTGTCAGCAGTACGGATGTCCGTAAGAGCAATTCGCTGGAAGCCAGCACGATTTTGAACCAACAGGCGAACGCCGGGCTTACGTATTCAGGCAAGTTCGGTAACAATAAAAGTTTAACAGTCAAGGTTTCCCAAAGCCATAACCTCACGACGGGGATGCTCGAACGCAACTTGCCCGATATCCAGTACCGTATGAGCGGAAACCTTTTCAGCTTTGAACTGGACGAAGATGAAATTGCTGCAGAAGACGGGTCTTTCCAGTCGTTCCTTGAAAAGTTCAACTACAGCTTTACGAATAGATTCAATTATTTCATGCGCCGCGACAAGGACCTTTTACGCGATGAGGACACAACCGCAAATTATGTGGGTTACACGGGAACTTATACGTTAGACTATTCGGGCCGCCTCTTTAATGTTATCAACATTACTCCGCGGGCGACGTTCTCGGGATATTGGACGGGGACATCTTGGCGTAATCCGAACGATTCCTTGTACAAAAGAAAACGCTACATGAGCTTCAATCCGGGGGAGGGGTCGTATGGCGATGTGGCTTACAACCACAGCTATAGCTTGACCGCCGATACTAAACTGTATGGTATCTGGGTTCCTGAAATTGGACGATTTACGGGTATTCGTCATGTGCTTTCCCCGAGCGTTTCTTATACGTATGCTCCTGAAATTGATAGCGTGAAAACGTTTGCGCCGCATCCGCTGTTGGGGCAGTACCCGTACCAAGAAAAGCAGCAGACTATCGGGTTTAGCTTGAGTAACGACTTTGATATCAAGTATCTCAAGGTGGCCGGGCATGTCGATACCACCCGCGGCGATTCTACGAAGAGGGCCAAGGCTGTCGAAGATCAGTATGGCACACGTCGTTTGCTTACGACAAGGCATAGTTTCTCGTATAACTTTGCCGCGGATTCGCTCAATTTCTCTGACATTTCTTCGTCGTTTGGTTTCCAAATTTTACAGGATTACATGTTCACAATCAACACCCGCCACAGCTTTTATCACAAGTACACATCGACTCCGAACAAGGTAAAATTCCCGGAACTCACGTATTGGGGTTATGAACTTTCGAAGCATTTTTATTGGAGCGGTTCCTTTAATGGCGGGCTTCCGTCGCAGATGGAAAAGTACGAAATGCTCAAATGGTCCTTGAGTCTGGATTATCGCTATTCGTTCAGCAGTACTCGTGTGGCAAAGAATTTGTTCAAAGACAACATTTCACATTCGACGGGGATTTCTGCGTCGTTCCAGCCGACAATCAACTGGGATGTTTCCTATAGCACCCGTTACGATTATAACGAGGGCAAGTTTGTCTCCCATGAATTTACGTTCAAGCGTGTGTTGCATTGCTGGCAGCTCGATTTTACTTGGACGCCGACTGGCCCTGCTGCCGGTTGGAGCTTCTCTGTGTATGTGCGCGACTTGCCGGATATCAAGCTGAACGCTGGCAGCACCGATACGAAGTATTATGATTAAGACCGCTTCGCTGATAGACGAGAGACGAAAGACGAAAGACGACAAATGCGTAGGACGAGAGTCGCGACCATGCTTGCATGGGCATGACCGAGTCCAGCATTTGGGATTAGAGCGAAGCGATAATCCAAAGACGAGAGAGGCTGTGGTCTATAGCCCAAAGCGGAACGAGCCCAGAGGAGCTTCAGCTCCGACCCCATAGCTCAAAGCGAAGCGACCTCAGAGGCGCAACGTGCCGACCCCATAGCCCAAGCGAAGCGACCTCAAGACTCCACAGATGCGGCCTAACCCCTACGACCTAAAACCTATAACCTAAAAACAAACAATGACCAATAACCAAATAATCCTTGCTAGCGGTTCGCCGCGCCGTTCCGAAATCTTGAAACAGTTGGGAGTCAACTTCCGCGTGGTCGTCTCGGGCGAAGACGAAAAGCCGACGAGTACAAACCCGCTGGATTTCCCGCGCGAAAATGCCTGTATCAAGGCTTTGTCTGTATCCCGCCAAGAGCGCGATGCGTTTGTACTCGGTTTTGATACGCTTGTCTTTTTGGATGGCAAGCCTCTTGGTAAGCCGAAATCCGAGGCCGACGCCCTTGATATGCTCAATAAATTAAACAATCGGAGTCATTGGGTGATTACCGGTGTCGCGATTGCGCGTGCGGGGGAGATTCTTTGTGCGTCCGAGGAGAAAACAGAGGTCATTTTTAGAAACTGTTCCTTACAGGAACTTGAAGATTATGTAAATTCTAAAGACCCGATGGATAAGGCAGGTGCCTACGGCATTCAGACGAATGGTGCGCGCCTGATCAAGTCCATCAACGGATGTTACTACAATGTGGTCGGATTGCCCGTTGCACGTACGCTGGAAATGTTGGATGGATTACAAGTTAAGGTGTGATAAATGATTCAAGTAGAAGAGAAAAATCCTAACGAACGTCTTGGTGATTTCTTGACCCGCGTTCGTGAATCTCAAGGACTTTCTATTGAAGATCTCTCTGAACGTACAAAAATCTCGTTGAAGATGCTGCGTTTTATTGAGGCGAGTGATTGGAAATCTCTCCCGGTGGAAGCGTATGTCCGTAGCTACTTGAATTCCATCAGCGTCAAACTTGGGCTAGATCCCAGGGCTGTTTTGAAGGTTTATAGCGACGAGGTTGGTTCCAATTTTGCTGTGCGCGATATGGAACCGCTTGTGCAGAAAGTCTCTCCGATTGCAGATGAAGAGCGTAAGCCACGTAGCAAGGCTGTGCCTGTGATTATCGTGATTGTCGCGATTCTTTTAGTCGCGGGCTTCCATCTGTGGACGAAATTTGATTCTTCTCCCGATGCAAACGTCAATCCTCCGGCGGTGGTTGCGCCTGAAGATTCTTCGGAACTGAACCAGGACATGCCTGAAGGTGCCGAGGCCGTTCCTGTCGATTCTATCAAGGACGAAAAGAACGAGACGGTGACTCAGGATGATGTCGATAAGGCTGTGAAAAAAGCGGAAAATCTCCCGGCATCGGCTACAATCTTTATATCTTCGGCATCCAAGAAAGATACCGTGAAGGCGCCGACCGGGCCGGTTTCGGATAACGGGCGCACGAAAATAGAACTCGTCGGTTCTGGCGAAATGCGTTCTTGGGTTGGCATCAAGCGTGATGAAGATGACGACGAATTTGTAAAGGAAGCGAATATCGCGACGGTGGATAATAAACTTGTCTATACCGCTTCTGGAACGCTGTATGTTGTCATCGGTGAACCGCGTGCAATTGGCAAGATGTTCTTGAATGGCGTCGAGACTCCGCTTCCTGCGCCGAAGTTTGGCCGTGTCGTTCGCTTCAGCGTTTATGACGGTCGTGTCCTTAAATAAGAGGTGCTAAGATGCGTTCTTCTAAGATTTCTCGTAAGACGAGTGAAACCGACATTCAGCTTTTCTTGAATCTCGACGATGCGTCTAGGGGTAAAATCAACTCGGGCTCGGGCTTCTTGGATCATATGCTTAATTTATTCCAAGTGCACGGTGGGTTCCACTTGGATTTGACATGCAAGGGTGATACCGAAGTTGATATGCACCACAGCATGGAAGATATCGCCATTGTGCTTGGCCAGGCCCTTGTCGAATGCCTTGGCGACAAGAAGGGCATCGAACGTTATGGTTTTTACTTTGTCCCGATGGACGAAGCCTTGAGCCGCGTTTGCGTCGATTTCAGCAATCGCATCGGCTTTGTCTGGAACGTGAAACTTCCGGCTGCGACTGCAGGCGGAATCGAAGCTAGCATGTTCGAACACTTCTTCAAGAGCCTTTGCGAAAATGCTCGCATGAATTTGCATGTAGAATTGTTCTATGGTAGCGATAACCATCATTGCCTGGAATCCATCTTCAAGGCATTTGCCCGCGCTGTCGCTATGGCGGTTGCTCCTTCGCGTAACGTGAAGGGAGTTCCCAGCAGCAAGGGCGTGCTGTAACGCAATTTCTTCATCCTGAGCCTACAGGGTGAAGAATCCAGTAAATGTTCTAGCGTAAAACGAATATCGCGAGATTCCGCAAGAATCGCCGAACTTTTCATGCCCGCCTTGAGCACTTTGTTCATTTAGCACTTTATAGCTTACGTGAGCATGGTCCGCGAATGGGGTGGGCATCTGTTTTATGAAACATAATGTTTCATATATTGAAGCAAAAATTTATAATTTTTGATAAAAACTTCTAAAAATAAAGAAAATTCACAAAATTTGTTTCATTAGTATTGTTTTTGAGGCCAGCGTAATTTATTTTTGTTGGTGTAAAGGTTGCTAATAGAAATGAAATCCGTTTTTGAATATAGAGATTACCGCTCGTACATACGAGACTTTTACGAAAGCCGTAAAAAGTGTTCCGCATTTACGTGGCGCGAGTTTGCGAAACTTGCGGGGTTTTCTTCGTCGGGATTTTTGAAGCTCGTATGCGATGGCAAAACGCGACTCTCAAAAGTGGCTGTCGAAAAAGTTCTGCCGGCAATGAATCTCTCTGGTGTACAGGCGGAATATTTTCGGGCAATGGTTGAATTTTGCGATTCCTCACGCTCTGAAATCCGTCAAGCAGCTTTTGAGAAGATGATGAAAATCGCAAGCGAAAACCGCGTGGAATTTCTAGAAGCCAAGTCGTTTGCGTATTTCTCGTCGTGGGCAAACCCTGCACTCCGGGAACTTGCCCCGATTATGAAGGGTGCAACTCCGCTCGAAATGGGGCATACGCTTGTGCCCGCCATTTCTGCTGCGGAAGCTCGTGAATCCTTGGACTTGCAGGAATCACTTGGGCTCTTGAAAAAGGACGAATGCGGAAATTACCATCAAACGAGCGAAGGTGTTTCAAGTACTCGTGAAGTGGTATCGGCGACGGTCGTCAATATGCAAAAGCAGTATGCGCATTTGGCGGCTGATTCTCTGGAACGTTATTCGCGCGATTACCGCCACATCTCCGGAATGACGATGGGGCTTGACCGCGAAGCTTACGAGCGCCTTGCCGCAGAACTTGATGCGTTTCGCAAAAAGGTGGCTGAAATTGTGTCGAACGTAAAAAGTTACGACCGCGTTTATCGAATGAATTTACAGCTCTTTCCATTGAGTAAACAAGTTGGAGAAAAAAATGAAAAAAATTAATCTGATGCAAAATTTATTTGCTATGAACTTTGCTTGTGCAACGGTTCTCGCGTTCTCTGCGATTCTCGCAAGCTCTGCGTTGTTGACTGGGTGTACTGGCTTTACCGAAGATGGAAATACATCTTTTGAAGGCGGCTCCATTGATGTGCAAACGGCTTTTGCTTCTGCTCGTGTGACGGGAATGGGCAAGGCTCATGTTGATGAATCCAAGGATTCTGTAACATTTGTAACTGAAGTTTTCGGTGGTTGCTTTAGGCGTAATGGAACGATTTTCTATAATCCTGACTATTATTTTGCAAAAGAAGATCACCTTGCCTATACCTTCCGAAACGATGCATTGCAACTTTCTTACGAAGATGAAGACACGAAAGAACATATTACGGTTCAATACATTGGCGGAACCTCTGGCGTGTTGGATGGCACTTGGCGTTCGCAACCGTGCTTTTATCTCGATGGAGCCTATTACTGTAACAACGAAGCTTATGAAAAGTTTATTAAAATCGATGGAGACAACGTAGAATTCCGTGCTGGTGATGTGCCAAACTATGATTATATGAACTCGGATTTTGTAGGTCAAGTATTCCGATTCTTGAGCAATAAAAGCTCCCTTGTGATCGAAGATGTTTTCTATTCACGTACTAACAACAATAGTCCCGAGAAATATGGGATTACAGTTCAAGAAAAAACGAATAAGAGCATGAAGTTTACACATGAAGGTCGCTCGTTTGACTTGAAATTGGATTTTGTCCGCTATAACGATAGTGTGGCTGTGACGCTTTCGTCTAATGGAACGACATGCGTTGGCAATTACAGCAAGAAGAAAAACGTCCCGCCTGAATTATGCAGCGAAGAAAATGCACCTTATATGGAATTTTACGCAATAGATTCGGATTCAGGTGCGTATGCGCCGCAATATAAAAAGGACAATCGTCCTGAATTTGAAAAATGCGTCAAGGGGATTCTTGAAAACGATTTAAAGACATCTATAAGTACGGACTCTGGAAATGTCGACGTACAAAAGGCTTTTGATGCTGCTCGTGTGATGGCTTCTGGTAAAGTGTTTGTTGATGAAGTTCATGATTCGATAACACTTGTCGGTGAAAAATTTGGGGGATGCGTCAAGAAAGGTGAATCGTTTATGTATGATTCGGATTTTTATGACAGTGATACGAATAAGTATGCCTATGGTTTTCGAGGCGACACTTTGATGTTTACGCAACCAACTTTACTCTATCGGGATGGTTTCGGGGATTCTGTATCGGCTACGACAATGTTCTTTGTTGGTGGAACGTCTGGAAAGCTTGATGGAATTTGGAAACTTTTGCCATGCAGAAAAATTGTTGCAAGTGGTGAAATCGGTTGCCAAAATGATGCCTATGATTATTTTGTCAAAATCGATAATGGTAAAATGGAATACCGTATTGCAGATCTTTCAGACTATGATTACATGAATTCCGTTTTTGTCGAAGAATTATTCATGTTCTTGGACAATCAAAACTCCATTCAGATTGAAACCCCATTTTATGAAGGTCGGAATGTTGAATCTTTAGCTGAAAAATATGAAATTGCAATTCAAGAAAAAACGAATAGGAGTATGAGATTTAATTATGATGGACATGTTTTTGATTTGAAATTGAATTATGCGAAAATAATGGACAGCGTGTCTGTGACTTTGACATCGGGTAATGTTGTTTGCAATGGTTTTAGTCGCGAAATTCCTGATATTACGCAAGAACAGTGCCGTGAAGAAAATGCAGCCAATCTAAACGAAATGGAATCGGGAGTGTATGGGATTAGAAAGCGTAATGATGCTGAATTCGAGGATTGCATCAATGGAATTCTCAGTCGCGAAAGAAAGTAACAATTATCTGTGTTAGGAGGAAACATGTTGAAAAAAGTTGCAAAAGTGCTTGCGGTGTTGGCCAGCTTGCCGATGCTTGTGTGTGCTGCGGAACCGACGATTGGTGCGGTTGCGAAAATGCCGGAAAAGCCACTGCGTTTTGGAACTCACTTGAATTTGAATAGGGTGAATGATTTTACCGATGCTCCTTGGGGCGTTTATGCGGATGGTGTCGGGTACGGCGCAACGCTTTCGTTTGATGTCCAATACAAATTCTTGCCATGGCTTTATTTGCATTCGGGAATAGGGCTCGACTATCGCTATTTTGCTTCGGAACATCAAGAAATGTCGCTTGAATGCGATTGCGAACGCGGCGGATTTTGGTCTGGAAAGAACAAGGATTATCTGCTTTATCTGGAAGTCCCGTTGCTTGCGCAGGCGCAAATTCCTGGAATCATTTATTTCGAGGTGGGGCCGGTTTTTGATTTTTTGCTCATGAGAAAAAGTGAATTCTATATCCCGAAAGAACATCGGCAGGACAAATGCCATGATGACCGTTTTTTCGGAGCGGGAGTTTCGATTGGCCTAGGACATACATTCTCTTTCGGATTGTTTATTGATGCTCATTTGTCGTTCCAACTGACCGATGTTGTGACAGTAGATAAAGCTTGTGGTAGCTACACCATTTCTTGGGGAAGTAGCCGAACGGATAACGAGTCTGGAAAAGAATCCGTTGAAAAGAGCGAATACATCAACGAAAGCATTGTCGGCTCGTATTACCTGCTCAACAAAATTCAGCTTGGCATCGGCTACTGGTTCTAAAAGAGAGCGTCATTCTGATGACTGAAAGGACGAAGAATCCAGTGCAAGGCGAGCAAAGCAGGGCTGCCTGCAGGCCTATTTGACGCTTCGCGTCACATCTTGATCTCAGAAATAGTCAAATAAATTTGACTGCTTCATTCGTTTTTTGATGTTTTTTGAGCCAATGCCTCGGACGGCATAGCCGTCGATCCAGTCAAGTCTTCGTCTAAATAGGCGTTTTGCTCTTTTCGCCGGCGATTTCTCGAACGAGTTTCGGTACGAGATAGCCGGGGAGTTTGGTGCGAATTTGCGCGATGAGTTCGCGGGCACGTTCGTCGCTGATTTCAAAATGGGCGACTCCTTTCGCATGGTCGAGCTGGTGCAAGTAGTAGGGGAGTACCCCTTGCTCAAAAAGCTTGCGGCACAAGCGTTCCTGTGTTTCGGCGTCGTCGTTCACGCCTTTCAAAAGAACGCTTTGGTTCAAGAGTGTCCAACCGCTGAATTTCAGTTGCGCAAAAACGGCGGCGGACTCTTCGTCGAGTTCGTCGGGGTGGTTCACGTGCACCACTAGTACGCAGTTGAATCGTGCCGGCAGTTCACGCAAAAGTTCAAAATGCTGCATCACGAGGTCTGGGCGCATCACGGGGAGTCGCGTGTGGATGCGGAGCGTCGTGACGGAAGGGTGGAATGCAATTGCTTCTACGAGGTCGCGGAACGGCCCGGGGCCAAGCGTTAGCGGGTCTCCTCCCGAGAGGATGACTTCCCAAATGCTCGTGTGCACGTCGAGCCAGTTGGAAACTTCAGTTGCGATATTTTGCGTGTCCTGGAAGGGGTAGTTGCGCCTGAAGCAGAAGCGGCAGC
>CAMKLO010000023.1 GCA_946413655.1 uncultured Fibrobacter sp. | reverse complement strand
CGATGGGCGGCATGATGAGTTATGTTGTCGCAAACAAGATGAGCGACCAGATTGCTGCCATTGCGCCTGTTTCCGGCGGTGGTGGACCTTCGTCGGCCAAACGCGCGATGCCGATTATGCACACGCATGGTACGACTGACGATGTGGTGAACTACAACAACACCGTAAACACGCTCAAAAGCTGGGTGCCGTTCAACAAGTGCTCTTCGAATTCCAAGGTAACCAAGCCGTACCCGGCAAGTAAACCGGGGTCTGCCGCCTCCCTCGAAGTGTGGAGCGGTTGCTCGGACGGTGTCGAAATTCGCTTGCTGACGATTGCTGGCAAGGGGCATTGGTATTCCATGGACGAGGCTGTCAGTGTCAACACGAGCGTCGAAATCTGGAATTTCGTGAAACAGTACTCGCTGGACGGCCCCATCAACAAGTCCACAGATACGACCAAGACGGAAACGCCTAAAGATACGAGTAAGACGGTGACGCCAAAGGACACCAGCAAGACGACCACGCCTGCAGACACGGGTAAAACTGTCACGCCAAAGGATACGAGCAAGACTGTAACACCTGCGGATACAGGCAAAGTTGTAGCTCCGGCAGATACAGGCAAGGCGGGTATTGCTACGAATTTGCGTTTGGGCGTGGGTGCTGCAGAAACTCTGTTCAGCGTCTATAATCTTGTCGGAAAGCGCCTCGGATTCATCGAAATTATCGAAAACGACGTACCGAACATGTCAAAAACCATGAAAAACGCCGGTTTTGGCAAGGGTGTCTATATTCTCCGGAGCAAAAAGCGCTCGTTCATGGTACCTGTAGATCGCTAAAAAGGTTTAAATTCGTTCTCTCCATCAGGACAGTCCCCCGTTCTAGGGGGATTTTTTTTTGGTTGACGTAAATAAAACAGAAAATAATATGTTATATTTTGTATGTTTTTATCCGGAGGGTTTCATGAAATCTCTTTTTAATTATAAATTACCGATTGCTTTAGTTGCTGTTGCCGCCTTTGCGACGGCTGCGAATGCTGATGTCCGTTACAAGGACCGCATGTTTGAAGTTGATACGACTAAGAATGTGGTTTACGCGACTGGGGTTCCGCAGCTCAGCGCTAGGCACAATTTAATGGCTATTGTACAAGATATTTTTAAACAAAATATTTCTTTTTACGCGAATGAAACTGACGAATCTCTTGTTGATTTGAAAATGGACATTTATAGTCCGAAGAACGATGGTGAAAAAAAACGTGCTGCTGTTATTGTTGCTCATGGAGGCTCTTTTGTAGCTGGCGCGAAGGATGATACAGATCAAAAGTCTGTAGCTTACTGTGGTTCGCTTGCTGCACGCGGTTTTGTTGCTGCTTCTATTGGGTATCGTCTTGGAGTAACGGTTCAGGGCGATTTTACGGATCCTGTAACTCTTGCTAAAAATGCTGCTGTCTTTGTGGGTGGAGGTATGGATGTAGAAAAAGCCATTCCATTGGCTTTGTTTAGTGATATAAATAGTAATTATTATGATTTATCCATTGAAGCTGATGATTATGCTCGTGCCGTTTATCGTGGCGTACAGGATATCAACGCTGCGGTTCGCTACTTGCGCGCGAATGCAGAAACGTATGGTATTGATCCAGAAAGAATTTATGTTCTTGGTAATAGTGCCGGTGCGATTCTTGCTATAGAGAATATTTATACAAGCAAGGAAACAGATTTTCCTCCTGAGAGTTATCAAGCAGGGCTTAATCGCCCGGCTCTCGGTGGTTTGAATGATTATGGTGTGGGAAATACATTGGATGCTCACGCTAATGGCGCTGTGGCTTTGTGGGGGGCTATCCATAATCCGGCAATCCTTAAGTATAACAAGACCCCGATTTTCCTTGCTCATGGTGATGCTGATGGAACAGTCCTTTTCAAGGAAGGTCAGCCGATGAAAAATTTCAGTGCAGGTTCCCTGCTTCCCGATGAATATGCAGGATTGGCACCTACGCTGGAAGAACATGTGACGTTCACAATCGATGCCCCGACTCTTTATGGTAGTTTCGTCATCGATTCTGTTTTGAAAGTCAATAATGGTACCAAGGCAAAACCGGAAACGTATTTTGTAGAAGGTCAAAAACATGAATTCTACAACAAAGAAGGTTACACTGAAGAAGTCCAGTCAAGAGTTTTCGACTTCCTTTACAAGCTCGCTACTTCGGACAAGGTTCTCCATGCATTGGCTGGCGTTACCATTGCTAGGGCCAATGACAAAGAAGACAGCGTCTATGCTGTGATTGACGGCGGCTACGACGGTACGGACATTGTCAATATTCCTTCAGATATCAAGGTGGCTAGTGTATCGTTCAATCGCGAATTTACACCTTCTGTCTATTCGACTTTGACACTTCCGTTCTCTGTGAATACGAACAAAGTTAATGGACTCGCTGCGGTGCTCCGTTATAATGGCCTCGGCAAGAAGGATGGCAAGGATGCCATCAGGATGAAGGTCGTGTGGGCTACGGGTGATTGGGTCTCTGCTCACGAAATAACTGATGCTGAAGGGTTCCCCATGACTTATGAAAATGTAGAATTGGCTGCAAACACTCCGTATTTGGTGCAGATGAACGCGAAAACGTTTAGTGTTAACAGTGGCATAAATGATCCTATAACGCTTAAGGAGACTCCTACTACGGAGACGGACGTCTCTATTGACGGCTGGACATTCCGTGGCACATGGGAATACAAGAAGTGGGGACCCTCCTGTTCAACTGAAAAACAAAATTGTGATCCTGAAACTGGTTACGCCTACGGCTTTGCGGCAAGCGAATCCAAAGAAAATAACATCGATGTGGGCGATTTCGTGAAGGTTGGTGAAGGCGCTTGGATTACTCCGATGCGTGCCTATCTCGTCAAGGAAAATATATCGTCTGTGCGTGCGAACGGCGCTTACGCGATTCGTCCGTCCGAACTGCCTGAGTTCATGAGCGTGGTTATCGATAACGAAGACGGTAATGAAGAACATACGACCGTCATCGGCCAGTTCAATACCCGCACGGGCGAGTTCCGCATGAACAATGCTGGCGCACGTACCTATGACCTCAAGGGCCGCTACGTAGGCGATAAGGCCAACAAGGCTCGCGGCGCATACTACGGCAAGAAATTGTTGAAGTAAACCGTGTAAGGTGATGCCGCAACAAGTGCGGCATGACAGCAATGAGAACGTCATCCTGAACCCCGCAAGGGGTGAAGGATCCAATGCGGAGGTAGTTGCGTCATCCTGAGCCCCGCAAGGGGTGAAGACTCCCCAAAAGGCGAGAGTCGCGCCCAAGCAAGCTTGGGCATGACCGAGCCAAAGGGGAGGGGCGTAGCCCCATCCAGTTAAAGAACTGAACTGGATTCTAGCCCAAAGAGCTTATGAATTGTAGAGCAGCATGTTGCTAACAATTCTATATCGCGTTTCACCGCTCAGAATGACGGCTTCCATTTCATTGTCACCCCGGACTTGTTTCCGGTTTTTTTTGTATCCATCGTGGATAAAATGTCAAAGGAATCTCCGTAATCTGCGGCTTTTTTTTGCTTTTTGGGGGTATTTTTAGTTTGGGGATAATAATACCTAGGAACAGGAGTGCCTATGTTTGGTTTGAAGAAAAAAGATAGTTGCAAACTTGGTGTGTTGGCAACTTTGGCTTTGGCAGGTTTGGCGGGCTCGGCTTTTGCGAGCGCCGATACTTTGGTGCTTACGCCGCCGCTGGGATGGAACAGCTGGAACGTTTTCCACGAAAACATCAATGAAAAACAGATTCAGGAAATTGCCGATGCAATGGTTTCTTCTGGTTTGAAGGATGCTGGCTACGTTTTCCTTAACCTTGACGATAACTGGATGGATACCAAGCGCGATGCCAATGGCGATCTTACGCACAATCCGAAGACTTTTCCGAGCGGCATGAAGGCCATTGCCGATTACGTGCATAAGAAAGGCCTGAAGTTCGGCCTTTATGGCGACCGCGGCAAGCGTACCTGCCACCATTACAATAGCAACTGGCAAAGCCAGAGCGGTTCCAATGGTCACGAAGAACAGGATGCCAAGAAGCTCGCCGAATGGGGCGTTGACTACTGGAAGTACGATAACTGCGATTCCGATCCAAGAACCCAGGAAAAAGATTACACCGCCATGTCTAAGGCTCTTCGCAATTCTGGACGCGACATCGTGTTCAGCATTTGTATGTGGGAATACAAGGACTGGATGCCAAAAATCGCTAACCTCTGGCGTACCACTTTCGATATCGGCCCCGAATGGATTTCTACCTCTTGGTACCGCGGTGTCTATGAAATTATCGATGCCAACAACAAGTATTGGCAAATTGCAAAGCCTGGCCACTGGAATGACCCGGACATGCTCGAAGTGGGCAACAGGGGCCTCTCTTACGAAGAACAGCGTTCCCAGATGACGATGTGGTCCATCATGGCGGCCCCCATCATGATCAGTTCTGACGTTCGCAATATGAGCAACGAAACCAAGGAACTCTACCTGAACAAGGACATGATTGCCATCAACCAGGATTCTCTGGGCGTTCAGGGCCACCGCATTTCTGACAAGCAAGGCAAGCAGGTCTGGACCAAACCTTTGAAAAATGGCGATCTTGCCGTGGCTCTTTTGAACAACAACAATTCTACCCAGACTGTTGAATGCAATTTTAAAGATATTGGCGTAGAAGGCGAAGTGGAAGTCCGCGATGCTTGGAAGAAGAAGGATTTGGGACCGGTTTCCAGCGTTTCTATCGAGCTCCCGGCTCACGGCTCAGCGCTCCTCCGCTTGGTTCTCAAGCCGGTTCCTCGCGAGATGTTCAAGGGCAAGCCTCTCGACATTCCGGGCAAGATTGAAATGGAAGATTTCGACATTAACGGTGTAGGCCAGGGCAACACAACTTATAACGAAAGCGATACCGAAAATCATGGCGATAGCGACTACCGCAAGGATACGGGAGTTGACCTGTACAAGAAGGCTACTGGCGTCGTTGTCGGCTATAACCAGGCGGGTGAATGGCTCGAATACACCGTGAAGGTTGCCAAGACGGGGACTTACTTCATGTACGCTGCCGTGGCTTCGGGCGGTACAACAGGGAGCTTCAAGCTTTCCGTGGATGGTAAGGATATTACCGAAGAAATTGCAGTCCCGGCAGCAACTACCGGCGAAAACAACTTCGATGAATACAACGAGGTCGAGGCCAAGGCTGAGCTGACCGAGGGCGAACACATTCTTCGCTTTACGGTAACCGGCGATTGGATGGACATTGACTACATCAACTTCTGCGATAAGGAAAAGTGCGAAGACAAGACGGATAAGGTCTCTGCTCGACTGGCATTGTCCAAATCCGAAAATTCGTACAACGTGTTCAGTGCAACGGGTAAGCACCTTGGCCGCATCGACTTGAACGGCATGGGTACGGCTCAGGCGCTTAAGCATGCGGGTTACGCACGTGGCATGTACATGGTGCGTTCCGTCAAGGGTAATCAAATCTATCGCGTGAACATCGCAAAATAAAAGACTAGGGAACTTCGCTTTGGGCTATGAGCACGGAGCTAAAGCTCCTCTGGGGTCGCTTCGCTTTGAGGACGGCTTGTTTCGCAAGCCTTGGCGCATTTCTAATTACAATAACCCCATACCCCATACCTTCACTGGATCCTTCGGGGTGAGCCCCTCAGGATGACGTCCCTAAGTTCTACCAACTAAGCTATCCCAACTAACCCCCATTCCTCATACCTCAAAGGGAGCCGTAAGCGACCGAGCCCATAGCCCATACCTTCACTGGTTTCCCGAGGATGACAGGTCGTCAGGATGACGCGTCCACTTCCTACTGCCTACTGCCTACTGCCTACTTCCTACCTATCACTTATGGATAAACAGTCCACAATGATTGATGTGGAATATGAAAAAAAACGCAAATCGAAGAATATTTTTTAAGTGTTGTTAGGGTGTACTATAAATAGTCATTAAGTGAGGTTAGGTATGGGCTTCAAGATGTTTGGTCAATTTGCCGCAATTTCTGCGCTTTTTTTAGGCGCAACAATTGCTGATGCTGCTGTTCAGGCGACTTTCTATGTTGCTCCAAATGGTAGTGATTCGAACAAGGGAACAAAAGATGCTCCCTTCAAGACGATTACGCAGGCGCAGAAAGCCGTGCGTGAAATCAACGGTAACATGACGGGCGATATCGAAGTGATTTTACGCGAAGGTACCTACGCGCTCCCAGCAACAGTCAACTTTACCGAAGCCGATGGCGGTAAGGATGGACATTACGTGCGTTATAAAGCTGCTGACGGCGAAAATCCGCTCATCACGGGTGGTATGCCGGTTACGGGTTGGGCAATTCATGACGAAAAGAATAACATTTGGAAGGCCGAAGGCGTCGATGGTCGATTCCGTCAGTTGTATGTGAACGGCAAGAAGGCTGTTCGCGCTTGCTTCCCCAACGCGGTTGCTTCAAATGAGAAGGGTGCTGGCACCTTTGATCACGATTTCGTGCGTCTCACGAAGGTGGACTCTACGGGCCGCGCCTTTGATGTTTCTGCGGACTACGTCAAGAATATCAAGAACATTGAGGATGTTGAAATCCATTTGATGATTGCTTGGGCCGAAAGCATCTTGCGATTGGAAAAGGTTCAGGTGAACGGTGGGACTGCAAAACTTATTCCCAAGGATCCTGAACGCACCAAGCTGTTCCACCGCGCTTACCCCATGCTCGGAACCGCCTTCATGAGTAATCCTCCCAAGCAGCAGGTTTTCTATCTAGAGAATTCCTACGATTTGCTTGACGCTCCGGGTGAATGGTATCTGGATGAAAAGAATAGTGTGCTTTATTATAAGCCTCGTTCTGGCGAAAACATGGCTACGGCCAATGTGGTTGCTCCCCGCCTCAATACCATGTTCAGCGTTTTAGGTAAGGATACCAAGAACAAAGTTGGCTATATGTCTTTTGAAGGCTTAAACTTTGCTCATTCCAACTACACTCGCCCCAGCGAAGAAGGCTTCTTGGATTTGCAGGCGGCAAACTTCAATGTGGATGTCCTTCCGGATCCTGGCCGCGGAAATTGGGAAAGGTTGAATAGCAACAAGTATTTGCTGTGGCGTCCCGATGCCGGCTTCCGTGTCGAAAACGCTCACCATTTCTTGGTCAAGAACTGCACCTTTTCGCAAATGGCCGCAACTGGCCTTGACTTTGTGTCGGGAACGAACGATGACGTGATCGAAGGCAACGTGTTCTATGAAATTGGCGCTGCTGGTATTATGCTTGGCAAGTTCTATCAAGACTCCACGACCGAAATTCATATCGCTTACAATCCGAAGGACAAGGATGAAATCAGTACGCGTGATACCATTCGCAATAACCTCGTGACCAACGCGACAAACGAACATCAGGGTGCTGTGGGTATCGGTGCTGGCTATCCGCGCTATGTAGTGATTGAAAATAACGAAGTTTCCTACACTAACTACTCCGGAATTTCTCTTGGGTTTGGCTGGACCAAAGACCAAACCGCTATGACGAACAACCATGTCAATAAGAACAACATTCATCATATTTCTCGTTTGCTCTGTGATTCCGGTCCGATTTACACTTTGAGTAATCAGGGTACGGGCAGTGAAATCAAGGAAAACTATCTCCACGATTACAGTGCCTCCAAGTGGTCTGATTACTGGGTTCTCCCGATTTACCTTGACGAAGGTTCTAGTGGCTTTGTTGTCGAAAATAACTCTTACAGGAATGCTCCGAGCGGTGTGGGCCGTAATCAAGCGGGTCAGTTTACAGAACGCAACAACGGTGGCTATATCGAGTCAGTTGCTGCTGCGGCGGGTCTCCAGGGCGAATTCAAGAAAATCGGTGAAAAAATCAACAACATCCCGCTTCCGGATTTCTCCAACACCATGACGCAGACTCCGTTTGTCGAAAACATGACGATTCCGGGCTTGATTGAAATGGAAAATTACGACGAAGGCGGCCAGAGCGTTTCGTATAGCGATAAGGACTTTGTGAACGAAGGCAATGTTTATCGCGAGGATGGCGTGGATGTAGTTGGCCTTGGCTGCTCCGATACGCTCAATACGAAGGACTGCAAGGGCTATGCCGTGGGTTACACGAGCGCTGGCGAATGGATGGAATACACGGTGAAAGTTGCCGACGCTGGTGAATACGTGTTCCTCGCCAATGTCTCTACAGGGGCCGAAAATGCGGGCTTCCAGCTCGTTATGGATGGCAAGGCCGTTAGCGATACCATTGTTGCCCCGAAGGGCGAAGACTGGAGCACCTATAGCTTTGTCGATGGAAAGACTGCGGCTCTTGAAGCGGGCGAACATGTGCTTCGCGTGGTCATCACGGGCGATTTCCTGAACATCGACTGGATTAAGTTTGGCAAGAGTAAAGATGAACTTGTTTCTATCAAGCCGAGCCTCCGTTACGGTCTGAATATGGATATCTCTCGCAGCTCTACGCTGAACGTCTTTGATATCCGCGGTCACCATGTTGGAACAATCCGCTTGATGGGCGTGCCGACGACGAGTTCCGTGCTCCAGCAGATGCATGCCAAGAATTTTAAATCAGGAATTTATTTTGTCCAAAGCGTAAACAAAACGTTTGGCAAGATGGTTCAGGTAAAGTAAAAATTGGGATAAGGAGTGTAATATGAATTTGAATAAAGTATTACCGATTGCGCTTGGGCTTGGCTTTGCCGTGAGCGCATTTGCAGAAAATCCGATCATCCAGACGTACTATTCACCAGACCCGGCTCCGGTCGTGTTCGGTGATACGGTCTGCGTCTATACCGGTAACGACGAAGGCGGTCATTTCTTTACCATGCATGGTTGGCGCGTCTCTTGCACCACCGACATGGTGAACTGGACCGATATGGGCGAACTCATCCTTTCAAATGAAAGCTTCGGCGGAAATGCGAAGAAAAACGGCGACTGGGCAGCTCAAGTAGTTCGTCGCAATGGCAAGTATTACTATTACGTGACTGTGGAATCGACTCGCGGTGGTCGTGCCATTAACGTAGCCGTGGCCGACAAGCCCGAAGGCCCGTTCAAGGATGCGCGTAACGGTCAGCATCTCGCTGGCCCGAACTGGGACTACATCGACCCGACTGTATGGATTGACGATGACGGACAAGCTTGGCTTTACTGGGGCAACCCGAAGCTTTATTACTGCCCTCTCAAGGAGAACATGATTGAATGCGCAAGCGAAATCAAGGTGACGGATATGAGCCGTGGTTTTGGCCCGTCCGGTTCTGTCTATACCGAAGGTCCGTGGATCCACAAACGCGATAAAAAGTATTACATGATTTACGCTTCCCATGGCGTGCCTGAAAAGATTTCGTATTCGACGAGCGATTCTCCGACGGGCCCGTGGAAATGGGGCGGCATCATCATGGATCAGGGCAATAACACTGCATTCACGAACCACTCCGGTCTCATTGACTTCAAGGGCCGCAGCTTCTTCTTCTATCATAACCAGAAGAACGTGAGTGGCGGTGGTTATAGCCGTTCTACTGCGGTCGAAGAATTCACTTGGAATGCAGACGGCACGATTCCGACGATTAAATCTACGAATGACGGTGTCAAGAAGCCTATCAAGAATCTCGACCCGTTCGAACGTGTCGAAGCCGAAACCAAGTCCTGGGTAGGCGGCATTGCAGTTGATAAGCCGCGCGATCCCGAAGGCGGCAACTATACCATCATCAAGCATGTGGCGAAGCAAGGCGATAACGTCTATCTGACCAACATGGGCAACAATTTCTATACGAAGGTTCGCTCCGTGGATATGGGCGATGGTGCTGACAAAATTATTGTTTGCACGAAGGGCAATGGCGGCAAGATTGAACTCCATGCAAAGTCTGAAAATGGCGCTTTGCTTGCGACTATCGATGTGCCGAAGAGCTCTAGCTGGCAAGAAAGTTCGTTTGATTTGAATGGTGCCGCAGGCGTTGAAGACTTGTTCTTCGTCGTCAAGCAGGGCGGTTTCGATTTTGACTACTGGTACATGGAAAGCGAAAAGTCCGCTGTTCCGCAGACGCCTTACAAGGGCAAGGCTGCTGCAATTCCGGGCAAGATTGAAGCCGAGAACTACGATGAAGGCGGACACAACAAGGCGTTCTACGACAATGACCGCGATAATCAGGGCAAGGCCTATCGCGAAGACGAAGTCGATATCGTCCAGATTGATTCGGCTGACGCCTCCAAGGGTTACGCTCTTGGCTACACCGAAGACGGCGAATGGGTCGAATACACCATCAATAACGAAGCCGCAGCCGAATACACGGTTCAGTTGAACATGGCCACTGCCTCAGAAGACGTGGGTGTCCAGTTGTTCATTGACGACAAAGAAATTACCGATGTCGTCAAGGCCGAAAAGGGCGAAGACTGGTCCACTTATTCGACGGTTACCGCGAAAACAAAGGAAATCGCGAAGGGTGAACATGTGCTCAGGATGAAGATTGTCGGCAACTTCGTGAACGTGGATTGGATCAAGTTCTGCAAGGACGACAAGTGCGAAGAAGGCGGTGACATCTCCTCGATTCGCCGTACTCGCATTGATTTCCCGATTGCCGAAAAGTCTTACTCGATCTTTAGCATGACCGGCAAGCATCTTGGTTACATCGAGGCCAAGGGCCAGAGCCTGGCGAAGTCCATCCGCTCGGCAGGCTATGTCCCGGGTGTCTATATGGTGCGTAGCGTTGGCCATTCCAAGACATTCCGCGTACTTGTAAAGTAATATTCGGCTATTTCTTGGCCTTTGTGCCGATGAAATTTATAGACATACTCCTTTATTGTTGCCTCGGTCACAGCAGACCGGGGTCTTTTTTTTATATATTACGATTAATGAGGGAGGATTGGGCCTGTGGTTGTCCAAATCCTTGTGTAGGAGGAGTGTGTGGAAAAACAATTTCTTTTAGGAATATTCGTATGGCTTGTCGCCGTAGGAATTGTTTCTGCGCAATCTGGTTCAGAAGAATCTTCTGAATTGGAACCGGCGCATGGAATTGTCCGACTTTCGGAACATGGAGAACCTGTAGAACTCACCTGTGATGTACCCCTAGAAGGGGAAGTGTCATATCAGTGGTATAAAAGTACCTCTAATTCTATTAGAACAGGGATCCTTATTGAGGGTGAAAATTCGCGTAACTTTATTTCTGCTTCTTTTCCAAATAAGGGAGTCCGATTCTATTTCTGTGTTGCGTCGTCATCAGAGGGTATAAGTGAGCCTTCTGATGTTTTTGTTGTTGCATATACGGGTTTGCCTATAGTAAAAATCAACACTGTTAATGGTGAAGAACCTACTGCCGAATACTCCTATGCGCCCAATAAAGTTTATGGCCGTGGAATTACCAATGCGACGAAGGTTCCTGCGTCAATGCAAATCATTGATACTAGTGGTAATGTTGTCTATGAAAGCGGCGACTATAAAAAAGATGCCAGCGGACTTACGATAAAGCTTCGCGGAAATACGAGTGTCGATTTGGAGGGAAAGTCTTCGTATAAACTTAAATTGCAGAAAAAGGCCGATTTGCTTGCTCCGTTGATTTCTCGTAGCGGAATATCTTTTCGAGACAAGGAATGGATTTTACACAAGGATGCGACGACGCTTAATACGATCATCGGGTTCTGGGTTTGCGATATTGTCGGCGTGCCTTGGACTCCCAAGTATAGCTTTGTCAATGTTGTCATCAATAACGACTATCGTGGATTGTATCTGCTTATGGAAACGGTGAATCGCAACGAGTCCAGGGTTGATGTGTCCAAGGATGGATATATCATCGAACGCGATGCGTATTGGTGGAATGAAAATGTGATGTTTGAAACTTCGGGTTACAATCAAAGATATACTTTTAAGTATCCCGATGACGACGAAATTTCGAAAGATCAACTTTCTTATATAAAAAAATATGTCAATGAGTTAGAGTGGCATGTTGGTTACGGTACATATGAAGATTACATTGATGTTAAGAGTTTTGCGCGATGGCTTTTGGTGCATGACTTTTTAGGAACGCTGGATGCGGCTGGATCAAATATATTCATGTCGAAATACGATGCTAAAAAAAGTTCAAAACTCCAGATGCTGACAAATTGGGACTTTGATTCGAATTATATGCGAGAGGGAATGTGGGCGCTTCAACACAACGAAGATCGCATGTACGCGGCCTCGATGTTCAAAAGCCCTAACAGGAGCTTTGCAAAAACGTACAAGGCTTTATATGATAGTATTGCTCCGATTCTTTGGAGCTCTCTTGAAAAGAAATTGAACGGCTTGGATGATGCTTTGGGTGAACAGATTGTTAGCGCTCGTTATTGCAATCTTGTGCGTTGGAATCTTCTAAGTTACAACCCTGTGGTGTATGATTATCGTGTTGCGAAAGAATGGTTTACCTCGCGTGAAGCGTGGCTTAAAAAAATGATGGAAAAAACTTATGCGGTTTCGTATGTGCTCAATGGCGGGGAGTTCAAGGATAAAAAGGCTTTTCCAAAATCCGTTAAATTTTTAGACCGTGTTGAAGTTCCTCAACCTCAAAAGCAGGGATTTGTTTTTTCGGGCTGGATGAGTGAATATGATTCGACCCCCCAAAAAGATCTTGTTTTGTACGGCTATGATATGACCGAAGACATTCTATTGACTGCTCATTGGTCTTCAATTATTCGCCCTATCCAAAGGATAAATGAAGACGTGTCTTTGAAAAGGAATGATTTCGTGGTCAAGAAGTTTTTCCCTGTTGAAGTTCTCAGCGTGTTAGGCATGTTCTTGGGGCATATTTCATTATATAATACCGATATGCAGCTAATTAAAAGGTCGCTTAAGGAGGCGGGATACGCCAACGGTGTTTACATCCTTCGCAGCAAAGGCCTGCATATGAATCATCGCGTGCAGTTGAGATGACACAATGATTCGCTGAAAGACTCCCAATCTCCAATATTCCAAATTGCAGTATTTTAAAGTCTTTGTAGGTGTTCGACCTTTGACAATATATCCACGAAACTAGCAGAACAAGTCGTGAATCATCCTGAATTTTGGGGTATTTTTTATGCAGGAATACGATAAGGGAGGACTTATGAACTTTGGTTCTAGTTTGTCTTTGGTTTTGTCTGCGGGGTTATTGTCCGCAGTATCTTTGTTTGCCCAGCCCAATGATGAATGGAATGGCAAGCCGAGAATTTTTGGCGTGAACAGACTGAATCCGCACGTGACTTCGATGCCTTATACGACTGTTGAAGAAGCCGTGAAGGGCGACCGTCACGCTTCGGAATGGTATCAGACGCTTACGGGCGAGTGGAGGTTCTTCCACGTCGAAAAGCCGAGCCAGCGCAATAACGATTTCTACAAGGACAATTACGACGTGTCCAAGTGGGACAAAATCAAGGTCCCGAGTTCCTGGCAGCTTTTGGGGTATGACCATCCGATTTACACGAACGTTGTTTATCCGTGGTCCCAGAATAACCGTGTTTCTCCCCCGTATGCACCGACTGATTTTAACCCGGTGGGCCATTACCGCCGTAACTTTACAGTTCCCGAAAAATGGGATGGCAAGCGTATCCGTTTGCACTTCGAAGGCGTTGAATCCGCTTATTACGTATGGGTGAACGGCAATTACGTTGGTTACAGTGAAGATACTTTCACGGGTCACGAATTCGATATCAACAAGTATCTCCGCAAAGGTGAAAACAACATTTCCGTACAGGTGTTCCGCTGGTGCGACGGTTCCTGGCTCGAAGACCAAGACTTTATCCGTCTTTCCGGCATTATGCGTGATGTCTATATTTACGCGGTTCCCGAAGTCCACATTCAGGATTTCCAGATTGATGCTACGCTTACGAACAATTACAAGGACGGTCTCTTGAAGACGACCGTTTGGGTCTATAATTCAACTGCTAAGCAGTCTGGCGAATATACTGTCGAACTTTCTTTGTACGATGCTTCCGGTGCCGAAGTCATCAAGCCCTCTGCTCAGAAGGTTTCTGGCATTGGTGGAAATGGCGGTGAAAAGAGCGTGCATTTCGACCTCCCGCTTTCTTCTCCGAAACGCTGGTCTGCGGAAACTCCTGATCTTTATACCGCTGTGCTCGCGTTCAAGGACGAGTCCGGCAAGATTATCCAGGTTGAAAGTAATAAGATTGGCTTTAGAAAAATTGAAATCAAGAAAGAAAACGGCGCTCCGCGTTTGCTCGTGAACGGCATGCCGGTGAAGTTCCATGGTGTTGACCGCCACGAACTCGACCCGGATAATGGACGTGCGGTGACTTACGAACGCATGGAAAAAGACGTGATTCTCATGAAGCGCTTCAACATCAATGCGCTCCGCATGTCGCACTACCCGAACAATCCGATGATGTACGATCTTTGCGACAAGTACGGTATTTACGTGATTGACGAAGCGAACGTGGAAAGCCATGGCGCCAACAACGATTTGCCAAAGAATAGCGATGACTGGCGCGCTCCGGCTGTCGATCGCATGAATTCCATGGTGCAGCGCGACAAGAACCACCCCAGCATTATCTTGTGGTCGCTCGGTAACGAAGCGGGCAACGGCAACGTGTTCGCCTCCGAACGCCAGCGTGCCCACGAAATTGACTCCACTCGCTTTGTCCACTACGAAGGCGACTGGAACAACGCCGATGTGAACAGCTGGATGTACTTTGGCCCGGATGCAATTCAAAACTACAGAGATGCTAACAAGCCGATTATGCTTTGCGAATACGAACATGCCATGGGCAACTCCGTGGGCGACTTGCAGGAATACATGGACGCTTTCTACAGCAACCCGCGCGCTTTCGGTGGCTTCATTTGGGACTTTATCGATCAGGGCCTTCGCCACAAGGGCACTCCGTTCTTCGAGTTCGGCGGTATGTGGGGCGACTGGCAGAACGACGACAACTTCTGCGCAAACGGCCTTGTGTTCCCGGATCGTGCAATCCAGCCGGAAATGTGGGAAGTCAAATACCAGTACAGCCAAGTTCGCGTAAAGAACGTCGATGCGGCCAAGGGTAAAATTGAAATCCAGAGCCGTTACCTCTACAAGAACCTCGGCGACTTCCTCGATGCCTTCTGGGAAATTCGTGAAAACGGTAAGATCATTCACAGCGGCAAGATTGACGGTTCTCAGATGAATATCGGTCCGAACGAAAAGAAGACCGTGACTATCGACATGCCGAAAATTGAACCGTCGGTTGGTGCAGAATACCACCTGGATATTGATTTCCGCTTGAAGAAGGATGAACTTTGGGCAAATGCCGGTTATAGCATCGGTCATGAACAGTTCGGAATTGATTTGGGTCAGCTCTGGTCTACCGAAATAGATATCAGCTCCATGGAAGCGGCTAAGGTCAATAAGAGCAACGGCCTCACTATCGAAGGCAAGGATTTCACCATCAAATTTGATGAAAGGGCTGGAACGCTTGCAAGCTACGTTCTCGATGGCGATACCATCATCAAGAACGGCGGTACTCCGAACTTCTGGCGCGCTCCGACCGATAACGACAAAGGCTTCAATATGGAACGTGGCCATGGCGAATGGCGCAACGCAAGCAAGAAGCGCAATGTGACTTCTGAAGTCAAGGAAGTTTCTGCTCAAGAAACGCAGGTGACCTTCAACTTTAGCTTCCCGGATGTGGGCAGCTCCAAGATGAGATTGACCTACACTGTTTATGGTAGCGGCGATATCGTTGTGGATTACACGTTCAATCCGGATCGCACCAAGAGCTATATCCCGAACGTAGGTACGCTCTTTACGGTGCCGGGCGGTTACGAAAAGGTCCGTTACTTTGGCCGCGGCCCAGACGAGAACTACCTTGGACGTAATCGTGGAAGCTTCATGGGACTCTATTCGACGTATGCTGATTCTATGACGGTCATGTACATGGAAATTGGCGAAACGGGCCAGCGCACTGATGTGAAGTGGGCTACGCTTACGAACGAAAAGACGGGCAAGGGCCTCATGATTGTGGGTAATCCGCGTATGGAATTCAGCGCTCAGCACTACACGCCAGAACAGCTCACCAACGTGAAACTCCCGTGGGAACTCAAGCGCGACAAGGATATCACACTCCGTGTGGATTTGCACCAGATGGGGCTCGGTGGTATCAATTCCTGGGGTGCAGAACCGCTTGACGCTTACCGCTTGAACGCCAACAAGGAATATTCTCATACGTTCCGCATTGCTCCGGTTCGTAAGCAGTTGAACGACCCGACGGAATACTCTCTCCTTGGCTTCAAGAACTTTGGCTGGAACAAGGATATTCCGCCTGCAAAGTATGGCAGTGACGAAATGAACAAGATTTACGAAAATCAGCCGAAGAAAGATGTCACGGAAGGCGCATATATTGATACGGAAAATCCGACCGCTCTTCCGGGCAAGATTCGTGACCTCGCTGTAGCAGAAAAGAATTATAATGTCTTTGATGCTCAAGGCAAGATGGTTGGCGCCTTTGCAACTCGCGGTGTCGAAGATCTCCATGCGATGACCGCTGGAATCGTCAAGAACTCCGGCGTGTATATCGTGAAGTCCAAGAATGGTGGCCAAGCCTTCCGCATCACCGTGAAGAAGTAGCGAGCCATGAGCTGTGAGGTCGGCACCTTGTGCCTTTGAGGTATGAGGTGCTGAACGATAAGCAGTAAGCATTTGTCATGCCGGACTCCGTTCCGGCATCACCTTATGCGTCGTCATCCTGAGTGGCGAGAAGCCGCGAAGGATCCATAATTTCTAGCATGTCACCCTGTGCAGAGTCTGTCCCGCACTTGTTGCGAGATGCCGGATTTTCTTTGTCATGGCCACGTCATGGCGGACTAGATCCGCCATCTTTTTTAAACTCAAAATTCTGTCTTTTATCTTTCTTCTTATTGATAAAAAATCAATGAGAAGAATTTTTCAGCACTATGAAAGCCCCTCTCCAAGGGGTAATTTTTATAAGGGAAATCTGTCATTCTGGACCAAGCTCAGCTTCGTTTGTCATCCTGAGCGAAGTCGAAGACTACTCAGAAGGCGAGTGTTGCAAAAATGAGTTCACTCATTTTTATAACCGAGCCAAGGAGTAGGGGCTTGCCCCCATCCAGTGAATTTTTTGTGGTGTTGTTTTTGGTTATGAGGAGAACACTATGTTTAGAACAAAAAAATCTGTTGTAAGTCGCATCTTGGGTACGGCTGCATTAGTTTGTGCTGTTGGCTTTTCGAATGTCGCCGCAACGACAGATAATCCGCTGTTGCTTTGGTACAACGGCGACGCCGGTACCGAATTTACGAACGCACTCCCGATTGGTAACGGTTACATGGGTGGACTTATCTATGGTGGCGTCACCAAGGATTACATTGGTCTCAACGAAAGTACGGTTTGGTCGGGCGGCCCGGGCGATAACAACAAGCAGGGCGCTGCAAGCCATCTGAAAGATGCCCGTGACGCCATGTTCCGTGGTGATTACAGAACCGCAGAATCTATCGTGAACCAGTACATGATTGGCCCTGGTCCCGCAAGTTTCCAGCCGGTGGGCGATCTCGTGATTACAACGTCCCATAACGGGGCAACGAATTATCGCCGTGAACTCGACCTCAAAACCGCTATTGCCAAGACGACTTATACGCACAGTGGCGTCAAACATACCCGTGAATATTTTGCAAGCTATCCTGACCATGTGATTGTCGTTCATTTATCTGCTGACAAGAGCGGTTCGGTAAGTTTTGGCGCGACGATGACGACTCCGCACCGCACGAACCGCATGACTTCTAGCGGCAATACGCTTATTTACGATGTGACCGTCAATTCCATCAAGTTCCAGAATCGCTTGAACGTGATTGCCGATGGCGGCACGGTTTCTGTTTCGAACGGGAATATCAACGTGCAGGGTGCGAACAGCGCAACACTTATCCTCACGACAGCGACGAACTTCAAGTCCTATAATGACGTGAGCGGTGATCCGGGTGCCATTGCCGAGGGAATCATGGCGAAGGTGGCGAAAAAGTCCTATGAAGATATTTTGAAAGACCACTTGAAGGATTACCAGACAATTTTCAACCGCGTTAAACTGGACCTTGGTGCGGCTCATTCCAGCGCTGGCGACATCACATCCACCCGCGTGAAAAACTTCAATTCCACAAATGACCCCTCTCTCGTGGAACTTCATTACCAGTACGGCCGTTACTTGCTCATTGCAAGTTCTCGTAAGGGTGGCCAACCCGCCAACTTGCAGGGCATCTGGAACAAGGACACGAACCCGATTTGGGGCAGTAAATATACCACCAACATCAACCTTGAAATGAACTACTGGCCGGCAGAATCCGGTAACCTCGAAGAATGCGTATGGCCGCTCATTGACAAAATCAAATCCATGGTGCCGCAGGGCGAAAAAACCGCCAAGGTTCACTGGGGCGTAAACGAAGGCTGGGTGGAACACCACAATACCGACCTTTGGAACCGTTCTGCTCCGATTGACGGAGCCTGGGGCCTTTGGCCGTCTGGCGCTGGCTGGCTCAGCACGCATCTTTGGGAGCATTTCCTCTACAACCCGACGGACAAGGAATACCTCAAGGATGTTTATCCGACGATGAAGGGGGCTGCGCTCTTCTTTGTGAATAGCCTTGTGGAAGAACCGACTACAGGTAACAAGTACTTGGTGACCGCTCCGAGCGACTCTCCGGAAAACGACCATGGTGGAATTAACGTTTGCTTTGGCCCGACGATGGACAGTCAGATTATCCGCGATGTGCTGAACTATACGATTGAAGCGTCTAAGATTCTCGGTGTCGATGAAGATGTTCGCGCCAAGATGGAAGCGACTGTCAAGCGCCTCCCGCCGACAAAGACCGGCAAGTACGGACAAATTACCGAATGGCTCCAGGACTGGGACGATCCGAACAACAAGAACCGCCACATTTCTCATTTGTACGGCCTTTTCCCGAGTGCACAGATTACCCCGGAAGAAACTCCGGACTTGATCAAAGGCGCTGGCGTTACGCTGCAGCAGCGCGGCGACGATGCTACGGGTTGGTCTCTCGCCTGGAAAATCAACTTCTGGGCTCGTATGCACGATGGCGACCACGCTTACAGAATGATTCGTATGCTTCTCACGCCGAGTAAGACTTACAACAACTTGTTCGATGCGCATCCGCCGTTCCAGATTGACGGAAACTTCGGTGCTGTTTCCGGCGTGAACGAAATGCTCATGCAGAGCCATAACAACAGAATCAACTTGCTGCCGGCTCTCCCGTCGCAGTGGAAGGACGGCTCTGTCAAGGGCATCCGCGCCCGTGGCGGTTTCGAAATCGATTCGATGGCTTGGAAGGGCGGCAAGCTCACTTACGTTGCCATCAAGTCCCTCGTAGGCAGCACGTTGAATGTTACCTCGGGTACGAACAAGTTCTCTACCGCAACGGTGGCGGGCAAGACCTATGAATTCGATGGCAATCTGAAAGTGACGAACGCTCCGTTTGAACCGCTAGAAATGCCGGGCAAGATTGAAGCCGAAAACTACGTGGCCATGGACGGCGTGCAGATTGAAGAAGATTCTCTTGGCACTCCGAACATCGGCTGGATTAATGACGGCGACTGGACTCAGTATTACGTGAACATTTCGACGGCAGGAGCTTATGTTTTGACGGGCCGCGTCGCAACGGGTTCCGAAAAGGAAAGTGTTATCACTGTTACCGATTCCGCTGGCAAAATTCTCGGAACGCTCAGTGTCGATCCTGCAAAGTCCAAGGGTTGGAACGACTGGTACGAAGCCACGGCGAAGGTGACGCTCCCGGCGGGCAAGCAAAAGCTCACGTTTACGTATTCCGGCGATGACACGTACCTCGCAAACGTTGACTGGTTCAGCCTCGCATCGGATGCCATGACCATTGCAATACCTGAAATCCGCACGAGTTTGCTCTCCGTAAGCCGCATCCCGTATTCGAATGCGTCTATTGCGCTGATGGTGACCGCTCCTGAATCTAAAGAGTTTGTTGTTCACCTCGTTAGCGCTGACGGCAAGTTCATCGGTTCGCAACGCGGTCATGGCGAAGGCCTCGCTGAATTCGGTAGGTCGGCTCCGCTTGCACCGGGCATGTACTTCGCCATCGTCAAGAGCGGCTCCCAGCAAAAGACGCTGAAACTCTCTGTCCGCTAGTTGCCTTTTGCACGGCGATTCCGTCATCCTGAGCGCAGCGAAGTCGGAGACAACTCAGAAGGCGAGTGTTGCAAAAATGAGCTTGCTCATTTTTATAACCGAGCCAAAGAGTTGGGGCTTTAGCCCCATCCAGTGAATTCTTGATATCTCATTTTCCTCCTCTCACTCTAAGCCCAAGGCTCTCGCTGCCCTGGGCTTTTTTCCCATTGATAAATTGACAAAACAACTTTAATTATTGCATGTCTTTTTTGGGGTCACTCGATAATATCTTTATATCAGGGCTAAAAAAAGGAGCGAGGTTATGATTAATTTTAGAGTTCTCATTTTAGTTTTCATTCTCTCTGCAAACTTGTTTGCAATCACCAACCAGTTCCGTGGCGTAAACTGGGCCGATAAGCGCGATAACTTCGTCTCGGGCGTTCTTGTGCTTTCGGGCATGAGTCTTTCGGACACTTACGAGTCGGCGCATGCCACTGCTGACCGCATCATGTCACAATTCCAAGAAGTACTTGGCATAAACAGCGTTCGTTTGCCTGTAAACGAACCTACCGTTCTCACTTTCTTGAATTCATATTCTGGCATTATTGACGCGGCTCTCGAACACGGTCGCGTGGTTCTGTGCTACTGGGGCCCTGCCCAGCCTTCGGGACCTAAGAACATGAACGACTGGTGGAAAATGTGGGAAACGCTCGTCAAGAAATACAGCGACCACCCGAACGCCTATTTCGAAATTTTCAACGAACCGCATATGTACAACAAGACCGAACTGCGTAATCTATATGCAGATTGGCTCAAGAGATTCCCGGATGTTCCACGCGACCATATTCTCCTTGATGGTTCGGGTCTTGCATGGAACGTTCCGGACATTGCCGATGATTCGCGTTTCGAGGGCTGCCTCTTTGCTGTTCACGAATACACGTTCTGGAACATGAGCATTACTACCGAACAAGGCTGGAAGGGAAGTTTCGCTGGCAAGGTGGGCAAATATATCGAACGTACGGTTTGCACGGAATGGGGCGGCGCCATGAGTCCCGGCGAAAAGAACGGCGTGCATTACGACTACATGGATTACAATAAGCCGCCTAACAACTATTTCACGGCTTATATTCGCGGCATGTCGGAGCAATTGCGTGATTGGCAGATGGGCAGTTTCTATTGGCCGGGGCTGCGCGATGGTGACTGGTACAGCATGACAAAGCGCGATGGCGAAGGTACAAACACCAAGCTCGTAATCGTGAACCAGTCTGGCGTCGATCGCATGCAGCTTTCGTGGTCGGATACGGTCGAAACGAACCCTCCTAAACAAGATCCATTTGGCGGCTTTGATGCGGATGGAAAAGCGATTGCTGGCAAGGCTGCGGTCATCCCTGGAAAAATCGAAGCTGAAAATTATGACATCGGAGGCAACCGCGTCTCGTTCTACGACAAAAGTTCCGATAACGAAGGTGGCTTCTACCGCAAGGATGCCGTGGATATCGTCGTGCTCGATTCCGCCGATGCGTCCAAGGGCCATGCTGTTGGCCACACGAATGCTGGCGAATGGCTCGAATACACGGTCAATGTGGCAAAGGCTGCGACCTATTCAGTCGGGGTGCAAATGGCGACCGCCTCTGAAAATGCCGGTGTGCAGTTATTCATTGACGACAAGGCTGTTTCCGATACCATTATCGCCACACAGGGCGAGGACTGGTCGAGTTACAGTGCCGTTCAGGCTAAGGTGGGCGAGCTTTCCGCTGGCGAACATGTGCTTAAAATGCTCATTGTCGGCAATTACGTGAACATCGACTGGCTCGAATTCTGCGAAGGCGACAAGTGCGAACAGACCACTGGGCTCCATGCGACTCGCGTTTTTCCCACTACGGCGCCCGCTGCGGCACGCCTGCGTGTCAAAGGCAACAAACTCTTTGTCGAGAAAAACGGCCTCCGTTTTGACCTCACTGGTCACCGCATTAAATAAGTGTTGTCATGCCCGCCGCCGAGCGGGCATCTCCATTTGCGACTATTCCATTATGGACTTTTTATCAATAATATGTATTTGTTTCTTTTAAGCATATTCACAAAAAGAGGATATGTTTAAAATGGTTATGGGTATTAACCGTGTATGAGGATTAGGTTTATGAAAAAGCTCTCTTTAGCAATTGTAGCGATTGCTGGTTTTGTTTCTGTAGCTAACGCCGCCCTCGCTGATGGCGGTGCAAAATTTTTGGGCAATATCACTACAGGTGGCCAAATTCGTAGCGATATGGGCACTTACTGGAACCAGATTACTCCCGAAAACGGTTGTAAATGGGGTTCCATCCATTCCCTTTCTAACGGCAATAGCGGTACAAGCAAATTTGCCTGGGACAACTACGACAAGTGCGAAGGCGCTTACAAGTGGGCCAAGGAAAAACCGGGCGAACGCCACTTCAAGTTCCACGCTCTCGTTTGGGGCTCGCAGTACCCGAACTTCCTCTGCAAAAAGAAGAATCCGGGCATTACCGTGGAACTCACCAAGCAGTACATTACCGAATGGTTCGATGCCGTTGCGGCTAAGTTCCCGGACCTCGAATACATCGACGTGGTGAACGAAGCCATTTGGGCTGGTGACAACTACCACTCCGGTTACGGCAAGCCCGCTGCCGGTGCCGAAGGCCGCAGTACCGACGATACGGAATGCGGTGGCTCCTACATTATCGAAGCTCTCGGTGGCGACCGTGTTGTCAATGGCAAGCACCAGTACGACTTTATCACGACTGCTTTCAAGATGGCTCGCGAACGCTGGCCGAAGGCTGTGCTTATCTATAACGACTACAACACGCTCTCCTGGCAGATGAACGAAGGTATTGAAC
Source organism: uncultured Fibrobacter sp. (assembly GCA_946413655.1). Lineage (GTDB taxonomy): Bacteria > Fibrobacterota > Fibrobacteria > Fibrobacterales > Fibrobacteraceae > Fibrobacter. The sequence continues at coordinate 20,816 of CAMKLO010000023.1, read as the reverse complement.
TTGTGCAGACCATCGTCAAGAATGGTGCTCCGGTGGATGCCTACGGTCAGCAGGCTCACGATTGCAAGGGCATGAGCAAGAATGATTTCGAAAGCAAGATGACTAGAATCCACAACGAAACGGGCCTTCCGCTTCTGGTTTCGGAATACGATATCGGCGAAGCCGATGACAACAGACAAAAGAATGATTACGCAAACCAGATTCCGTTCATGTGGGAAACCCCCTGGGTCGCGGGCATCACCATCTGGGGTTACATCAACGGTTCCACCTGGGCTGCCAATACCGGTATTATCGAAAAGGACGGCAGAAAGCGTGCCGCAATGACTTGGCTCGAAGATTACTTTGCTAAAAATCTCGACAAGGGCAAAAACGATGTGACCTTCACGCCGGTGGAACCCGAACCGCAGCTCCCGTTCAAGGGCGAACCGATTGATATTCCGGGCAAGGTCGAAGCCGAAGATTTCGATATCCCAGGCAAGGGCGTCAACGACGACGGCACGAGCAACCAGTCTTATGGCGACGATTCCGAAAACCACGGCAACAGCGACTACCGCAATGATACTGGCGTCGACCTCTACGAGAAGGCTTCCGGCATTATCGTCGGCTACAACAGCGAAGGCGATTGGCTCGAATGGACCGTGAACGTGAAGGAAGCGGGCGACTACACGATGTTTGCCGCCGTGGCTGCCGCAGGCTCCACTTCCAGTTTCCAGCTCTCTCTCGATGGCAAGGCTCTTACCGACGTAGTTGCGGTTCCTGCCGCCAAGGAAGGCGAAGAAAATTACGATGACTACAACAAGGTCAAGGCCAACGTGACGCTCCCGGCGGGTAAGCACATCCTCCGCATGGACGTGACTGGCGCCTGGTTCGACGTAGACTACTTTACATTCGTCAAGGGCAAGGACGCAAAGGACCCCGAACCGATTGAAAAAGGTAAGGACTCAGATGCAATCCGCTCGAACATTCACATGGCTACTCCGGAACTCGCAGATTATGACGTCTTTGACATCAACGGTGTTCGCCTCGGTCGCATGAGCGCCTACTCTGTGGATGAGGCCGTGAACATGCTCAAGCATACGAGCGCCATTAAGGTCCAGGGCATTTATCTGCTGCGCTCCGTGAGAAAAGGAACCGTGAAGTCTGTCCGTATAGCCCGCTAAAAATATCCTAATCCATAACTCCCCCAAAGGGAGCCTTAAATACCCAAAGGCCTTCGAGGTAACGCTCGAAGGTTCTTTTTTTGAAGTTTTCTGTTATTTGATCTGCAGATTGTATTGGCATTGCTCGGAAGTAAATTTTCCTTTATGGATTTTTTATCAAGAGAAGATAGAGTTGTCTAATGCTTTTTCTGAAATCAAGAGAATATGTTCATAAATGTGTGTGGGACGTTTAACTTGTTGGGATGAGAATAATGATGAAAAAAATCATTAGGGGTTTTGTATCCGCTGCACTTTTTGGTGGTGCAGTAAATGCCTTTGCAGGGCCTGGCTTAGCCGATGGTGGAGCCAAGTTCCTCGGCAATATTACGACTCGTGGTCAGGTTCGGAGTGACTTTGGCACTTATTGGAACCAGATTACCGCTGAAAACGAATGCAAGTGGGGGTCTATTGAAGGTTCCCGCGGTCGTTTCAACTGGAGCGGTTGCGATGCTTGCTATAACTGGGCGAAAAAGAACGGAGGCAAGTTCAAGTTCCACGCTCTCGTGTGGGGCGGCCAGTATCCGAATTGGCTGAACGGACTTAGCGCCGATGAAACCAGGAAGGCTATTACCGCATGGTTCGATGCTGTCGCCGAACGTTACCCCGATCTCGAAATGATTGACGTGGTGAATGAAGCTATTCGTACCGGCAACAACAACTATCATTCTCCCTACGGAAAAGGCAACAATATTATTCCGGCTCTCGGAGGCGATAACGGCGGCAATTACGCGTTCGTTACTACTGCTTTCAAAATGGCCCGTGAACGTTGGCCGAAAGCTATCCTCATTTACAATGACTATAATACTTTCAGGTGGCAGATAAATGAAGGTATCCAACTGGTGAACCAAATTGTCAAGGACGGAGCTCCGGTTGATGCTTATGGTCAGCAAGCCCATGACTTGACCGACATGAGCGCGAACGAATTCAAGAGCGCCTTGAACAAGATTCAGACAAGCGTCAAGAATGCCAAGGGCGAACCGATGCCGCTTTTCATTACCGAATACGATATCGGTACGGATAACGACAACCAGCAGAAACAACGCTATTCTGAACAAATTCCCGTATTTTGGGAATCTCCGCAAGTCGCAGGCATCACACTTTGGGGCTACATCTATGGAGCCACTTGGACCACGAACGGAAACTCCGGTATCATCAAGAACAATCAGGATCGTCCTGCTATGACATGGCTCAAGGACTACTTCAAGCAGCACCTCAAGGATGGTAAGGACAACACAGGCCTTTTCGCTCCGTATGTTCCGCCTGAGCCTGTACCGCGCAAGCCGTTCAAGGGTTCAGCGTTGCCAATCCCGGGCAAAATTGAAGTCGAAGACTTTGATATTACGGGCGTCGGTGAAACTGATGGCGTGAGCAACGTCTCTTATAGCGATGGCGATAGCGAAAACCACGGTGATTCCGATTACCGCAAGGCGGATGCTCCGGATGCAGACCTTTACAAAAAGGCGACCGGCGTTATCTTGGGCTATAACAATACGGGCGACTGGTTCGAATACTCTGTTGACGTGAAGGAAGCCGGCGACTACACTGTGTATGCTTCTGTTGCCGCTGATGGCTCGGGCGCATTTACCCTCTCTGTCGATGGAAAGTCCGTGGGCGAGGTTGCTGTGACTGGCTCTGGCTGGGACTCTTTCCAGGATGTCAAGGCTAACGTGACGCTCCCGGCTGGCAAGCATATCCTCCGCATGGCGGTGACGACCCAGTTCTTCGATATAGACTACCTCAACTTCGTGGCCGGCAAGGACGCGCCGAATCCGGGTGGCAGTGGAAATGAAAATCCGCCGGGCCCAGGTTCAGATGCTATCCAAACGAGCATCCATATGGAAGCCCCGGTATTGGGCGACTACTACGTCTTTGACGTGAACGGTGTCCGCATCGGCCGCTTGAGCGCTTACTCCATGGAAGAAGCCTCGATGACGCTCAGGAATTCCAGCGCAATCAAGGTCCAGGGTATTTACCTGCTCCGCTCTGTGAAGAATGGTGCTGTGAAGTCCGTCCGCGTCGCCCGCTAATAGATTTTTCCTAATCCATAACTCCTCAAAAGGGAGCCTTAAATACCCAAAGGCCTTCGAGGTAACACTCGAAGGTTCTTTTTTGACGCTATGTCCGCCTTAATGTTTTTTCGGAGTCGGCTTTATAAACAATCCGTTATGGACATTTTATCCACGATACTTGGTTTCGTTCAAAAGCTAATAAAAAAAAACGGAAATATGTTTAAAATGGTTGTATGGGATTTTTAAACCTATGAGGATGTGGACTATGAAATCAAATTTCATAAAAGGTATTGTATCTGCAGCGCTTTTGGGCGGTGCAGTTAGTGCTGTTGCCGGTCCGGGCTTGGCTGATGGTGCAGCTAAGTTTGTCGGTAACATTACAACTCGCGGTCAGGTCCAGAGCGACTTCGGCAAGTACTGGAACCAGATTACCGCAGAAAACGAATGTAAGTGGGCTTCTATCGAAGGCTCCCGCGGTCGTTATAACTGGTCGGGGTGCGATGCCTGCTATAACTGGGCTAAGAACAATGGCGGTCACTTCAAGTTCCACGCATTGGTGTGGGGCTCCCAGTATCCGAACTGGTTGAATGGCCTTAGCGTTGACGAAACCAAGAAGGCTATTACTGCTTGGTTCGATGCCGTCAAGGATCATTATCCCGAAATCGAAATGATTGACGTGGTGAACGAAGCTATCCGTACGGGTAACAACAACTACCACTCTGGATATGGTAAAGGCAACAATATTATTGGCGCTCTCGGTGGCGATAACGGCGGTAACTACCAGTTCGTGACGACCGCTTTCAAGATGGCTCGTGAACGCTGGCCGAAGGCAATCTTGATTTATAACGACTACAATACCGTTCAGTGGCAAAAGAACGAAGGTATTGATCTTATCAACACCATCAAGAAAAATGGTGCTCCGGTTGACGCTTACGGTTTGCAGGCTCATGACATGATGACTCAGGGCGGTGGCGCTGGTGGTACCGGTGGCGGCGGCGGCTGCTTGAACATCAACACTCTCAAGAGTGTCATTAGCGAAATTTGGAACAAGACCCAGACTCCGATGTTCATTTCTGAATACGATATCGGTACTGAAAACGACAACGTCCAGAAACAGTGCTATCAGGAACAGATTTCCTACTTCATGGAAAATGAACACATTGCCGGTATCACCCTTTGGGGATACGTCTATGGCGCAACCTGGGTTACCAACGGTAACTCCGGTATCATCAAGAACGGCAATGACCGCCCGGCAATGACTTGGCTCAAGGATTACCTCTCCAAGAACAAGGGCGTCAATACGACCGGCCTCAACACTGGCGTTGTCACTCCGGTGGAACCTGTTCCGCAGGAACCGTTCAAGGGCTCTCCGATTGCTATTCCGGGCAAGGTCGAAGTTGAAGATTTCGATAAGCCGGGCCAGGGCAAGAATGACGACGGAACAAGCAATGAATCCTATGGTGACGATGCCACGAACCAGGGCGATTCCGATTACCGCAAGGATACCGGCGTTGACCTGTACGCTAAGGGTACTGGCGTTGCCGCTGGCTACAACAATACTGGTGACTGGCTTGAATGGACGGTCAACATTGCTGAAGCCGGTGACTACACTGCTATTGCTTCTGCCGCTACGAAAGGCGAGGGAACATTCACTCTCTCCATCGATGGCAAGTCTGTTGGCGAATTCTCGGTTACAGGCGAAAGCTTCGATGACTTCGCCGACGTGAAGCAGAAGGTGACTCTCCCGGCTGGTAAGCACATTCTCCGCATGGAAGTAACGAAGGAATACTTCGACATCGACTACATCAACTTTGTAAAGGGCGAAGTTGCCGACAATCCGGGCCAAGGCGGCGATAATCCGGGCCAGGGCGGCGACAATCCAGGCCAAGGTGGCGATAATCCAGGCCAAGGTGGCGATAATCCGGGCCAGGGCGGCGACAATCCAGGCCAAGGCGGCGATAATCCGGGCCAGGGTGGCGATAATCCGGGCCAGGGTGGCGATAATCCAGGCCAAGGTGGCGACAATCCGGGGCAAGCAATCCAGACGAAACTTCACATGGAAACCCCTGTCCTCAGTGCTTACGATGTGTTTGACGTGAATGGCGTCCGTCTCGGCCGCATGATGGCCTACACCATGGACGAAGCCGTGAATACGCTCAAGAACACAAGCGAAATCAAGGTTCAGGGCATCTATCTGCTCCGCTCCGTGAGGAATGGTGCTGTGAAATCGGTCCGTGTCGCTCGTTAAAAAAGTTCCTAATCCATAACTCCCCACCTCAAGGGGAGCCTTAAATACCCAAAGGCCTTCGAGGTACCCTCCTCGAAGGTTCTTTTTATGCCCGTAAACAGAGTTTTTCGAGGTGTTGACAAAATTCCATTACATTTTGTCAACGATAAATTTTTGCGTTTTTGGGGCGATTTCTCAAAACAATAATATGTTTATAGAGGTTGTATGGGTATTTAACCTATGAGGATTGTGGATTATGAGCTCAAAACTTATTAAAAGTTTGGTCGCCGCTACACTTTTGGGCGGTGCCGTTAATGCTTTTGCTGGTCCCGGCTTGGCTGATGGCGCAGCAAAGTTCGTCGGTAACATTACGACTCGCGGCCAGGTGCGTAGCGACTTTACGCAACTGTGGAACCAAATTACCGCCGAAAACGAATGTAAGTGGGCGTCCATTGAAGGCTCTCGTGGCCGTTACAACTGGAGCGGTTGCGATGCTGCCTTTAATTGGGCTAAGAAAAACGGTGGCCACTTCAAGTTCCATGCTTTGGTGTGGGGCTCCCAGTACCCGAACTGGCTGAACGGTCTTAGTGCCGATGAAACCAAGAAGGCAATTACCGCCTGGATGGATGCTGTCAAGCAACATTACCCCGAACTCGAAATGATCGACGTGGTGAACGAAGCCATCAAGTCGGGTGGCAAGTACCATTCCGCTTACGGTTCGCAGGGGGGCAACAACATTGTTGCCGCTCTTGGTGGCGATAACGGCAACTATGAATTCGTGCAAACGGCATTCAAGATGGCCCGCGAACGTTGGCCGAAGGCAATCTTGATTTATAACGACTACAATACCGTCCAGTGGCAGAAAAACGAAGGTATCGACCTTATTCAGAAACTGAAGAAAGCTAATGCTCCGGTGGATGCCTACGGCTTGCAGGCCCACGACATGATGAGCCAGGGCGGTGGCACTGGCGGTACCGGTGGTGGCGGCTCCTGCTTGAGCATCAACACTCTGAAGAGCACCATTGAAGAAATTTGGAACAAGACCCAGATTCCGTTGTTCATTAGCGAATACGATATCTTCACAAACAACGACAACGTCCAGAAACAGTGCTATCAGGAACAGATTTCCTACTTTATGGAGAATGAACATATTGCCGGTATCACCATTTGGGGCTATATCTACGGCGCTACATGGAATGACGGTACATCCGGTATTATCAAGGACAACAAGGACCGTCCGGCCATGACATGGCTGAAGGAATACCTGAAGTCTAACAAGGGTGTCAACACGACCGGCCTTGCTACGGGTGAAGTCTCCTCGGTGGAACCAGTTCCGCAAGAACCGTTCAAGGGTTCTCCGATTGCCATTCCGGGCAAGGTCGAAGTTGAAGACTTCGATAAGCCGGGCCAGGGCAAGAATGAGGACGGTACAAGCAATGATTCTTACAACGATGATGACAAAAAGCACGGTGACTCCGATTACCGCAAAGACACGAAAGCTGACTTGTATAAGAAGGCTACCGGTGTTGTCTTGGGCCACAATGAAAAAGGTAACTGGTATGAATGGACTATCGATGTGAAGAAGGCTGGCGACTATACCGTATTTGCTTCTGTCGCAACGGATAATTCAACTTCCAGCTTCTCGCTTTCCGTCGATGGCAAGGTTGCTGTTGAAAAGGTTGCTCTTTCCGGAACAAGTCTTGACAACTTCAGCAATGTAAAGGCGAACATTACCCTTCCTGAAGGCAAACATGTTCTCCGCATGGATGTGACCGGTGCTGGGTTTGATATCGACTACTTCAACTTTGTTGAAGGCAAGGATGCTGCTGATCCGGAGAATAAGGGTAACGATAATCCCGGTCAAGGTGGTGACAATCCGGGCCAAGGTGGCGATAACCCGGGTCAAGCCATCCAGACGAAAATCCACATGGAAACTCCGGTGCTTGGCGCCTACGATGTCTTTGACGTGAACGGCGTGCGTCTCGGTCGCATGAGAGCTTACACAATGGACGAAGCTGTGAACACGCTCAAGACCACGAGCGACATCAAGACTCAGGGCGTCTATCTGCTCCGTTCCGTGAAAAATGGCGCAGTGAAGTCTGTTCGTGTTTCTCGCTAAAAGGATTTCCTAATCCATAATTCTCAAAAGGGAATTTATAAACCCAAAAGCCTTCGAGGTAACGCTCGAAGGTTTTTTGTTCAATAAATGGTTTTATTTGTTCAGGAATTCTACGCAGCCATAAAGGGACATGAGCAACGGCTTTTTGGAATGGAGCCTGTTCCATACCTGCAAGGCCTTTATCTTGCAAGGTCTCTTTTGGCCTTTGACTGTAATTTCGCAACAGAAACTGAATGTGTCGTTGTTATGTTGTGAGTCGAAAAGCAACTTCGAAAAAGCGCTCCAGTTGCTTCGTCCAAAAGTATCCCAAAATACGCGCCTTTTTTCCGGTTCCACAATATCCTGCGGGGTACCGAGAATTTTTGCTCCGTTGGATGATATCTTTAGTACAGACGGATCGTAAGTGTATTCGAAAGCGAAGTCTTTTTGGAATGACTCGAAAAACAGACTTTTTTTGTGCTCGTTGTTGAACTGCTGGAGAACAATGTTGTCTTGTTTCTCGCTTTCGTTTTCAAAGAAAGACCTTGCGATTTTTGCAAAGTTGGCGTCGCTCAATCGGCCTATATTCTTTTCGTTCATTTCGGAGGGCAAACTGTCAGCGACATCGTTGAGGCTGTCCAAAAGTAGGGGGTTGAAGACTCCGCATTCGTTGTTGCGGATCATGTCGAGTGCTTTTTCATGAGAGAACGCCTTCTTGTAGCAGCGTTCGCTTGTCAGCGCGTCATAGACATCGGCAAGGGAAACGACTTGGGCGGCGATAGGGATGTTGTCCCCTTCAAGTCCGTCGGGATAGCCTTTGCCATTCCAACGTTCGTGATGCCATCTGCAAATTTCATAGGTGAATTTCATCAGCGATTCGTTCTTGAAAACCTGCATGCCTTCGAGCATTCTGGCGCCGTTCATGGAATGTTGCTTCATGATTTGCACTTCTTCCTGAGTCAATTGCCCTGACTTGTTCAGAATTTCGCCGGGAATCGTAATTTTTCCGATATCGTGCATTGCCGACGCGGTCGCTATGGTGTTGATGTCTTCTTCGGTGATGTTGTATTTATGGGTTCGTTTGAGCAAAGCCCGGAGCAGAATGTCGGTAAGCGTTGAAATGTGCTTGACATGTTGTCCGCTTTCGCCGTTGCGGAATTCCACAATTTGGCTTAAAATGGAAATCAACATGTCGCTGTTTCTGGTCCTTTCGTATATTTTGTTTGTAACCAACTCGGACAGTTGCATTTGCTTGATGTAAAGGCGGATTGTGTTGCGGACCCGGGTTTGAACGACCATCTGGTCGAACGGGCGGTAGATGAAATCCGTGACCCCCAGGGCAAATGCTTTTTCTACCTGAGCACAGGACGTTTCGGCAGAAATCATGACGACCGGAGTTCCTTTGATCCATCCTTTTTCGTTCATGATCTCAAGGACTTCCAGTCCATCGCGTCCGGGCATGATTATGTCGAGTAAAACAAGTGTGATGTCTTTTGCGTCTTTTTCGAGAATCTGGATGGCCTCGTCACCATTTTTGGCTTCGATAATGTCATATTCGTCGCATAGCAGATCCGAAAGTACGGTCCTGTTCATGGCATCGTCATCGACAATTAAAATATTTGCCCGCTTGCTGTTCATGGCCAAATTTTGATTTTCTCGTTTCTTAATACCTTGTGGCGGTATATTTTTAATTTAAGAAAAAAGCTCGGGAATGGGGTTGTGTCATCTGCGTTTTTTCTAAATTTCCACTTCGAAATGCCGAAACCAGCGAATTACTTCCCAGCTATAGACGGCCTGCGCCTGTTGGCGAGCCTCAATATCGTGATGCTCCACCTGGGCAGTTCTAGCGCCATTACCTACTTGTCCGACTGCAAGTGGTTGATGCCCATTATAACGGCCCCCGCTTTTGCTGCTGGCATTTTTTACGTGCTGGCAGGGTTCCTCTTCGCAAGCAAGTTCAGCGACCCGGAACGCCGAATTCCGGTAATTCCCTTTATGTTCAGCCGCATTGCAAAACTCTACCGGCTGCATTTCTTCATGACGCTCCTGATGTTCGTGTTTGTCGTGTTCAGGTATAGCGGTTATTCACATTTGCCTGCACTTTCCGAAATAGGAGATTGTGCATCGACCGGGTTATCGAAAATGTTCCATCCGTGGCGGAGCCTGTTCATGCATCTCACGCTCACGTGGTCCATCGCCCCGGATTTGGGCATGAAACTGAATGAACCTTCGTGGTCGTTGACGAGCTTTTTCCTTTGCTACGCCATTACGCCGTGGTTCAGTCGCTGGCTTTTTAAGCAGAACCGCCGGATGCTCTGGGTGCTTTTCGGTGCCGTGTTCGTTCCGGGACTTCTTTGGGCTGTTGTGTTTGGCAATACCGGTAATCTGTGGTTTAACGGGTTTGATGCGAAGTACCGCTTTTTTCACATGTTTGCGCCGGTGCGCGTTTTTGAATATTTGTTCGGCATGGTGCTTTACCGCCTTTACAGCGAGGGCGCTTTCGGCTGGCTCAAGAAAAACTACGTGAGCGGTATTGCGCAGGCGCTTTTGCTCCTTGCTTTGTATGGGAGCCTTTTCCTTATGCGTCCGGGCATGAATGCCGGATACAATTACTTTATGCACCATAGCCTCCCGATTTTCATTTACGGCATGTTTGTGCTGAGTCTCCTTTCGGGCAAGGGCTTTTTGGCGAGATTCTTCTGCATCCCGCTTGTGCGACGTGTCGGTCGCGCCTCTTTCTACCCTTACTTGATTCATCTGCCCATCATCACGTTTGCGTGGGGCATTTGCAACTTGAACTGCCCGAAAAATACCATTCTCCTGCTCATTTTCATCTATACCGTGAGCACGCTTTACATGGAATTCAAAATCTGGCGTAAGAAAAGTAGGCCGTTAGCGGTGAGCCGTGAAGAGCGTCATCCTGAACAAACGTGAAGGATCCACTGCTAACTAGAGACGTTCTTATTGCATCCACTAGTAATACTAACTAGTAACTAAGTAAAAGCGTTCTAAATAGCTTTTTTTGCCGATGCTCGGCTTTGTTTTGAAAAAAATAAGTGTATTTTATATCAAGGGACGACCGTAACGGGTTGTTCAGTGGAAATTAGTAGGAGAAAATACCATGGATTGCCTCGAGACTTCGGACTTGACGCATGCACTTCTTTCGAGTGCAGGTGTTGGTCTATGGACAATCGAGCTAGATAGTGGCAAACCTCCTAGAATGTATGCCGACAAAGCCTTTCTCCAGATTTTAGGCTTGCCCGAAGAAACTCTCCCCGAAGACCTCTACAATTTATGGTGCAATAACATTGACCTTTCGTATTACGAAGCGTTTGCCGAATCCATCGAGCAAATGACTCGTGGTGAAATGTCTGAACTGGAATACGCCTGGAATCATCAGACCCGTGGCATTATTTTCATCAGGAGCCATGGGGGGCGTAATAACGAATACACGCGCGGTGTGCGTCTTGAAGGTTGTGGCGTTGACGTGACCGAGCAGATGGATTTCAAGATTCATTTGCAGGAACTGGAACAGTATTCCGATATCGCGAATACACTGGGCGATGGCTTTGACAACATTTACTATGTCAATATCGATGACAATTCCTTTATCGAATTTAGCGCCCAGGGTGTCATGAAGACGCTCGATGCCAAAATGAGCTTGGATTTTTTTGAAGGGCTCGAACTTGCGCTAGAAAAAGTTGTTGTCCGGGAAGATTGGAATGCGGTAAAGGATTTTATTTGTAAAGACAATTTGCTGAACGCTTTGGAACACGATAGGGCCGTGTCGGTGGCGTTCCGTTTTTTGATAGACGGACAAGCAGTGTTTTACCGTTTGAAAGCCGCTAAAACTCCTGATTCCGACAACCACATCGTCGTGACTCTCGAAAACGTCAATGAAGAAGAAACCGCGAAGGCCGAACGCCAGGTGGTATCGAACCGAGACATGGCCGTGATTTCCGGCCTGTCCGATGACTTTGGCTGTGTTGTCTATGTCGATTACGAGACTCTTGCCGAGGCGCATTATCGCTTTGACCCTTTGTTCGAAAGGTACATTCCCGGCTGGTCCAAAATTGACAACTTCGGGAAACGTTTGGAAATCCTTGTCAATACACTTGTGCACCCTGCCGACCGCGAAGCGTTCTGCACAGCAACGGAACCCGCCAAGGTCCTTGAAATGGTCGATAAGGAACACATGTACTTTGTCAACTTCAGGTTGCAAATCAATGGCGAAGATGTTTACTATCAAATTAAATTTGTCAAGGATGAAAATTTCAAAAATCATGTGATTGCCGGTTTCCACAGTGTCGATGCCGAGACTAAACGCGAAATGGCAAACCTTGAAAAAGCGGAACTGGCGAACAAGGCAAAAAGCGCATTCCTCTTCAACATGTCGCATGACATACGCACGCCGCTGAATGCTATGATTGGCTTTACCGACATGGCCATCAAGAATATTGAAGACAAAGGCAAGGCACTGGATTGCCTGAACAAATCTAAGCTTTCGAGCGAACATCTTTTGTCTTTGGTCAACGACGTGCTGGACATGTCTCGCATCGAAAGCGGTAAGGTGGAATTGGACTTGAACCCCATTAATATTGATGAAAATGGCGACGACTATGTGCCAATGCTCAAGTCGCTTGCTGAAAAGAAAAACGTGGGGTTCCGATTTGTACGTCACGATATCCAAGACCACTATGTTTATGTCGATTACTTGCGGTTGAACCAGGTGCTTATCAATATTGCTTCGAACGCCGTGAAATACACGCCTTCAGGCGGGTTCGTTTCGGTTGATGTTTCTCAGGTACCATCGGACCGTGAAGGTTTCGGTATGTATGAATTTGTTGTCAAAGATACCGGCATTGGCATGAGCGAGGAATACCAGAAACATCTCTTTGACGAATTTTCACGCGAAAGAACTTCTACGGTCAGCAAACAGCAGGGAACTGGCCTCGGCCTTGCTATTTCCAAGCGCATTATCGACATGATGGATGGTTCCATTGAAGTCGATAGTGAAGAGGGGCGCGGTTCCACGTTTACGATTCGCGTTCCTTTGCGCTTGCAAGAAAATCCGGAAGCGGTGGAACAGGTTCGTTTTGGATACTCCGAAAAAGAATCGATTTCTTTCGAAGGTTTCAAAGTTCTCGTTGTCGAAGACAACGATTTGAATCTCGAAATATCAAGAGATGCTCTTGAAAATGCGGGCGTTGTCGTCGAATCGGCAGAAGATGGCTCCATTGCCATAGAACGTTTAAAAGAAAAGGGGCCTGATTATTACGATTGCATTTTGATGGATATCCAGATGCCGGTAATGGACGGGTTCGAGGCTACGCGCAAGATCCGCAAAATGTTCCCGGATAAGCATATCCCGATTATAGCTTTGTCTGCAAACGCCTTTGACGAGGACCGTCATAAGTCGCTAGAGGCTGGGATGGATGGACACTTGTCCAAGCCGATTATCATCGCGCAACTCGAAGACGCGTTAAAGAAGTTTCTCAAGAAATAAGAGGATCTGTTTAGTTAAGAGTTCTGAGTTCCAAGATACTAGTTACTAGAAATGTTCTTATTACAATCTCTAGTAACTATTAACTAGTAACTAGTAACTAGTAACTACTAACTACTAACTACTAACTACTAATTACTAACTACTAACTAATTCAACTGCTTGATTCCTTCAACGGCGGCGATATAATCTAATTCGACATTTTCTAGAAGGTCTTGCGAGTTTGCGGTAAAAGAACCCGGCCTCAAGTCTTCGGTCAGCACACTGCTCGAACTCGAAAGTTTGTTTAATCCGAGGTTTGCGGCAACGCCTTTGAGCGTGTGCGCTGCACGGAATGCAGTCTTTGCATCGTTCTTTGCAAAAGCGTTCTTGAGTTCGTCAAAACTGGGGTCGTTGAGGAAAAGACCAAGGTACTTTGCAATGCGCGATTCCAGGCGTAGCCTGCCAAGGACTTCGTCAAGGGATTCGCCGAGGGAGTTGTAGAATTCGAAAAGGGTCATGAGAAATCCTTCGTTAGTGTAAAACATCGATATGTCCATAGACGGACGAAAGAGTGGGCTTGTTGTTTGGGCTTCCTTTCCAAATTTGAAGGAACGAAACTTGGCAGGGGGCGTCCTTTCCGTCTATGGAAAGGTTTGTCCGGGTGCGGATTGGCTTTTCTTCGGGGACTGGGTGATTTTGCAGGATACTCTTTAATTTTTTCCAATTGATGTTGTTGATGCTTGATGTTTGCGCTTTGTCGTCTTCCGTAATGGTTCTTGGCAGCCCGAGTTTTCTTGATGCTGTGGGGGAGAACTTCATTATGGACGGAGTGTAGGTGTATTCGAACGAAATGTCGTCCAGCATGGATTCGAAGAAATTGCTCTTCTTGCGTTCGATGATGAATTGCCTGAATGCCTGGTTGTATATGGGGTGTTCCTGGTCTTTCATCATGGAATCTGCGATGTAGAAAAAATCCTTGTCGGCCTGTTTGCTCCAGTCGAAAGTTTGCAGCGAATTGACGAGGTTGTCTTCGATGGCATCAAGACATTCAATCAGGAGCGGGTTGAATACGCCGCATTCGTTGTTGTGGATCATTTCAAGTGCTTTCTCGTGCGTGAACGCGGGCTTGTAGCATCGTTCGCCGGTAAGTGCGTCATAGACGTCTGCAATTGAAACAATTTGGGCTGCTATCGGGATTTCGTCACCTTTGAGACCATCTGGGTATCCACAGCCGTCGTACCGTTCGTGGTGCCAACGGCAAATCTCGTAGGCGTATTTCATCAATGGTTCGTTTTTCGTAAACGGTACGGAATTGAGCATCAGGGCACCGTTGAGGGCGTGCTCCTTCATGATGTTGAATTCTTCGGGGGTAAGTTTGCCCTGCTTGTTCAAAATGGCGTCTGGAATGGTTATCTTGCCGATATCGTGCATGGACGATGCCGTGCAGATGATGCCGATGTCGTCCCTGTTGATTTTGTATTTGTCACTTCGGCGTAAAAGTTCGCTTAGGAGCATTTCTGTAATGGTGTTGATGTGCAGCACGTGAAGTCCGCTTTCGCCGTTGCGGAACTCCACGATGTGACTGAGCATTGTCACCATCATGCTGTTGTTGCGCGTCTTTTCGTAGATTTGATTCAGGACCAGATTCGAGAGATTTTTTTGCTTGGTGTAAAGGCGTATTGTGTTGACGATGCGGTTCAAGAGGACCATTTCGTCGAACGGTTTTTCGATAAAATCGGTAACGCCGAGCGAATAGGCTCCTTCGATGAGCGAATGGGAATTTTCCACCGAAATCATGATGACCGGAATTTCCTTGATCCAGCCGTTCTTGTTCATGATGGAGAGCACTTCCATGCCGTCCTTTTCGGGCATGACCAAGTCGAGGAGTACTAGGGATATTTCGTAGGTTTTCTCTCTCAGGAAAAGCAAAGCCTCGTTACCGTTTTGGGCTTCGATGATATCGTACTTGTCGCGAAGAATGTCGGACAGCAATGATCTGTTCAAGGCCACATCGTCAACGATAAGTATAAGAGGGCGCTTTTCGTCCATATCCTTTTTCCTTTTTCCCCAATACAATATACCCCTAAATCTAGATATTTTCAAGGTTTTGACGTAAGAAAAATGTAACTTCCTTTAATACGGTGTCTAAGAGTGTGATTTTAGGCATTATATCCACACTTTTACAAAAGTGCCCTTGTTTTTTAAGGGTGATTCAAACTATCTTTTATATTGGATGGGTGAAATCTTTTTTTAAAAAGGAATTCATATGAAGAAAATGTTCAAAGTGATGCTGGGCGTTACAGCCGCAGCCGCAGTGACTGCTTCTGCAGGAAGTTTTCCGTTCCCGCAGAACATGAAATACCCGCACGGTCATATCATCGAATATGCCAACACTGATGTCATCAAGCAACACTACGAATCCTGGAAAAAAGCCTGGTATAATGCTAGCCAAGGCTGGGTCTATGCTCCTGAAGGAACTTGCTCTACCGTTTCCGAAGCTATTGCTTATGGTATGTTGATTTCTGTCTATATGGATGACCAGAGCGTGTTCGACAAGCTCTACGGCACTTGGAAGTCCAATGGCGGTAACGGTGGCGGTATGAACTGGCGTGTCGGTTGCCAAGCTGGTTCTGGTTCTGCATCCGACGCTGACTTCGATGCGGCTCTCGCTCTCGTGATGGCTTCCAAGCAGTGGGGCGGTTCTTACCTGAACGATGCCAAGTCGATTATCTCCTGGATTGCATCCAACGATATCAGTGGCAACAAGATTAAGCCGGGTAACCAGTGGAATGACGCATTCAACCCGAGCTATGCGGCAACGGCCAACTTCCAGCTTTTCCAGGATGTTAATGGCGGTTCTTGGTCGGGCGTTATTTCTCAGGCTTATACCGATTTGAGCGCTTGCCAGGATAGCAAGACCGGCCTTGTTCCGGACTGGTGCGACTGGAATTCCCACAAGCCGAGAACGACGTCTGCAGCCGTTTCTAACGATATCGGTTTCTATGATGACGCAGCTCGTACTCCGTGGCGTATGGCCATGGCTTACTACTGGTATGGCGATTCGAAGGCTCAGTCTTTCAATAAGAAGGTCATGGATTGGCTTATCCCGGCGACTCGCACTGCCAGTGGTGTGAATTCAGGTTATAAGTGGGTTGACAGCAAGAACACTTATGAAGCTGACGAAAGTGATATCCGCAACTTCGTTTCCTCTACGTTCTCCGGCGGTCTCGGCCTTGCAGTGTCTTCTTTCGATACTGAAGACGCAAAGACCTATTTGACCACTGTCTATAAGGTCCTTGTTGAACAAAAGAGCTGCTCCAAGCCTGATGGGTGCGGTGAAGGTTCTAACCCGGGTGAAAAGTACTATCCGGCTACTTTGAACATGATTTACCTCCTCCTCGTGACAGGTAACATGCCGAACCTTTACAAAACGGATGGCTTTACCAAGTTCACTCCGGATACGTCCAAGGCTCCGTCCATTAAGCTTGGCGATGGTGAACAACAGGAATTCGGTGACACGACGGTTTCCGTCTCGGGTCTCTGGAACTGGGGTGCATACCATGATAAGCTCGGCATCGGTACGGAGATGCTTCCGGATTCTGGATCTTCTCCGATTTTCAAGATGGGAGACGGTTCTTACATTGCCCATGCTTCTATGAAAATTGGCCCGGAACCGGAATGGACCGAAGAAAAGGCTAAGGCCGGTCTTCTCAAGTATCCGTCTGCCGGTATCGCAGTCTCCTTCAAGAAGGACGAATGCAAGAAGGACAAGAGCTGCGGTGTTAACTTCAAGACTCTCGGCGTCAAGTATATCCGCGTGACAGCCAAGAGTTCGGGCCCGATTCGCATGGCTATCCTCAATACCATCACGGATGAAAACGAAGAAAAGAAACTTGAAAATGCTGGTGCTGGTTCTGAACCGGGCATTTACGTGGACAACTCCTCTGATTACAAGGAAGTCGTCTATGACATGACTCCGTATGATTACGGCTTCATGGGCGTCTCCGGTGGCGACAAGATTGACATCCTCGACTGGGTTAGCAGGAACAACGCTCCTGAAGGTGCCGAAATTCTCGAGCACATCAAGGGTATCAAGTGGGAAGTCAAGGATGCCAAGGGCGGTATCGGTGAAATTTCCATCAAGGCTGTCGAATTCCTCGATGATAGCAAGCAGGTGATTGATTACACCAAGATCACTGGCCTCAAGATCGAACCGAAGGTTCCGCCGAAGGATACCACTGTTGCTCCGCCGGATTCGGGTCAAGCTATCTACAAGGTTTCCTTGTTGCCGAGCTTCAGCGTCCAAACCGCTGGTATGCAGATCCAGATCAATGGCATCAAGGCCGGTAGCGTGTTCGGTGTCTATGACATCATGGGCAAGGTCATTTCCTCTGGTATCGCTCTCAGCGACAACATGAATGTTCGCGTTCCGATGGCTGGTTCTTACATCGTTCGTGTCGGTTCTAACATGCGCCGCGTCAACGTGAAGTAATCCGCGTCAAATTTGAATTGCAAAAAGCCGAGGCGAAAGCCCCGGCTTTTTTTGATTAAAGGACTTGCCGTTCGCTTTGGTAAGCGAATTCTATTAGCTTTTTGCCTTCTTCTGAAGCGAGATATTCGACTAGCCGGTGCAATTGCGTTTTGGGGTTGTCCGCATCGTAGTACATGCAGATATCGAAACGCAGAGGATAGTCTTTTGAAGTGGGCGGAACTCCGTCGATGGTGATGCAGCGCGTATGGACGGATGCGTACATACGGGCGTAATACGACCAGAAGATGTTTCCGATGCTGTTGGGGTTGTCTCCGATAATATTGACGAGATCCGGCATTGCTTCGATATCGCTTTGTGGTAAATTTGCCGGTTCTTTTTCTGTAATGCCGAGGTTAAACGCATTGCGGCTGACGTTTTTTTCTGCAGTTAGCTGGTAATTATGGATGGCCAAGTCTTCGCCACCGACTTCTTGCCAATTCTGGATTTTCCCTAAGTAGATATTCTTGAGTTGCGATAAATTAAGTCCTTTTATAGGATTGTTCTTGTTTACTAGAATGGCTAGGGGGTCTTGAAAAATGGGTACGCACTGCAGCCGCTTGACTTTTTTCTGGACTTGTTCTAAATTCTTTTTGCTGGCTAATGATATGTACATGTCAATTAGGCCTTCCGCCAAATCCGAAAATCCTTTGCTGTTGGAGGTCTTGTCTAGGCTTTTTCTTTCGGTAAAACAGTGCGGCTCAAATATGTTTTGGCAAATTCCTGCCGTTGCAGGGTAAAATGCGGACGCGACGCTGATTTTCAGTTCCGTATCTTTTATTCGAAATGAGGTCTCGAATTTACGGAGAATGTTGTCTTTGCGAAAGGGAACGAACTTTATTGTGGGGACTACTAATAAATTTTCTTTATTCATAGCCCCAAAATATAAAATTTATCGCGAAACTTTCTTTGTAATGGCTGCTTGGCCTTTGGCTTCGGCGCGGATGATGTACGTGCCCTTGGGATAGCTTTCTGGCACAGTGAAATCGCGGACTGTGCCGATGCGGTTGCCGTTCAGGTCGAATAGCGTGAACTTTGTATAGACGGTGTTCTGCAAGTTGCCTAATTGAATTTTCGGGAGGGCCGTTGAGGAGTCCTTCGTTGAATCTGCTGGGGGTGTTGCAGTTGTGTCTTGGGGATGCGTCGTAGAATCGCTCGGCGTATCGCCTGCGCCTGCTTTACGCACCTTGAGACTTTTCGACATGAATTCGATGATGTAGGAACCGTCGCTTTCGGGGGTAATCTTTTGTCCGTCCTGTTCGACGACAACATTTTCGCCGACGCTTTTGGTGTCGATTTTCACGCGCAGTGGAACGCTTGCCGGCATGTGCTCGTTCGGGATTTTCCAGCTCACGGTGAAGCCGTCATCGGTGGCGGCCGAGGTCGCTGCATCGACGATAAAGTGGGCGCGGTAGTAGGCGCCGATGGTGCCGAATGGTGCTACCCAGAGTTTGTCTTCGATGGCTCGCTCGAAAATTTTCTTGATGTCGGCAGGGTCAATGGCGTAGTCGTCGCCTTTGTCATCGGTTACGCCGTGGTTCAATACTACAAGCCATGTGCCGCCCTTGATTTGGACTTCCCACGGCTCGGCGCCTGCGAAGTTACCGATGAACGCGGCCGTGTCCATTGCCGTAAGCATTTCGGGGACCGAGGCTCCCGAACGCGTCCAGATTTTTGCCTTGAGCGCAAGCCAGTCCGGTTCCACGTCCCACTCGTTGCGACCGTGCCAACCGCAATCGCGGTTGATGAAGTGGCGTGTGTCGATGACGCCTTTGACTTGGTCGTTGTTTTCGCAGAACGGGGTTGCGAAGGATATGACGTTGGTGGTCGCCCCATTTTCGGCGAGAGCCTTTTCGATGTTGTCTGCAAACTTGACAATTTCTTCGTTCAGTTCCTCGTTGTTCGTGATGCCGCTCAGGTGCCCGTGATTCTTGGCGTGGTTCCCGATTTCGTGCCCGGCTTTGGCGAGGGCGGCAAAGCCGGCTGCGTTTTTCTTGAGTCCGTTCCCCATGTCCGTCACGAAAAACGTGACGTGGACATCTGGCAACTCGTCCAGTACGGGCTTTAAGTTTTGCACCTGATTTTCAAGCGCATCGTCAAAGGTGAAACTCACGGCACCCACATGGCCGTTCCAGGGAATAGTTTTGATAGGTGCTGCCATGCTGAATCCTGCAAGCCCGAAGGCGAATGTGCATGCCGTAACGGCTTTTATATTTGAAAATAATTTGTTGTTCATATCCACGTCCAAACAACTTTTTTATAAAGATAATAAAGTAGGAAGTAGGCGGTAGGAAGTAAACAGTGGGGAGTGTGAGGTCGCGACCTCCGGTCGCTTTGAGGTGTGGGCACGGGGCTTACGCCCCTCTGAGGTATGAGGTGTGAGGGTAATGTAATAGGAAATGCTAGTGGTTGGTGGTTAGTGATTAGTGGTTAGTAAGCAGTAGGCAGTAGGACAAATACGCAAGGCGAGAGAAGCGGCGGAGCTCGTACCGACATTTCCGTGCCTAGTATTTGGTAAATGAGCGTAGCGAATTTACAAGTAGGCGGGTGAAATGCGATTAGTGACGTATCTGTGACGAGAACTGTCCCGAAGCAGTCTTCCTCAGAGCGAAGCGAGCTCATTGCCCCAAGCGAAGCGACCTCATAGCGAGAACATCACTGTATCGAATGCATAAACAAAGCTGGGGTTTGCATAAATAGAGAAATGTCATTCCGACAAGCAGTAATAGAGAAAGCCAAATGAGACGCATGTTAGGAATATGCAATTTTAGACACGCAAAAAAGCCCCGGACAAAATGCCCGGGACGTTTGGATTGAAACTGAAATTTTGTGATTACATAGCTTCGAGTTTTTTGCCCTTGGTTTCGTTCACCAACTTGGCGACGAATACAAAGCTTATGGCTGCGAAAGTCGTGTAAATCAAGTAAGTCGGGCCTACGCCGATGCCGTGTTCGCCGACGAGGACGGGGAACGACCAACTGACCAAGAAGTTTGCTCCCCATTGGGCGAGGCCGCAAACGGAGATAGCCACGGCGCGGATGCGGTTGTTGAACATTTCGCCGAGCATCACCCACATTACCGGGCCCCATGTCGCAGCGAAAAATGCTACGTAGAAGTTTGCGGCGAGGAGTGCGATGATACCGCTCGTATGTCCGAGATTGCCGGCAGCGTCAGAACCGAACAGGAAGCAACAGGCGAGGGCGCCAAGCGTAACTGTCATACCCGCAGAACCGATGAGCAACAGCGGCTTACGACCAATCTTGTCGATGA
>CAMKLO010000022.1 GCA_946413655.1 uncultured Fibrobacter sp. | reverse complement strand
CAGAGCTCATGCGCGTGAACCAGTCCGAACTCAGCGCGAACCTCGAAATGCTGCGTAGCGGCCTCGAAACGATTCTCGAAAAGCTCTCGGGCGATACTGCGGAACACGAAGAAGAAGACAACTTTGTCGAGCATCTCAACCAGTCTCTCGAAGCCTTCCACGAACGCGCTAGCGAAGTGCTCATGGAAAATGCGGTCAAGACACAGGAAATCTTGCTCGAAGTTCTCGAACAGACACAGCGTTCCGCCATTGCTCAACAGCCTAAAGCCGAAGGTTAATCATGAGTCGCAATAGAGAGGAAAACAGCAATCCTTGGATGGCCTACACGGACTTGGGCGTAGCCCTCGTTTCGCTCTTTATCCTTGCGTTTGTGGCGATGGCGACCCTCAAGGAGCAAAAGGCCGAAGACCTGACGCGTACCGAAGAAGAAGTGCTCACTTGCCAGGAAGAAATGCGTAAAATTGCCGCAGAACGCAATGCGCTTTTGTCCAAAAGTTTGCAGACATCTATCGAGGCGGGGCTTATCGCGCTTGAAGACGGCAAAATCCAGATTCAGGCGAGTTTCTTGTTCCCGATAAACGGCGCCAATCTCACCAAGGAAGGTGAGGGCGTGATTCGCGGCATCAGCAAGGGACTTCTTGAATCGCTTGATTCGACGGATGTTATCATGGTGAGCGGTTTTACGGATGACATTCCGTTTAGCGGTTCTACCACATACACGAACTGGAATCTTTCTACCGAACGCGCCGTGAACGTGGTCAAGATGCTTGTGAAAATGGGATTCCCGCCCGACAGGCTCTTTGCCGCAGGATTTGGCGAGCATCGCCCGAAGTACCCCAACGACAGCGAAGAACATCGCCGCTTGAACCGTCGCGTGGAAATCGGCGTGACTCCGCTCCAGTCGAACAATATGGAAAACGGGCCGGTAAAAAAAGAATCGGCAAAAGTTGAGGAAAATCGCTAATGGAAGAGCTTTCCCAGAAACTGTCCGAAATCAAGCAGAGCATTGATGCCATTCGCAAGAGTGGCAAGCTTTCGCATTGGCGGATGGTTTATGCGGACACCCTTTACACGCGTGCCCAGGAATATGTCGCAGTTGACCGTTTCCCCGAAGCAAGTCTTGTCGCACAGAAACTGGACCGTTGGGTCGTTGCCCACAAGCCCGCTCTCGTGACGAATACAGTCGATGCG
Source organism: uncultured Fibrobacter sp. (assembly GCA_946413655.1). Lineage (GTDB taxonomy): Bacteria > Fibrobacterota > Fibrobacteria > Fibrobacterales > Fibrobacteraceae > Fibrobacter. The sequence continues at coordinate 44,290 of CAMKLO010000022.1, read as the reverse complement.
CGACCGCCGATGATGTTTTGGAATGAAGATTTGCTGAACAACATTGTGGGGCGAATCCGTTCGACACTTGAAACCAAAAAGATGCTTGTGCCATCGACAGAACGCGATTCCATTAACCGTCGTTTGAACCATGTGGAAGAATGGATTCAAAAAGGCGAATTTCTCGTCGCTCACGATGAACTCCTGGCGCTCCGCAGTGGCTTGATTGCGCGACTCCGCCGCAGTTACCGCGCCCGCATTGTCGCTTCGTCCGCTTATGGCGGAGGTTATGTGCAGCCGGCTGGCTCCGTTGTCGGGCTATACAATTCGCTCCACACGCTCGAAGAAACGTTCCACATCGTCGGCGAACATGACCCGATTTGGATTGAAGATTTCCTCGAAATTTACAACGATTTGTTCAGAATTGTCGAGCGGCTTGTTCCGCAAGACAAGAAGTAATCCCTACATCGTCATGCTGAGCGCAGCGATGCATCTAGTTAATTCTTGAGTGACCTTTGACTGGATCCTTCAGCCCTCCGGGCTTCAGGATGACGCCAGTGAGCCATGCCTGCTGTCACCCCGGATTTATTCCGGGGTCACCTTACACGGAATCCAGTTACTTCTTGAACTTCTTCAGAATCGCGGCAGTCTTCGTGAACAGCAGCTTCAAGTGAAAAGTTTAAGGGGACTTATTTTCATGCAATCCCCATACTTCTTTTGAGATGATTCTTTAGATTATATATTACAAGAAAAGACTCCATAGGGAGTCTTTTCTTGTATATTTTTTCATCATCTAATATTTAGAGAAAAATAAACTATATTAAATTTTGTAAGTTTTTTGAGGTTATCCGTGAAATTATGGTTGTTGATGCCGTTCATCTTAGGGCTTATTGGATGTGAAAACATTATTCCCCCTGTTGGTGGGGATGGTAGTGGTCGTTGCAATAGCGTTTCAAAGAAACATCCCGATAATATGACCTTTGTCATATCTTTGAATTGTCCTTTTGAGAAATCCTGTGAAACAAAGGTATTTTTTAATTTTAATTATTATTATGATTCTTTGAGTACGACTTGTCACCGTGTTCATGAATTGCGGTATGTGGCTGGTTCAGAGTCGAAGAAAATTCGTTCCAATGTGACGTTCCCTGTGATGATGTCGCCGGATGAACATATCCAATTTTCTCTTATAGATGAGGATAATGTTGAAAAGAAATACGATGTTGATCTTTCTAGGATAATACATTCATTTACAGTTCGGGGAGATTCCGTGGAAGTTACGAAATTTGACGGTATGGAAAGCTTGCATATTTATAAATATCGTGGCAAGCGTAAAAGTGGAGCGCATGATATTATCGATTTGTATCCAGATTCTTTGAAAAGCGGTAAATATGTATTTTATCAGGACAGCTTGTATATGGATGAAATTAGCTTTAATTGTGGCTTAGGGTCGCAGGGATCTTTTGCAACGGATAGTGTATTTGTATATGGGACTCTCTATTGGAGATGATTCCATCTTAAATTTCAATGGTGAGTCTTCTGTGGTGAACGTCGGTCAGAAAATTTGGGGCGTGACTGTAGTCGCTATTAAGAACGACCGTGTAATCTTGAAAGACGATATTGGCAAGTTCGAATTGAAGAATTAAAAAATAAATGCCCCACCGGAGTGGGGCTTGCCCAATCTAGTCATTTCTTGTTTGGCTGTCATGCCCGCCACCGAGCGGGCATCTCCATCTCAGTTCTTCTTACTTCTTGAACTTCTTCAGAATCGCTGCGGCTTTCGTGAATTGCTGCTTCACGGACTTCGGACCCGTACCGCCTTCGATGTTGCGCTTGCTGATACTGTATTCGAACGTAAGCGTCTTCTTCATCTTGGCGACGTCCGGGACGCCTGCGGCGGCCCAAGCCTCGTCGGAAAGTTCCGTGAACTGCTTGCCGGCACGTGCGGCATCGCCGACGAGGCTTCCCACGACGTGGTGGGCGTCGCGGAACGGAACGCCTGCTTCCACGAGCAAGTCGGCGAGGTCTGTAGCGAGGAGCGCCGGGAGCATCTTCGCATGCATCGTTTCGAAGTTGAAACGAGCTGTTTCCAAAGCTTCCTTCATCACGCGGAGAATTACCTTCACGTTGTGGACGCTGTCAAAGACCGGTTCCTTGTCTTCTTGCAAGTCGCGGCTGTAGCTGAGCGGAGCGCCCTTCACGAGCGTATAAAGCGAAGTGAAATTCCCAAGCATGCGGCCAGACTTTCCGCGGATAAGTTCCATGGAGTCCGGATTTTTCTTCTGCGGCATCATCGAAGAACCGCTGGAGAATGCATCGTGCAAAGTGAGGAAGCCAAATTCGCAGGAACTCCAGTTCACAAAGTCTTCGGCGTAGCGGCTCATCGTATTCGCGATGATGGCGAGGTCAGCTTCGAATTCGAGCATCATGTCGCGATGGCTCACGGCGTCGATGCTGTTCGGGCTCACGTCCTTGAATCCGAGGGCTTCGGCCACGAGCGCACGGTGGTACGGGAATGCAGAACCTGCCATGGCGCCACTGCCCAGCGGGAGTTGGCTATGCAATTCCAGGAAGTTGTCGAGACGCTTCACGTCACGGCTCACGGCAAAGAACATGCTCATGAGGTAATGGCTAAAGTAAATCGGCTGTGCTTGCTGCAAGTGCGTGTAACCCGGCATCATTTTGCCAAAGTACTTCTTTGCAAGGTCCAGAACCGTTTCCATGAGTTCCACTTCGAGCTGGCGGATTTCTGCGGCGCGGTGGCGCATGTAAAGCTTGAAGTCCGTGCAGACCTGGTCATTGCGGCTACGGCCCGTGTGAATCTTCTTGCCGAGAGCGCCGATGCGTTCGGTAAGCACGCGTTCCACTGCCATGTGGATGTCTTCGTCGCTATCGCACCATAGGTTCTTGCCGGCGTGGTAGTCGTCAAGGATGCTCTTGAGGCCATCGCAAATCTTCTTGTAGTCGGCTTTGGAAAGAACGCCCGATTCCACAAGCCCCTTGCCGTGCCCGATGCTTCCTTCGATATCTTCTTCGATGAGTTCTGCATCAAACTGCAAGCTGAAACTTAAATCGACCATGCTCTGGGCCATGCCACTTGCAAAGCGGCCCGTCCACATGTTCGTCTGCGTATCTTTCTTCTTAGCCATTATAAAACCTCAATTAAAAAAGCCGAGAATCCTCGGTTAGAATTTCAAGGCAAAAGATAAAAAATTAGAATCTGATTCCAATGCTGACTTTTAGATCTTGGATATGTTTATTCGTCTTCTTGAACTTTGGTTGAAGTAAAACATTAGGTTTGCAATTCTTTTTCGAGGATTTCCTTCATTTTGTGGGTCAATTTGGTGGCGCTTTTGGTCATGGGCATGTCTTCGTATTCGGAAACATAAATTGGGGCGAGCACCTTGATATTGTACTGGAAACATTCCGTTGGATGATATTGCAGTAATTTATCATGTTTGCGGAGGCCGATTTTCTCGTTGCCGCCAAAGAATATTGGAATCACGTCGTTTTTTGAATAAAGTGCAAAACGTGCGGCTCCTTTTTTGAATTCCCACGGTTCGCCGGGCTTGGAACGGGTGCCTTCGGGGAATATGATGAGGTTGTTGCCCTCTTCCATGGATTTCTTCGCATGTTCAAGTTGTTCGTCAAACGGGAGGTTATTTGGAATGTAGAGTTTCTTTATAATAAGGGACATGAATTTGTTTTGGATAAGTTCCCCTTTTACGATGCAATCGGCGTTTGGAATAAGTGAAAAGAGAATGACGACATCGAGCAATGAGGGATGATTGGCGATGACGACTTTGGAACGGATGTCTGTAAGAGCATCTTTGTTCTTGACAGTAAGGCGTATTGCTCCAAGTATTGTTGCTATTTTGACGAAAAATTTAAAGTAACGGTGGTTAAAATTCCTAGCTATTTTCTTGAATTTCTTTTCAGAAAATCCAGAAAGAACGTGCATAATCGGGAATAACAGAATAGCAAGAATTAGGCTAGAAATGCCGAAAAAGGCAAAGCAAAAAAGCTTCACCAAAACACGACGTATGTAGCGGATTTTTGCCATTTGCACTAGGACCTTAGTGAATCGATGGCGCAGAGGAACGCTATTGCCTGTTCTGCCGCCGTGTCAAAGTTGTTCCGTAGCATTTTGAGGAGCGAAAGCTGGCTTGCAACATCGATGTGTTTCAATGATGGGTCGACTTTAGATTCTTCTTTTGTAAGACGGAGTGCAAGCGCGCAAACGGCGTTGGGGTAGGGAACTCCTGCTACTGGCGCATACGTTTCGGGGATGAGTTCGTCTGCAAAGATAAATGTACGCGAGTCGAATTCTTCTATTTCGAGGGCGGCAAGGCTGTCCGTGAGGCCTGTGACGAAAGCGTCTTTCCCGGAGAATACGGCAGAATAACCTGCAGTGTTCGATTCGAGAATGGAGGCGTTTGCGACGGAGGCGTTAAAAACAGAAAGGCTGAAATGCGCCGGCGAGACCATTCCTGTGTCGATGAGGGTTTCTGAAATTTTCAGCTGTTGCGTGATTTCGCCAAATTGCGAAGCGAATGTCACTTTGCAAGGTGGAAATTTGTTGCCGTCCTTGTCGCGAGAAACTTGTTCGCTCACGAGTACCACCATGCGCGAGACGTAGCTCAGGCGACGGCGCGTGAGCATGGGGACGAACGAAACGTCCGGCTTGGGGTGCGCATCTGTCGGCATAAAGCTTGCTAATTTTTCGATGAAAACTTTTTGCATTGTTTACGCCGGGGTTATTTTTTGCGGAAGCGGAGGAGGGAATAGGCGTTCGGCCCTACGTTGTGGTGGGCTTCTTTCAACTCAAATCCGGCGGTCTCGATGGCTTGCTTGAGTTCTGCGTAGCGGTACATTTTGCTGTTGCCGTTGGCAATACAAGTGAAGTATAGCGATGTAGCTTGGAGCGAGTAGGCGGCGGCTTCGAAGCGTTGCTTGTCCCAAAGCGGTTCAAGGACATAGACGTTTGTTTCTGGAGTTACGGCTCTGTGAATCTTTGTCAATATTTTCGTGACTTGCTTGAGCGAAAAGCAATCTAAGAATTGGCTCATCCAGACGGCGTCCGCGCCTTGTGGGAATTCGGTTGTATCGTCCAAAACGTTGCAGGAAATGGTGTCGATGCGGTTTGCAAAATCTGCGGCGGCAGCGTTCTTTTCGGCGACTGCCGTTTGCCCCGGCAAATCGATGATGGACACATGCACGTCCTTGTTATACTTGCAGCAGGCGATGGCCCATTTGGCCGTGTTTCCGCCGATATCGAAAAACCTTGGGTCTTTTTGTTCGGCAAGTCTTTCGAACACAATCGGAAGTGCTTCGGGAAAAGCCAAGTCGGAGTAAAAGTGGTCAAAGCCGAACCAGCTTTTTTTCTGCTGCTCCGTGAGCTTTGAAAGCCCTTCATAGACCGTTTTCCATGGCCCTAAGTGGGGGAGCCCAGCCGGTTTGCCTTCGCGGATGGACTGTTCGAGGTTTTCGGCTCCGCGGTAGCAGATGTCTTGCGCAAAGTCCATGTTCACTTGCGTCATTTCGTCTTTCATGAGGAAAAATCCGATTTTCCCGAGCGTGAGTCGCAAGTCGTCCTCATCGGAATCCTTGTGGATTTTGATGGCTCCCATGCCGAGTCCCATTTCTACGAGAACGCCGACTCCGTAAAGTGAAATGTTTAGTTTTTGCGAGAGTTCCGAAATGGTAATTCCCTGTTTGCGGGCGTTACTAATTGCGTCTAAAATGCCCATGTTCCGTAGGGCGCGTGCCGCCTGAAAACTGAGAGGAGCAAAAGCAATTTTTTGGGCTTCGAACTTTGCGTTTACGGCGTCGATAGAATCGTTTTTATAAAAATCGAACATGTTTTCTCGATAGCGAAGTATTGAAAAATAAGTATCCCTTAATATAAAATTATTTTTTCTATATTGATTATCCGAGAAAATGTAAATCATGTTTGAGGTCTCAAGAACGTTATGTCTGATTTGAAAACCCGTATTAAGGAAGTCATCATAGAATCCCTTGAACTTGAAGATATTACTCCTGCCGATATTGTGGATTCTGCGCCGATTTTCGGAAAAAATGCTGCTGGTGAAGGGCTTGGTCTTGATTCTATTGATGCTTTGGAATTGGGTATTGCCGTTAAAGAAAATTTCGGTGTCACGTTCTCTACCGTTAAGGAAGAAACCAAGAAGCATTTTGCATCGGTGGATGCGCTTGCGGCCTATATTTCTGCAAATTCTAAGGGCTAATCCATGGACAAACAGTTCATTTTCGAAAAGATTAAGGCTGCCCTTATTGAAGATTTCGATTTGGAAGAGTCAAGGATTGTCCTTGATGCCCGTCTTTACGAAGACTTGGAACTCGACAGTATTGATGCTGTTGATTTGATTGTCAAGTTGAAATCGTTTCTTCCGAGAAACATCGATCCAGAATCATTCAAAAAAATGCGCACTCTACAGAATGTGGTTGATGGTATTTATAATCTTGTTCAAAATTCGGAAGCTAGATAATGAAACCTGCAGCGGGAAGGATTTTCTTTACCGCAATTTCTGTTCTGTATCCCCTTATTGTCTATTGCGGGCTTGAATATTGGGGGCTTACGCCACGGCGCTTGAGCATTGTGCTGTTGGCACTAGCTTTTTACCATTTCTTGAATTTTACACAGAGCAAGTCCCATGCGGAGCGTGGCCGGACTGCCATATTTGTCGTGCTAATTTTCGTGTGTGCGTTTGTGGCTTTTTTTGCGGATAACATTTTATTCGTCAAGTTTTACCCCGTGCTTGTGAACTTGAGCTTGCTCTCGTTCTTTGGATTTACGCTGTGGAAACCTCCTAGTTTTGCATTCCGTATGGCTTGCCTTCACGATATGTCTTTGGAAAAATCACCTTCGTTCAAGGCCGTGGAACGATATAGCCGTAAAGTGACCGTTGCTTGGTGTTTCTTTTTCATTGTGAACGGCTCTATCGCGGCTTTTACAGTTTTTGTAGGATCTTACGAAATTTGGACGCTTTACAATGGGCTTATTTCTTACATTTTAATCGGTATAGTTTTCATTGCGGAATATTTGGTTCGAAAAATGGTGCAGAATAAAATGCAATCGTATGTTCCGGTTTGTGATTTGGAACTGGATTCTCGCCCGAATGGGGCGCTTGTCAGTTTTGGTTCTGGTGTAGATGCTGCGAACGCTGAGGATGTTGCCGCGAATGTTGCGGGACTTAAGACTTGGGGCGATTTTGTAAGCGATGTCTCCAAGGTTCGCTATTATTTGGAATCTCGTGAAAATACACCCTGGATTTTGCATTGCGAGGATTCGTATTACTTTACGGTCTCGCTTTTGGCGATGCTCCAGAGCGGGCGTAAGGCGCTTGTGACGGCGAACCGCCAAGAAGCGTTTATCAAGGAAATCAAGAAGCCGGAATATGGGTTTATAACGGATGAACCGTTTGCTAGCGGAGTTCTGAATGCAGACGAAATGCCCGCGACTTTGATTCAAGATGTGCTTGCGGGGAAATGCGCGGAGGGTAAGTGCATAGATGATAAATGCGCGCCTCTCAAGTTCGGCAAGTTCGACAAGTCTAAGGCCGAGATGGTGATGTACACGTCGGGTACGACGGGTGAACCGAAGGCTGTGTACAAACGCTTTTTGCAATTTGAAAATGAACTTTTTGAACTGGTGAAGGTCTTTGGAAACGACTGGGTCAATCGCAACGTTTATAGCACGGTGAACCACCACCATATTTACGGTCTCCTGTTTACGGCACTTTTGCCGATAGCGACGGGGTTGCCGTTCCGCAGGCATCGCATTGATTTCCCGACAGAGCTTGCAAACATTGCCGGCGATGCGGCAGTGATTGCGTCGAGTCCGGCGTTTTTGAAGCGTTTGTCTGCAGAGACAGATAAGGCGATTGCGTTTAAGTGCCCGCCAATCATTTATTCGTCCGGTGGCCCGTTGCCCGAAGATGTGGCGCGTAAGACCTCTGAACTCACCGGTTATTGGCCGATGGAAATATACGGTAGCACAGAAACGGGCGGTATCGCTTATCGGCAATCCAAGAATGGACCTGTTTGGACTCCCTTTGAAGTTTGCAAGATGAGCGTTGCCGAAAACGGTTGTTTGAATATCAAGTCGAGCTACATTCTTGAAGCAGAAGGTTTTACGACGGGAGACTTGGTCGATCTTTACGATGATGGACGTTTTTTGCTCAAGGGCCGTTCCGATTCCATTGTGAAAATCGAGGAAAAACGCATTTCGCTCCCTGAGGTGGAAAATCGCTTGAAGCAGACGGGCTTGGTGCAGGATGTGCGCGTGGTCCCGATGATGGGTAAACGCCAGTATTTGGCGGCGGCCATTGTGCTGAACGAGGCTGGCCGTGAAAAATTTGCAGGCTTGCCAAAGCTTACCATCAATAATTTCTTCCATGATCATTTGTTGAAGTTTATCGAAAATACGGTTTCACCCAAAAAATGGCGTTATCTTGAAGAACTCCCGCAGAATACGGAAGGCAAGATTCGCATGCGCGATATTCAATCGCTTTTTGGTCTCGCAGAAAGCCCGAACTTCAAGATTCTCAAGTTCCGCCGGGAACCGGGTGTGTTGACTGCAAAGCTTTTGTTCCCAGCAACAAGCGATTACTTTGACGGACATTTCCCGGAATTCAAGCTGTTACCTGCTGTGGTGCAAGTGGATATGGTTTTGCGCTTGGCACGTAATTTCTTGGATGTACCTAAAGAACTTTCGAAAATGAACCGCACGCGGTTTGCAAATCCGATTTTGCCGGATGTGCCAGTGATGGTGAAAATCACGTACGATGCGGATGCGGGGAAGGTGACGTTTGCATTTACAAGTGTCGATGGTGAAATTCCGTATTCTAACGGTTCGCTTATCATGAATGCAGCAGATAGTTCTGCGGACGAGGTCGCAAATCGTGGATAGCGCTGGTGTGAAAATTTGTGCCGTTGTGCCGGTTTATCGCCATGAAAAGACTTCGCGCCATGTCGTGGAATCGCTTGTGAATTTGAATATTCCCGTGATTCTCATTGATGATGGAAACGCCCCTGAAGGGCATGAAATTCTTGAATCCGTCGCGCGAGATATCCCGGATGTTGAACTTGTGACGCACAAATGCAATCGCGGAAAAGGCGCGGCGATGCGTTCCGGCATGGAGGCTGCCGTTGCTGCAGGCTTTACGCATGCCTTGCAAGTCGATGCCGACGGACAGCACGATATGGGGGCTATTCCGCTTTTTATAAAAGAAACTCAAGAACATCCAGACGATTTGATTTGCGGCTACCCGGAGTACGATGAATCGGTGCCCAAAGCGCGTGAACAGGGGCGCAAGATTACGAATTTCTGGGTGGCCATCGAAACGCTTTCGCTCAAGATTCCCGATGCCATGTGCGGTTTCCGCGTGTATCCGTTGGCGACATCTTGGCCGATAATGAAATGTTTGCGCAACAACCGCATGGGCTTTGACATTGAAATGATTGTAAGGCTCTCTTGGGCTGGCGTGAAAATGCGCTTTTTCCCCGTGAAGGTGCATTACCCCAAAGATGGAGTTTCGAATTTCAGGATGTTCCATGATAACGTCGTGATTTCGATGACGCATACGATGCTTTGTTTTGGCATGCTGATTAGGCTTCCTTTGATTTTGACTCGTCGTTTGTTTAAAAAGAAAAAGATATGAGCGAACACTGGTCCGAAATTAAGGAAGTTGGCGGGAGCCCATGGCATTTCCGTTTTATGCTTTGGGTGGTGTGCCATTTACCCCTTTTTTTAGTGGAATTCTGCACTGCTGTTGTTTGCTTCTTTTTTTGGCTGGGTGCCGCTCCGGTTCGTGCTCGTTCGAAAATTTATTTGAAGCATTTGCAAAATGCGGGGGTACGTGTTGGCTTTTTTGGAACGTACAAGCACATTCTTTCGTTTGCACTTTCCATGATGGAAAAATTGCTGGGCTGGAAAGGTGCAATAAAGTTGAACCGCATTGAAATACAAAACGATGATTTGCAAATGTTGGTGGCACAACTCAACAAAGGCGATGGTGCATTTCTGTTATGCTCGCATTTGGGAAATATGGAAATGTTGCGCTCGCTGACGGAATATGGCGAGTTCCATACGGACAAATGTTTTCAGGTCTTTCCTGTAGTTGATCTTTCGGGCTCTCAAAAGTTTAACGGGCTTCTTTATGAACTGAATCCGGAACTGATGGAAAACATGATAGATGCAAATTCCATCGATGTGGATTCCGCTATTTGGATGAAGGAAAAAATTAAGGAAGGAAATCTTGTGGTAATCGCCGGGGACCGCACTTCGGCGAATACGAGAAACCGCGTTATGGAAACGACGTTCCTTGGCGAACCGGCGAATTTCCCGGAAGGAGCTTTTTCGTTGGCGGGCATTTTGAATGCTCCCGTCTATTTTGCGTTTGCCATCCGCAAGCACGATTTTAATATCCGCTCGCCTTACGAAATGCATGTGGTACGTGCGAAAACATCTTTGGACTGTCCGCGCAGGGAGCGACCGGAGCGATTAAAGGAACTTTTGCGCGAATACACCGAAATTCTGGAATCACTTTGCCAAAAGCATCCGTACCAGTGGTATAATTTTTACAATTTTTGGGAAAGTGCCGAAAAATAAATGGTTCAAATCTTATGGCTGTGAAAAGAATCAAAGAAAGTGTTGAATTTCAAGTTGAGTTTTATGATGTCGATTCCATGCAGGTGGCGTGGCACGGCAATTACGTAAAATATATGGAAGTGGCTCGTTGTGCGTTGCTTCGAAAAATAGGATACGACTATAATGAAATGACTCGTAGCGGCTATATCTGGCCGGTTGTCGATTTGCATATTAAATATGTTCGTCCGATGATTTTTATGCAGAAAATTCGTGCCGAAGTGACGTTGATGGAATACGAAGTCTGCATGAAGCTTTCGTATAAGTTTATGGATGCCGAAACAGGTGCCGTGCTCACAAAAGCGGAAAGTACGCAGATGGCTGTCGATATGGAAACGAAAGAATCGCTATGGGCATGTCCGCCTTGCTTTGTGGATAAGGTGAAGGCCCTTTTGGCCAAGGAAAATGGAACCGCAAAATGAATGGCTTAAGACAGACAATTTGCAGATTGATTTTAACCGTGGCATTTCTCGGGTTCGGGATGTCATCTGTCGCAGCCGTTTTCGATCATCCTGTGAATAAAAAAACGAAGCCTGAACTTGAAAAGTCTTTGGCGAAAGTGATGGATTATGAAGTTGCATTGGGTGATTTCAAGCAAACGAAGTCCATCAAGAAACTCAAACGTGATTTTGTTTCGACGGGAACATTTCATATTTCTAAGAAATCTGGTATTGTCTGGAAAACGCAGCAACCAATTGTTTCTGAGCTGGCCGTCAATAAAGGTGGCGTCTTTGAACGCGATGCTAAAGGCGTGTCGCGTATAGTTGTAACGAAAGATAATCCTATTTTTGCTGACTTTTCAAAAAATATTCAAGCGATGTTTTCGGGAGATGTTACGGAACTCGAAAAGAATTTCAAAGTTTTTTACGAGAAAAAATCCTGTGGTTTTATGATGGGACTTGTTCCTCGTGAGGGAATAGTGCGCAAAGTCGTCACAAATATTGTCGTCGATGCATGCGAAAATGTAGATAAAGTTACTGTTACGAATGTAGATGATTCTCCCGTGACTTATGAGTTTTTGAATTATAAGACTATTGGAAAGCTGACTTCTGTGGCTCCTGCTCCATAGCTGAATGCTTCGCGGGTTTATATGAGATTCTTTAACGGAAAACACTTGAATGCAAAAACGGGAATTATCCTTTGGGTGGTAATTCACACGGTTTTGATTGTTCTCGGTGTTTCTGTTCCGTGGAAGATGGATTCCGACTTGTATTCGATTTTACCGGATTCCGATGAATTGAAGAATGTGAGCGCTGCTGAAAAAACACTTAGTGCTCGTACGGTACGAAATATTACGGTGCTTGTCGGACATGAAAATTTTGAAGTGGCGCGTGGTGCGGCGGTTGCTCTGGATAGCGCGTTTAAAGATGATGCGTCATTCGAAGAAACTCGACTGTTCGTGAACGAAAAATCGATGGACGAAACGCGTGTTTTTTTCTTTAATCATCGTTATACGTTGCAGGGGAGGGAAATTCGTGAAATTCTTGCGAATGGCGATTTTGAAACGTTAAAAAATAGAGCACTACAAAAAATTTATGGTTCGTTTTCAATGGCGAATTTGAACCGCCTTGATGAAGATCCGTTTTTGCTGGGTGATGCTGCGTTTGAAAACTTTGTACAACATTCTCCGATGACGATGAGCCGTTTTAGCATTCGAGATAGCGTCTTTTATGCAGTTGATTCTGGCGTGACTTACGTGATGTGGAATGCGAAACTCTCCAAAAATGTTCCTTCAATGGCTTCTGATGGTCATGTTATTTCGCATTTGAATCGTGTGTTGGATTCGTTGAAACAAGCGAAGCCGGGGCTTGTTGTGGCTAAATCGGGCGTGCCTTTCCATAGCTACGAAAGTTCTGACCGCGCAAAGTCTGAAATTGCGTGGATTTCGGGCGTGTCAATTGTGCTGATTTTGCTATTGCTGCTTTACGTTTTCCGCTCGCCGCTTCCGATTGTTGCTACGCTTTCGACGATTGCGATTGCCATTTTTACGGCACTTGCTTTTACGTGGTACGTGTTCGGGAATATTCATGTCTTTACGCTTGTTTTTGGCACAAGTATCATTGGTGTGAGTATTGATTACGCGGTGCATTTCTTTGTCAATTGGAAGACGGGAGTGCGGAATGTGCGCTCAAGCATTATCAAGGGGCTTTTGCTTGGTTTCTTGACGACAGAACTCAGCTATATCGCGCTTTCGTTTGCCGATTTTTCGTTGTTGCGGCAGATGGCTGTGTTTTCGATTGTTGGACTGTTGAGCTCGTTCTTGACGATAACACTCTTGTTCCATGCGGTTTTTGAAAATGCGATGGCTTCTGGTGAAGGTATTGTGGCAAAATCGGTGCCTGCAAATCTCCCAACTCAATTCCCTAAAGTTTTCCTTAATGCTTATGCAAAATTCCCCAAGTGGGGTATTCGATTGATGTTTGCACTTTTTATCCTAGCGCTTCTTCCTGGGCTTATACTGCTTCATATTCATACGGATATCGGAAATTTTTACACGATGAATGAAGAAATTAAAGCATCTGAAGCGTTGACTTCGAAACTGAATAATTTGGGTGTCGCTCCGACTTATTTTATTGTGGAAGGGAATGATGGAATTGAGGTTTTGGAAAATGAAGAACAACTTACAGAACGTCTTGCAAATGCTGAAAAAGAAGGTTTGGTAAAATCGTACTTAGCGGTATCGAATATCATCCCGTCAGGAAGGTTTCAAGCTGGTTCTATTTTGGATTTAGAAAAGCTGGTTTTTGGAATAAAAAAACGATGGACAGAGATTTTAATTAATAATGAATTGCCGCAAATGCTTGCACCTAATGTCAGGAATTATTTAACGGAAATAGGCGTGGAGAACCATTCTATTTTTGTTAAAAGTTTACTTTTATCACACGATTTTATTGATTTCGAAAAGATTGACAAAAACGATAGATTTGTTGATGTTGATTTAAAGAATGATTTTCCACAATCATTGAGTTTTCTTCTCCAAATGCTTTGGATTGGCCATATCGGGGACAAATATTATAGCGTAGTACTCCCGCTTCACGTGTCTGATAAGTTTGATGCACAAAAGATTGCAGAGGGCTTACCGAATGTCTATGCGGTGAACAAAGTGAAAAACATCAATCATGCGCTTACAAAAATTTCGCATGTATCGCTTAAACTTGTAGGCTTTGCCTATGTGGTTGTTTTCTTTATTCTTATAATTGTGTATAAATTTAAAAATGCGGTACGGATTATTCGTGCGCCGGTCTTGGCAAGCCTCTTTGCGTCTTCGGTCTTTGGTTACGCTGGGATTGATTTCAACTTCTTTGCGATTGTCGGTGTGATTCTCACGCTTGGAATTGGTATCGATTATGCCTTGTTCTTTAAGGAAGGCGGTCGTCAAAACTTGACAACGACGCTTGCGATTATGCTTTCGGCAACGACAACTATTATTTCTTTTGGTAGCCTTGCTTGCAGTGCCTTTGTGCCAGTCCATACGTTTGGCCTTGCCGTTCTGCTTGGCATTTCCTGCTGTTTTCTTATTTCTCCATTTAGCGCAAAACGTTAATGTTCTAAATTGTTTTCGCCTATGGGAATCGAAAAAAATAAAATGGCAGATGGCTTGAACTGTTCAAGACCTGTTTATATCAATGATTATAGCCTTTATTGCATTTTAGGTGGCGATAAAGCTCAAATTCTTGATGCTCTCAAGAATGGCAGACGTGGGACTTTTACCACGTACGATGTGGCTGGCGTTCAGCGCCCTGCGGCAACGATTGATCCAGTTTCGCTTGCTCCCGTCCCTGAAAAAAAGTTTGATAACCGCGTAAATCGCTTGTCGCAAGCGGCTTTAGTCAGCGTTGAAAAGACTATCCAGAAAGCGGTTGAAAAATATGGCGCAAACCGTGTTGGAATTTTTATCGGTTCCTGTGATAACGGTTCCGAAGCGTCGATGGCGGCGCTCAAGTGCTTTAAGGAAACGGGTGCATTCCCGGATGACTACGTTCTCGATTACCAGCGAGCTGATTTCCCGGCACAGTTTATTGCAGAGCGTTTTGGAATTACGGGGATGCTTTCGGTACATTCGACAGCTTGTGCGTCTAGCGCGAGCGCTTTTGTCTCGGCGCGAAATAATCTCTATGCCGGCAACTGTGATGTAGCGATTGTGGGCGGTGTGGATATTGCATCGCTTTCGGTGATTCTCGGGTTTGCCTCACTTGAGGCCATGAGTGATAAACCGACGAATCCATTTAGTGCAAACCGCTCGGGCCTTACGCTTGGCGATGCTGCGGTATTCTTTGTTGTGACAAAAGAACAATGTGCGGAGCTTTGCACAGAGAAATGCGAAGGCCTGAAAGTTGTAGGCTTTGGCGAAAGCGATGATGCGGACCACATTACAGCACCGCGTGCCGATGGGGAAGGGGCGTATCAGGCAATGAAGGCTGCGCTTATGGATGCTGCGCTTGACGCTTCTCAAATTGATTATGTGAATTTGCATGGAACGGGTACGGAACTGAATGATGCCATGGAATCATGTGCGGTCAACCGTCTTTTCGGAGAATCGAATCATGCCAATGTTCCAGTGAGTTCGACGAAAGCTCTCACTGGTCATACGCTTGGTGCTGCTGGTGCGTTGGAGCTTGCGTTCTGTTGCCTTGCTCTCCAGAGCGGTCGCGAATCTGGCACTGATAAAAACAACTGTGGTGAAAAAGAATATCTTCTTCCTGCGCATCTTTTTGATGGCGTTGTCGATCCGGAACTTCCGCCACTTCATTTCGTAAAACCCGGCGAAACATCAAAAAATCTCAAGTATTGCATGAGCAATTCCTTTGCGTTCGGCGGTTGTAATGTATCTTTGATTGTGGAAAATGGTTTGGCATGAAAGAAGTATTTGATTCAAAAGATTTAGTCAGTGAACTTGTACCCCACAAGGGTAAAATGCTTTTGCTCGACCGAATCCGTGATTACGATTTGAACGAAAAAACCATTACGACTGAAATAGATATTTGTCGCGACAACCTCTTTTATGAAGACGAGCTTGGTGGCGTTCCCGTGTGGGTTGCTTTTGAATACATGGCCCAAAGCGTCTCGGCACTGTCGGGAATCTACGGCCGCTCAAAAGGCGAGAAACCGAAGACGGGCTTTATCCTGAGTGTGAATGGATTTAAGGCCGATGTTCCAGTTTTTAAAGTTGGTGAAAAAATCGTTGTCAACGTGATTGAAAAAATCCGTATGGATAATGCGGTTACGTTTGAAGGCTCGGCGACAACTAACGGAATTCTTGCTGTTACGACAAAACTCAATACGGTCGAAGTAGATGATTCAAAGAATCCTTTGAATTTAATTTGAGGTATGGAATAATGGAAAACGTAAAGTCTGTGTTGATTACGGGTGCAAGTGGCGGAATTGGTCTTGCCATTGCCGAGGCTGTAGCAAAAGAAGGTTACACAGTTGTAGCCCATTATAACAAGAATTCGGTTTCTATTGATGCTCTTGCCGAACGTATCCGTGCTAATGGCGGAAACATCCGTACGCTCCAATTCAATATTTGCGATCGGGAACAGTGCCGTAAAGTCCTCGAAAAGGATATCGCCGAGAATGGTGTGTATTACGGTGTCGTCGCGAACGCCGGTGTCTGTGCGGACTCCGTGTTCCCGGCGATGACGGATGAATATTGGGACAAAGTTCTAAATACAAATTTGAATGGTTTTTATAATGTCGTTCATCCGATTGTCATGCCCATGTGCCGCAAGCGTAAAGGCCGCATTATCACGATTTCATCGGTCTCTGGCGTAATCGGGAACCGCGGACAAGTGAACTACAGCGCCTCGAAAGCAGGCCTCATAGGTGCTACAAAAGCGCTTGCTACTGAACTGGCGAGCCGCAATATCACCGTAAATAGCGTTGCTCCTGGCGTTATCGAAACAGAAATGATTAAGGACGCCCCGCTGGACATGATTCTCCCGACCATTCCGATGAAACGCGTTGGCAAGCCCGAAGAGGTCGCGGCTACAGTCGTGTTTCTGCTTTCTGAAGGGGCCGCCTATATTACGCGTCAGGTCATTTCTGTTAATGGAGGCTTGGCGTGAGTCGTCGAGTTGTCGTTACTGGTGGCAGTTGCGTTACATCTCTGGGGATGGAACTGGACGATATTTTTTCGGAACTCAAAACACTGAAAAATCATATCGTTCGCATGGATGATTGGGACAAGTACGTGCAAATGAATACGTGCTTGGCAGGCCCCATTCTTTATGACTTGCCGGAATACCCGCGCAAAAAAGTTCGCGGTGCAGGTCGCGTTGGTGTACTTGCCATCACGTCTTCGGACAAGGCCATGCAAATGGCTGGACTTGTGGATGAAAAGGAACTTCTCAAGTCTGGTCGCGTGGGTGTTGCTTACGGTTCTTCGATGGGGAGCGTGCGCCCGCTTTTGGATTTTGTGTCCATGCAGAATCCGCCGTATAACTGCGCCAATGTTTCGGTGACTACGTATATTCAGTCCATGCCGCAGACAAGCGCTGTGAATGTGAGTTTGTTCTTTGGCCTCACGGGGCGGCTCATCACGACGAATACCGCTTGCACGAGCGGCAGCCTCTCCATCGGTTATGCCTACGAGGCGATTAAATATGGAATGCAGGATGTGATGATTGCGGGCGGTGCCGAAGAACTTGCTGCTACTGAAACAGCCGTGTTCGATTCGCTTTTTGCGACGAGCATAAAAAATTCGACGCCAGAATTGACTCCTGCTCCATACGATCGCGACCGAGACGGCCTTGTTATCGGCGAAGGTGCCGGAACGCTTGTGCTCGAAGAGTATGAACATGCAAAAGCCCGCGGTGCGCACATTTATGCGGAACTGGTGGGCTTTGGACATAATACGGATGGCGAACACATCACGCAGCCCAAGAAAGATACCATGCAGCGTGCACTTGAAATTGCTTTAAATGATGCCAAAATTTCGCCGGATGCGATTGGCTATGTGAACGGTCACGGAACCGCGACACATTATGGCGATATCGCTGAAAGCTGGGCAACCTACAACGCTTTTAAACAGCGCGCTGTCGCAATTTCAAGCCTCAAAAGCTATATGGGCCATACGCTAGGTGCGTGCGGTAGCATAGAAGCCTGGCTTGGCATCAACATGATGAATCGCGGATGGTTTAGCCCGAATTTGAACTTGAGAAATGTGGACCCGGAATGCGCTCCACTGGATTACATCACAGGCTCAGGCCGTGAAATCGATACAGAATATTTTATGACGAACAATTTTGCATTCGGCGGTATAAATACTTCACTTATTTTCAAGCGTGTTTAAACGTTTTTGTCACTTAGACCGGACCTGTCCTGAGCGTAGTCGAAGGATGCCGGAATCGCCTATCATTTGTATTAAAATTTTGTTAATGATTCCACGCGATAGTTGTCAAGAACTTCACGTCCTTTAAGGTCTGTTAGTTCAATAACAAAAGCGAAACATTCGACCTTGCCGCCCATTTTCTCGACGAGGTGCGCAGCCGCTTTTGCTGTCCCGCCAGTGGCAAGCAAGTCATCGACAATGACCACGCGTTGTCCAGGCTTTATCGCATCCTTGTGGATTTCCATGTGCGCTTGTCCATACTCAAGATCGTATGAAATTCCAATCGTTTCGCGGGGGAGCTTTCCTTTCTTGCGCTCGGGAACAAATGGCTTGTGGAAATGCTCCGCTATCGGAACCCCGAAAAGGAATCCGCGGGCTTCTAATCCGACAACGACATCGAACTCGGCGTTCTCGAGGGCCTTGTAAAATGCGTCAAGGGTGAGCTTTAAACCGTCGGGATCGCTTAAAATTCCTGTAATGTCCTGGAAAATGATTCCCGGCTTCGGAAAATCTGGAACCGCAATAATGTAATCTTCAATACGTTTCATTTACCCCTCTCGTTTTTTATGTCTTCGTCATTCAGAGCGAATCGATGAATCCTGTGAAATCTTGTGCACAATACTAGACATTACTGGATGTTTCGTAGCTACGCTACTCAACATGACCGCAGTGACTAATTACTATCCAACAACTTCTCGACTGTAGCAATAATCTTGTCGCGCTCTCCGCACCAGTTTGGTGCAATGAGCATTTCGCTTGGGCTTTCGCCGCTGAATCGTTCAATCGCGATATCCGTCCCGATAATCTTTATCATCTCGGCGACCGCTTCGCAATATTCCTCGAACGTTAAAAGTTTGAACTCTTTGTTAATGTAATCTTGCGCTAAGGCTGTTCCGACAACGATGTGCAGAGGATGGATTTTCACCGCGGCAAGCTTCATGTCGTGAACTACTTGAGCCGTGCGCTTGAAATCTTCCATCTTTTCGCCTGGGAGCCCGACAATCACGTGCGTCGTGACCGTGAGCCCTGCGGCCTGACAGCGCTTCACCGCATCTTCAAATTCCGCAAGAGTGTGCCTGCGGTTGATGCCGGCAAGCGTCAAGTCATTTGCTGTCTGCAGGCCGATTTCAACGATAATCGGCTTCTTGCGATTGAGTTCCGCTAGGTATTCAATCTTCTCGTTTTCGAGGCAATCCGGGCGTGTGCCAATCGCAAGCCCAGCAATTTCCTTGTGCTTGACAATCGGATCGATGATATCGCGCAAATGGTCAATCGGGGCGTGCGTATTCGTGTAAGGCTGCAAGTAGGCGAGGATGCCCGCATTCGGATACTTGTCGCGGAGTTTCGGGACGAACTTTTCGAGCTGTTCCTGGATAGAAACTTTGGCTTGGTCAAAAACAGGGCTGAAACTGCGGTTGTTGCAGTAGCTGCATCCCGAAAATCCCTTGGTCCCGTCGAGGTTCGGGCAACTCATGCCGCCATTCAGCGGGAGCTTGCGCACCTTGAGGTAATTAGGGAAAAGTTCCAGAAGTAAATCGCGATAAGGTTTGTAGTGCATGATTTAAAGATATAAATAAATTGAAGGAAAAAGTGTAACTTATTTTTCGATTGGCATACCTCTCCAATCATAGGAAATTTTAATGAATCGTGTACTTTTTAAAAAAAGACAAACCAATCAAAATTTTTTATCGTTGTGTTTTTTTCTATAACATTGTTGTCTATTGAATATTTCTTTTTCATTTTCTCATTGACTAATAAACGACCTGCATTTTTAATAAGTTTGTTTTTATTTTCAACCAAATACTTTACACTAGCGGGAGACAAATAAAAAACAGAATCCGGAATTTCAGTCAGCCAAAGCAAATTATATGGATTGAAGTCATATTTTTCCTTTTTTATAATTGAATCAAGAAGGCAGTTCATTTTTCGATACCCTAACGGAAGAAGAATGTCTGTATCGTCTGCTTCATATTGTCCGTTTAAGTATTTTTCATATTTAAACATTGCTTGACTAAGCTGTGCGTCCCATTTACAAACTCCATTTTGAGAAGAAGCTGAATGAGCAAGAAAAAGAACGCCACTAAAAAGTACCGTTATTAAGGAACAACGGATAAAATAAGTCATTGGACAAATCACTTCATTGAATATTTTGTGATTAAGTTCGATAACCATACCTCTCCAATCATACAAATTTTTTAGCGATTTGAAATTGCACAAAGCGCAATACACTACGGTTCGGCAATGAAAATGCGCAAGTGCATTTTTGCGTGATGGAATCGGGAAAATTGAGCTGAGGAATTAGTTTTTTCGATATATTGTTCAATACACTTGCTACACTTTTTACAATGTCGGTATTATAGTCGGGCGAAATAGGGATTTGGGGCTCGCTAAATTCCATGTTCAAGTATATATTTAGGTTAAAAATAACTGGATCCTTCACTGTCGTTCAGGATGACATAAAAAAAGTTCTTTTCGGCAAATTGATTGTTCTAGATAACAATATTGAGGTTTTCTAATGGTTTTGAAAAATAAAAAGGCTCTTGCCCTAGCGGCGTCTGTCGCCTTCGCGCTCTCGATTCCGTCTTTCGCGCAGTTAAACAACGGCGACATGGAATACGGTGACGGTGGTTGGTATCTCTGGAACAATCCGGATGGTCCAGCAAAAGCCGAATCGCAGATTGCTGTGCAGGGGCTTGGCGTCGATGGTTCTCAGGGCGCAAAGGTCGTGGTGAAGGAACTTCCGAATCCGTGGTGGGGCTTGCAGCTCCAGCCGCCCAAGTGGCTTGCGGATTCCGGTTTTTACAAGCTCTCGTTCAAGGCCAAAGGCAACATGCCTATCAATTCCGTGGTGCAGGGTGGCCCTCCGGATTACCGTCAAAAAGAAAGCGCTTCCTTTGACTTGACGGACAAGTGGCAGACTTACGAAATGATTTTCCTTGCCGACCAGAAGGGTTACGGCCTCAACAATATTACTTTCCAGATTGGCTTAAAGAAGGGCTGGATTCAGCTTGACGACGTGGAAGTCGAGAAGATGGACGAAATGTCCGACCCGGCATGGTACGAAGCTGCAGACAGCCGTATTGATTCGCTCCGCAAGGCGGATTTCGTGGTCAAGGCAAATCCGGGTGAAAAGGTCCACGTGAAGCTGTTGCGTCATTTGTTCCCGTTCGGTACGGCTCTCGCGCTTTACGATACTAAGGACAGCACCGAAAAATGGTACAGGAATGCAGCCAAGAAATACTTCTGGCATGGTGTTTCCGAGAACCAGTTCAAGTGGCCGGAATACGAACCGAAGAAGGGCAAAATCAAGCGTGAAGAGATGAAGGAATACACGGACTTCACTGCCCAAAATCATTGGAAACTTCGCGGTCATGCTCTCATGTGGAGCCATCAGGGCTACGGCTTCGACAAGCATTATAGCAACAAGGGTAGTTGCGAAGAAATGGCCGAAAAGCTCAAGGCCCGCATCAATCGCGACCTCAAGGAATACAAGGGCAAGATTACGGAATACGACGTTTGGAACGAACCGATTCACGAATCCTGGACGTTCAACAAGTGCGGCTGGGAAATTCTCGACAGTGCATTTATTTGGGCACACAAGGCAGACCCGAGTGCAATTCTTTACATCAACGACTACAACGTTGTCGCCGCTGGCGAAACGGACCGCTATTATGGTTTGATTAAGGGCATGCTCGACCGCAAGGTGCCTGTGATGGGTATCGGCGTGCAGTGCCACTTTGGGCTGCGTCCGGTGATTCCGGGACTCATCAAGGCGCGTCTCGATAAGCTCGCTTCTCTCGGTCTCCCGATCAAGGTGACGGAATTTGATGTGGGCGATTGGCAGGTTGGTATGAACGATACCGAAGAAGTACAAGCTGAAAAATTCGAAACGTTTATCCGTACTGCATTCAGCCATCCGGCTGTGAACGGCATTGTGTTGTGGGGCTTCTGGGACAACCGTCACTGGGTCAAAAACGGCGGCATGATTGCTTCGGACGGTCGCGAAAAGCCTGCCGCAAAGCGAGTCTATGACTTGTGGCACAAGGTCTGGACGACCGACCTTAGGGCGGTTGCTGACGAAAACGGCGAAGCCAAGTTCCGCGGATTCAAGGGCTACTACCAGGTTAACGCTGGCGACAAGAAGTATCAGATTACCGTGAAGTAATATTGAGTATGCCGGCCCCGGCGACACGCCTCGCTACAGAGTCGTCATCCTGAGCCCGTAGGGGGAAGGATCCAGTCAAATCCCGAACTGCGCTGGATTCTTCACGCTTCGCGTTCAGAATGACGTGCTAAAATTGCGTAGTGCCGTCATGCCGAATCATGGTTGGTTAGCCTGCCGAACCATGGTTGGTGAGCCTGCCGAACCACGCGGCTTTTTTCTATTTTATAAGCATGAAACAGAAAATCCCCGGAATCCTTTTTTTGCTGGCCATGCCCCTTTCCGTGCTCCTGTACATCAAGGTGGAGGCGGTTTCGGGCTCGGAGATTCTCGGGCTGTTTGCGGCTGTGGCGCTTTACGTTGTCGTTGCGCTCGTTATCGCACTCTTGTTCAACAGGAATGATAGAGTTTAGAACTTTGGTTCGACAGGCTCACCAACCTTTAAGGTCCCTGAGCTTGGCCGAAGGGCCGACTAAGCTGCTCTACCAACTACTCTTCTATGATGCGGTGAGGCAATAGCCTTATGCCGACGGGGTTCAGTTTGCTATGTTCGCGGACATCCTTTGGCAAGTGCAATCCATATCCTGCCGCTTTCAAACGTTCAGCATTGATTCCTTTATTTGTAATGAATTCGAAGATGAGGTTTGCGCGTGCTTCCGAAAGAGCTTGTGGATCCATGGATTCGCCCGATTTGACGCTGCACTGGATTTCGATTGCAATTAGTTTGTTGTGACGCATGATGGAGACGATGTCACTAAATGCCGTGTAGGCGGAATTTAGTGGCTTTTCCGAGCCCTTATGGAACTGAATGCGTCTTGCTATCTTATCGAGGTTCTGCTTTTCACGAATGGGGCATCCGTCCTTATCGACTTCGGTATTTTCGATGGTGTTGGGGCAGTTGTCCAAGTAGTCGTAAATGCCGTCGTGGTCTGAATCTAATGGGCATCCGATGGTGTCAACAGGGGCGTCTTCGGGAGTGTTCGCGCATTTGTCTTCTTCGTCGAAGACTCCATCGCGGTCCGCGTCCAACCGGCAGCCAACGCTATCGACTTTCACACCTTGTGGCGTTTCTCCGCATTTGTCCATAACGTCCGGAATTCCGTCTTCATCGGAATCGACGGGACAACCATCCTTGTTTACGGCTTCATTGGGTGCGCTGTCTTGGCACTTGTCCAATTCGTCCGGCACGCCGTCTTCGTCATTGTCCAGCATGCAACCGTACTTGTTGACTGCAAACCCTGTGGGGGTATCTGGGCATTTGTCGAATATGTTCGGAATACCGTCCTCGTCGCTATCCACAAGGCAGCCCTTCTCGTTAACTTCGTTACCGGCGTGTGTCCTGGGGCAGCGGTCTAGTTCGTCCGGTACGCCATCTTTGTCTGCATCGCGGATACATCCGAATTCATCGGTCGGGTATCCGGCCTTGGTGTCTGGGCATTCGTCCTGATAATCCGGCACGCCATCTTGGTCCTGGTCATGCGGGCATCCCTTTTCATCGACGGAAATATTTTCTGGCGTGTCGGGGCACTGGTCCAAATCGTCGGCAATACCGTCATTGTCTTCGTCGGGAGCGCACTTGTATCCGTTCTCTTTAAATGTTCGACCGGACTTGGGGCACGAGTCCATGCGCTTCTTGAAATCTTCCATCTTTCCGTTGAGGTCGAACGTTCGACTGAGCCTGATGGATGCTGCTATTGGAGGGCTTCCCGGAACGGTATATGAATACGAATGGCCATTGTTCTTTACCGTTATGGGGTGACCGCGACTGACTTTTCTCTTACGGAAAAGGTCCATGCCGAGGTCGGCACTTATCGAAAGTGTCGTCCGCTTCGGGAGCTTTATTTTAAGCCCCGGAGAGAACCTTATTTGGTCGTTCACGAATTCGCTCAGCATGTTTGACTTGATCCATGTTTCGCCAGAGGCTTCGACAACAATGGATACCCATTCGTAAGCGAACAGGCTCAACCCGGAACCCCAGACGAAAACGTTCTCGCTGTTTTCGAATGTCCTAAGGTAACCTGCGTAGTTGTTCCAGATAATGTACTTGTTGAAGTTTATGGATAAATAAAGTGTTCCCGCAAGGGCGAAGTCTGCTGCGGAGTAGGGGTGCGTCGTGTTGTCTTCATGGATGTACCAAAGTCTTCTGGGGCGCAGGCCTTTCTCGTTGGTGCCGCTTGGAATGAAAAATTCAAGTGATGCGGATACGTTGACCTTGTCCGTTATTTTTTGGTTTGGCGGAGCTGCCTTGACCATGAGTCCAAGATCGCCAAAACCGAGTCCCTTGAGTTTTGTCCTGGCGGCGTTTCCGTCGTAGTGGAAATTCAGGTGCGTCCCGACTTCCAGGTTCCTCAGGATGCCGTAGCCGATGTATCCGATGACGGAATTCGAAGGGGAGGCCTTGTCCAGTTGCCGTTGGGTCCCGTTCTCGTCGGTCATGTAGCCTTCGATACTTGCGGTTTCCTTGCTGCTGGCCATTTCGAACCCGCCCATGATGAACAGGTCTCCTGGAGCTAGGGTGCGTGCTCCAGGAATTTGGATTCCGCTGTTGTTGTAGGAAAATCCAGGTTGCGCAAACAGGAAAACGGCGCTAATAAGAATAGTGATTAGAAACTGTTTCATTTTTATGTAAAGAATTTAGACATTTTTTTTGATTAACTGTTTGCATTTTCAAATTTATGTATATATTTCACTTCCGAAGTGAGAAACAAGAACTCCGCAAACAAATTGCCGTCATGGCATCGAAAGTCGCAAAAGGCGTACAAGATCAACAGGATCATCATCATCCTGCAAATCGTGACTGCGTTTGCGATGTGCGGGGTAATCCTGTATGGAATGAATCGTTTGATGCAATAACAGTGGAGGAACCCTTAAATGAGTATTGCTTACTATTGTGGTCGTCGTCCTAAGAGTGATGCTTTCGATGATACGCCCGATCCGACTTTTTTAGGTGAAGAGGACGATCTGAACAAGGAAGAAGAAGAATTGTTGGAAGAAGAAGTTGACGAAGAAGTTGATTTCGACAAGCCGTCCTTTGGCCGTAACCCCATTTGGTCTGACTACGGCGAGGATATGGATTTTGACCAGTGATATGGTCGCCTAAACTAATTCGAGTTGGTCTCGCGCTCGCTATCTTGATGTTCTCTGCTTGCGCTTCTAAGCAGAAAAGAGTAGCCGCGTCACCTCAGGGAGAACCTATCCAGGCGGAGAAGGTTTCTATTGATGTACCCCAGGTAAATCCGGGGATGGAAATAGTCGGTGATTCGACCAGGCCTTCGTGGGTCTATTACCAGTATGGTCTTCAGGCAATCGACAACCATGAATGGGCTGTTTCCAAGCATTATCTCGAAGAAGCGCTTCGCCTGTTAGTCACGGAAAAATACGATTCTTTGAAGAGCGGGCTTACCCGTTCCGAAGATTCCATTTACAAAATGCAGATGCCGCTTCGCATTGTGCAGGCCCTGGAAGACGTATATCCCAATTTGTCGGGCGAGGGGGGCGATTCGACTTCTTTGGACAGCGTGTCCATTGAAGGTATTGACGCTTATGACGAAAATATGGCGGACAGCGCCTCCATCCGCGTTATCGAGAATTTCCTGGATACTGTGGATGCCGGGCGGTTCTCGTTGCCGATTCGGTTCAATGATCGCGTCATGCAGGAAATTTATTACATGACGAACTCTGCGCGCGGCTTTATCACGAGGTCGCTCACTCGTAAGACCGCTTATGATTCGTTAATTTATGCAAAACTCGCGCAAAGGCGCATGCCGAGGGACCTCATTTATTTGGCGTTGGTGGAATCCGGTTTTAACGTCAAGGCATACAGCCGTGCAAAAGCGGGCGGCATGTGGCAGTTTATTCCCGAAACGGGTGCCCGTTATGGCCTTGAACTTGATTTCTGGGTCGATATGCGTCGCAATCCCGAATTGGCGACTGATGCCGCGTTGACCTACCTTTCTGAACTTCACGATGAATTTGGCGACTGGCTTTTGTCGATGGCCGCTTACAACTGTGGCGAAAACCGCATACGCCGGTTGCTCAAGGAAAAACAGGCTGATTCGACGTGGGGTCCGAACCGCCCCGTGACGTATTGGGATTTGCAGCTCCCACAAGAAACCATGCATTACGTGCCGCGTATCCTTGCCGCCATGGTGATTGGGCATTTCCCGGAGCATTACAATGTCGAAGTCACTAAGCGTCATTTGCCGGATTACGATACGGTCACGGTTTTTGATTCGTTCTCGCTAGATGAAATTGCCAAGTTCTTGAAGGTTCCCGAAGATACGCTCCGTTCTTTGAACATGGAACTGACTATGTGGTGTACGCCTCCGAACCGCGACGCTTACCTGTTGCGCTTGCCGTACGGGACTCGTGCCACGTTCGTGCAGAATTACGACCGGATGGAAAAGAACGGCTTTACAAGCTGGAAACAGCATAAAGTCAAAAAGGGCGAATCCATTGGGAATATCGCTCAGATGTACGGCGTCAGGACTTCTGAAATCCAGCGTGCAAACGATATGCGGAACGGGCGCTTGAAAGTTGGCCGCACGCTCCTCATTCCGGTGAAGGTCGCGCCGCGCAGGTCAACGGGCAAGAAACCGACGAGAGTCCGTACGTATGTCGTGCAACTTGGGGATAATCTTGCGTCCATTTCCCGCCGTTTTGGCATTTCGCAGGAATCGCTCCGTGTATGGAACAATATCGAGGCGTGGTCCAACGTTAAAAACGGCGATACGATTTACGTTTCCAAGCCGGACCTCAAACCCACAAGTTTTGTGCAGCAGCGTGTAGCGCTCAAAAAGGGCGAAAAATACGTTGTCAAGGCGGGGGACACTTACGCCAAGATTGCGAAGCAGTTCAAGGTGCCTGTATTTTTGCTGTTGCAGGCGAACCAAGGCTTTACAAGGCGTTTGACTGTTGGCGATTCCCTCTCCATCCCGGCTTATGTTCGCCCGGCGCGTAAAATGTCGGGTGCCGTCGATGACGGAAAGCCGGTTATGGATCCATCCAAGATGGTTGATGCTTCCGATTCCCAAAGCAGGTCTTCGAAAAAATCTTCAAGTTCCTCGAAGTCTTCCAAGAATACGACAATTATCTATACAGTTGTTTCTGGCGACAACCTGTATGCTATAGCCAAGAAGTTCGACACCTCCGTGAGCGCTATCCGTGAAATGAACGAGATGGGCAATTCTTCGAACATCAAAGTAGGGCAGAAACTCAAGATTCCTGGTACCGCCTCTTCTTCGGCTTCGAGTACGCCCAAGGTCGAAGAAATCACCCACGTGGTCAAGAAAGGCGAGGGTTTGTGGGATATTTCCCGCCAGTACGGCGTGACTATCGAAGATATTGTCAGGTGGAATGGACTGAAGGACACGAAAATCAAGGTTAACGAAAAGCTCAAAATCAAGACGACGAAGAAGAAAAAATAAAGCAATCGAGGGCGGATTTTATAAGATGTAGGCGATAAACCGTTATTTTAATAAAAAAGTGTAAATTCGTGTTAGCTTTTGTATAAATTGATAAATTTTTGTTTAATTTTAGACTTGAAAAATCAAAATTCATTGGAGTATATAATATGAATAAAAAAATCTTGGCACTCTGTGCAGCTGGTCTTCTTCTATCGATGACTGGCTGTGAAGAAAAAATGGACCCGAACGATCCGCAGTCTGTTCGTAGGTATTTGACGAAAAAGCAGATTGGCTTTACGCCGAACCAGTTCGTCTCTTACGCGGTCAACAGTGATACTGCCAAGATGACGCTTTTCCTCCAGGCTTCGTTTGAAATTGACCAGCCGGCAGATAATGGCAACAACGCTGTGGCCATCGCTGCAAACAAGGGCAACATGATGGTGCTCAATTACTTGTTCGACCATGGCGCCAAAGCCAACGTCCAAAACAGTAACGGCGAAAAAGTTATCGACAACGCTGTCATGATGGGTAATGCAGAAGTTGTGAACCGCATCCTCGATCAGCTCAAGAAGGAAGGCGTTGAACCGCAGAACCTGGGAACGGCAGTGCTTATTGCCGCAAAGACGGGCAAGGCCGACATGCTTGAAATTTTGGCCAATGCTGGCGCTCCGCTCGAATCCCGTGGCCCGGATGGCTATCTTCCGATCCATTGGGCTGTTAAGGGTGGCCACTTCGATGCCATGATGTTCCTCATCAACAAGGGCGTTGACGTGAATGCCAAGTGCGGTCAGGGCTATTCTGTGCTTGACTGGGCTACGAACGAAGGTTATCCGCGTCTCATCAAGGCTTTGAAGAAGGCTGGTGCCAAGAACACCAAGCAGTATTTCAAGGACTCCAAGAAGTAGTAGCTCTGCTTTTTCGGTCGTTGCGCCCTTTGGCTATACAAATGTTGCCCCGGATTTTTCCGGGGTCTTTTAATTTCATCCCAACCTTTTTTGCATGCCATCTCGCCTTCTTTTTCTGCATGTCATCCCAGCCTCTTTTTTTTGCATGTCATCTCGCCCTCTTTTTCTGCATGTCATCCCGGCCTCCGTGCCGGGATCAGTTTTTTATTTTTTTAACTTTATCTCAAAAGATTAACAGGAGTTTATATGTCCGTTCAAGTGATGGTTAATGGTATTCCGGGTAACATGGGTCGCATCGTGGCCGAAACTTGCGTTGCCCGCGGTTTGGAACTTGTCCCGTATTCTTTGACGGGAGAAATTATTGTCGAAAATGAAGCCGAAGTGGCGGGGAAGACGATTCAGCTTTTGAAGCCGAGCAATCGTGAAGACCGCATTGGCGAGGTGCTTGCGAAGTACCCGAACATGATTTGCATCGACTACACGCACCCGACGGCCGTGAACGACAATGCTGCCTTTTACGTGAAACACAAGATTCCATTCGTGATGGGCACGACTGGCGGTGACCGCGATGCTCTCATGAAACTCGTTGCTGAAGCGAACCATCCGAGCGTCATCGCTCCGAACATGGCGAAGCAGATTGTAGCGTTCCAAGCGATGATTGAATTTCTTGCGAACGAGTTCCCGTCGGCATTCGACGGTTACAAACTCTCCGTAGTCGAAAGCCACCAGAAGACCAAGGCCGATACGAGCGGAACGGCTCGCGCTGTTGTCGGCAGCTTCCAGAAGATGGGCTTTGCTTATACGCCGGACGATATCGAGAAGGTGCGTAATGAGAAGGAACAGATGGAACGCATGCATGTACCCGAGGAGTATCTCGGCGGCCACGCTTTCCACACCTACAGCCTCGATAGCGAAGACGGCACTGTTCATTTCGAGTTCCAGCACAACGTTTGCGGCCGCAAAATTTACGCCGAAGGCACCGTCGATGCAGTGAACTTCCTCGCCGAACAGCTTGCTGCCGGCACCGCCAAACCCTTCAACATGATGGACGTATTACGTTCTGGAAAGATGCGTTAGAGCACGCACTTCGTGCTTTGAGCTATGAGCGCGCACCTTCGGTGCTTTGAGGTCGCTTCGCTTTGAGCATTTCGAAAGAAATTCCTCAAAGGACGCCGCAGGCGGACGACCCCAAAGCGAGTGTAACGAGCGACCCCATACCCCATACCTATTTACCATGCGTTCTTATATCCTTCGTCGTTTGCTGCTGATGATTCCGACTTTAATCGGAATTTCGTTGGTGTGCTTTATTTTGATTCAGCTTTTGCCGGGCGGCCCCGTCGAAGAGCTGATTTCTCGTGCGCAGCAGGCGGCGTCGATGAAGGGCGGGGTGGATGCGTCCAAGGCGCTCTCGCCGGACCAGATTGCGCAAATCCAGGCGTACTTCGGCTTTGACCAGCCCGCGTGGAAGCGTTACCTTACGTGGCTCTGGAATGTATTGCATTTGAATCTCGGTGAAAGCTACACGTATGGACTCCCGGTGTGGGACGTTATTGTGAGCCGTTTCCCGATTTCCTTGTTCTTTGGCGTTACGTCGTTCTTCTTGAGTTACCTTATCTGCATTCCGCTTGGACTTTGGAAGGCGGTGCATCACGGCAGCAAGCTTGATTCGTTTACGAGCGGTCTTATTTTCTCGGGTTACGTGATGCCGGGTTATGCGCTTGGCATTTTGCTCATCATTTTCCTCGCTGGCGGTTCATACTTGGATATATTCCCGCTGGGCGGCCTCACAAGCGACGACTTCGAGGATTTTACTTTCTTTGGCAAGGTGTTTGATTTGGCACAACATCTGGCGCTCCCGATATTCTGCTACATGATTAGCGAGTTTGCGTTCCTCACCTTCCTCATGAAAAATTCCGCTTTGGAGGAACTGGGCCGCGACTACATGCGCACCGCATTGGCCAAAGGCTTGAACTTCAATCAAGCGCTCGTCCGCCACGCGCTCCGCAACGCGCTTATCCCGATTGCCACCCGCCTTTCTGAAATCTGTACACTCATGTTTGCGGGCGCGCTCCTCATCGAGAAAGTCTTCGATATCGACGGCATGGGGCTCTTGTACTACAATTCCATGGTCAACCGCGATTACAACGTGGTCATGGGCATCATCTTCCTCAGCAGCCTCATGGCGATGGTCGGCCGCCTATTTAGCGATATTTTATATACGGTTGTCGATCCAAGAATCAAGTTTTCGTAAGCTGTAAACAGTGATTAGTGGTTAGTAAGCAGTGGTTAGTGTGCAGGAACGTAAAAGGAACGTTCTTATAGCAATTCTAACCACTAACGACTTCCTACTAATTTTTCTTTGTCACTTTTCTCTTTCTTTAAGTATATTAATAGTATGCAAAACGAACCTATTCAAATTTCTCCGACAATTCATGAATACCTTGTCTCTCATGGTTATTCTGATAATTTTTCTGTATCTCCCATTGCTGGTGCTGGCTCGGGCAGGCGTTATTTCCGCATTTCCGATGGCAATAAAGTCTGCGTATTGCAAGTCAGTGCCGAAGTAAATGAAGATTTCAAGCATTTTGTCGAATATTCCAAAACGTTTAGGGAATATGGCCTGCCTGTTCCGCGCGTCTTTTGCGTTGATGCGAACACTTGCCAAATTTTGCAAGAAGATTTGGGCAAACGTACGCTTTTGGATGAAGCTTATCCGAACGGGAGCAAGGTGCTTTCGGGGAGCGTCCGCATCCTTTATCCTGAAGTCATCGATGCGCTTATCCAGTGGCAGAATGCAAGCCACCCGCTATTCAGCCATCATACCGAAATTTGGCTCCGCCGTTTTGACTTTGCGGCCCTCAAGTGGGAAACGGAATACTTTACTGAAAATTATTTGAAGGGGCTCAAGGGCATAACGGAAATCCCTGAAACTGTCCGCCATTTCTATTCGTTGATTGCAGTGTCTGTCGAAGCGCAGACAAAAGTTTTGATGCACCGCGATTTCCAGAGCCAGAACATCATGATCCGCTCGAATTCCGAAGTGGCGTTTGTCGATTATCAGGGCGCACGTCGCGGTTCGATGTTCTATGATATCGCGTCACTCTTGTGGGATCCGTATGTGAACTTGCCTTTGCCAATGATCAAGGATTTCTTTGAATATTGGCGTGGCCTGTACCGTGGAACGAGAATTTATACGAAGGACGATGCCTGGGAAGGCTTTGTCCATGCCAGTTTGCAGCGCTTGATGCAGGCGTTAGGTGCTTATTGCTTCCTCTCGAAAGTCAAAAAGATTGAGAAGTTCGAGCAATATATTGAACCGGGCAAGGCAAGGCTCCGCGAATTGTTTGGTGAATTTAAACTCATTGCGAAAGCGACTGACCCGGAAGTATTCAAGTTCATGGATTGGGCGTTACAGTAATGGATCCCATCTATACGCGTATTTATACGCAGCCTGTTGAATTTAATCGCGCCTTGGGGTTTGCCTATGACGCGCTTGTGCATGGTCCTTATCCGTTTGACGCCTTGGCGGCATGGAAAGGGCTTTCGGAGCGCGTTTCCCAGGGAATTTACATGGGGCAGGGGCTTCTGCTTCCGCATACCCGTGTTCCGGGTTTAAAGGGGCCGCTGATGGCTTTCGTCGTTTGCAAGGACGGCTTTACCGGCGTGAAAACACGTAATGAAGAAATGGCGCAATTCATGTGCATGTTACTTTCGCCGGCGGAATCGGCCATGGCGCATACCGTGGCGATTGCCAATGTCGCAAAGCTTTTGCTGAATCCGGAATGGAAAGAAAAAGTCCTCGCCACAACCGACGAGGAAGAATTAAAGAAATTGTTCTAAAAAGAATCCAGTGATGTTTGTCCTGGATCCTTCCCTTTACAGGGTCAGGATGACGAACATCCTTCCTACTTCCTACTGTCTACTTCTAACTAGTAGACTACCACTGCACGCTGCCGACGGCGTAGGCGCGGTAGCCTTCGTAGTCCCCGAAGAACCGTGTATAGCTGCATCTGAAGCTGAACCAGTCCCACGGAGTTACAGCCAAATTAAACCCGAGTTCCTTGTAGCGGAGCGTTGTCTTTTCGTTCAGGAACTTCTTGTCCATGGCGCTTTCGGGCGTGTGGATGTCGTTGATGTGCCCGCCGAATGCGGTGTCTTTGGCAACGGCTCCAAGGAATAGTGTCGCTTTGAGGAATTCGTATGTGGCGCTTACTTCGGTGTGGAGTTCCTGGCTGTTCGGGCCGAGGTCGCTACCGAGGCTCTGGGCGTAACTTGCGTAAGTGTATGCGCGTCCTTTATGGTGCGTATAGACCCAAGGTTCAATGCGCGTGTATTCGAACATCCAACCAAGTGTCGTGGGGCCCAAGACGATGTTGTCGCGTGCAACGCCGAGAGTGGCTGCCCATTTGTTGCCCCACCAGCTATCGTCGAACATGCTCGTGAGCGATTTCATGTCGTCCCACATGAGTTCGCCGTAAAATTCCCAGTTCGGGATTGTCTTGACGCTCAAATCGAACGCAAGCGAAATATTGTCCTGGTCGCCTTGCAGATGCTCCTGGAAAACGAAAGGGATAAACGGGATGGCGTATGCCCATTCGAATTCGCGCTCGGTGCTGTCGCTGTCCGGATTCGGGTTAGAGCCTGCGGGTTCGATGGTGGAGCCGTAAAGTGCTGTTTCGGAAATGCCGAACGTGATATCCTTGGGGAGATTCAAGTTGAGGCGGTGGGCATGGAAATATTTGCCAAAGTTTTTCTTCTCGTAGATTTTGGCGGCGTATTGCGTATATTCTATCGGGCCCAGCGTGAACTGGTAGCCGAAATAAGGTGTCGGGGCGGCATCGGGGATGCGGCTGGAACTGTCTTGCCACGGGCGGTAGAAGTTCCTTTCTCCGCGTAATATGACGTGGTTTCGGCGGGCGGGCCCCCATTCGATAAAATCGAATCCGGCAAGCAGCTTGGCTGGCTTGAGGTCGTAGCTTACGTTTGCGCCGAATAGGTCCCAGGTGCGCTTGTTTTCGCTCTGCTTGTTGTAAGGCAGACCTTCATCGGGATTGTAGTAGTTGAAGTTGATGTATCGATTCGTGTAGTCCGTGTTGATTTTAACACGAGCATCGAATTGGAACGCATCCGTAAATTTTCCGTTGGCAAAGAACCTCACGGACATGGAATTATCGTAATGCGTTTTGGCGTTCGTGAGGTTCGTAACCACGACGGAATCCAAAAGCTGAGCGCCAATGTTCAGCTCTTTTGAGTGGGCGGAATCCGAGAACGTGATATGATGTGGCTTGTTCTCGACTGCTGCCGAATGGGCGAGTGCGGTTCCAAAGACAACGCTAAGAACAAATCGCGAGGTCGATTGCCACAGTTGCATTACTTGACTTCCTTGTCTTTTTTCCAAACGCCGATGAGGCTCTTGTTCTTGCGGAAGGCGAGCCAGAGGGTGGGCCAGATGAGGATAAGGTCGCGGATGAGGCTTGTCCAAGCTTCTGCCTTGTCGTGGGCGTTTCCGTCGTCGAGTTCAAAGCAACCGCAGGTGATGCCGAGGTCGTTCCACAGCGCCCAGGCGAGCGCGATGATGAAGCTTACGAACATCCAGAAGATGGCGAAAGCGGATTCTTTTACGAACGGCGAGACAATCATCGCAAGTCCGAACCAAAATTCAAATTGCGGATAGACAAGCGCAAAGAAATTGTTCACGAAGTCGATGTGCAGCGCCGAGAAGAACTGGTACTGCGCGACAAGCGTTGCGAACTGGTGCGGGTCCTGGATTTTGAAAATCGAGGCGAAGATGAACATGCCGCCGATACCGATGCGGCAAAGCGTTTCGAGCGCTCGGATGGCGAAGTCCCTTTGAATCTTGAGGGCGGGTAAGATGAGTCCGCAGGCGATGATGACTGCGCCCACACCGACGTGGATGTTGTAGCGGTAAGCCTTCGGCCATTTGTCTAGTAGCCATTCATGGTCTGTGAACGTGAGGAACGTTTCAGGGAAACTGATTTCTGCAACGCCCACGGCGACGAAGAACGTTGCGACAAGAAGAAGAACGCCCGAAATGATGGTCTTCTTGAGATTCTGCTTTTCAAAACAATCGATCATGGTCGCTCCTTACAGAATGTCTGCCGGTTTTTCGAGGATTTCTTGAGAGCCAATCCAATCGACGGACTTGGAGTCTTCGACGCGGATGTTGTTGATGATGGCAAGGACGATGCAGAAAGCCGCGATGCCGAGCAGGACAATCCAATTTAAGGATTTCAGATAGACGAGAGCGTTGTTTTTAAATTTTTCAAAGAATTCTTTCATGTTGTTCAATATACAAAAATGACGAACGTCATCCTGAACGAATGTGAATGATCCAGTCAATTATTTCGTCATCCTGAGGAGCGTAGGGACGAAGGCTCCAGTGAATTATTCCGTCATCCTGAGGAGCGTAGGGACGAAGGATCCAGTGAAGTTTATAATATGAAAAAAGCCCTGCTAAAGCAGGAGCTTCGTATGGAAAAGGTGTTCCCGGCACTGTGGCCGGGATGACATCTAGTGCTTAATGAATACCGTTGCCGTCGGCGACGTCGCAAGTCACGGGCTTGCCGTTCACTTCGAGAGCGAGCGCGTCACAGAACACAGCGCCACCCTTTGCTGTGAGGGCAATCTTTTCGAAGTCTTTGACCTTGAGCTCGCGCGGTTCGCTGCTCGGGGCAACACCCTTGAAGAGGGCGCGGTCACCGGGCTTGGCATTTTCCGGGACGCTTACAAGTCTGCAAGTGTGGGCTTCGGCGTCGAGGTCGCCTGCAAAGAGCATGCCCTGGCTCATGATGCCACGGAGGGCGCTCGGCTTGAGGTTTGCGAACAAGAGAATCTTGCGATCCTGGAGTTCGTTTGCCTGATAGCTGTTCTTGAGGCCGCTGCAAATGGTGCGGAGTTCGCCTTCGCCGGCATCGACCTTCAGTACATACAAGCTGCTGGCGTCCGGATGGTCGGCGACTTCCTTGATCTGGGCCACGCGCATATCCATTGCTGCAGGGACATCCGCTGCCATGAGCGGCTTGTTCTGCTTCGGTTTCGGCTGGGCTTCCTGTTTCTTGACTTCTTCTTCGATACGCGGGAAAAGCGGCTTGCCTTCGCCGAACTTTTCGCCACCCTTGAGGATGCCCCACACGAGGTCGTTCTGGTCGGTGAACTTGCTGCCCATCATGGCAAGACCTTCTTCGCTCTTGCCCGGGATGACCGGCCAGAGGAGGCAAAGGCTCAAACGCACGGCTTCGGCAGAAATGTAAAGAACGGTTGCAAGTTCGTCCTTGAGAGCCGGGTCCTTCGCGAGCTTCCACGGAGCCTTGACTTCGAGGTAGCGGTTGATGCTACGGACGAGCGTCATGATTTCTTCGACGACTTGCGAGAGCTTGACCTGCGGAACCCATTCCATCACGTTCGTGCGGACGCGGTTTGCAATCGTAATCACTTCGTTTGCTGCATCGTCGATAGCGTTCGGAGTCGGGAGCGTGCCGCCGAAGTTGTTGAGCACCAAGCGGTGCACGCGGTTCAGCACGTTGCCGAGGTCGTTGGCGAGGTCGCTGTTGATGCGGCGGACAAAGCCGTCATGCGTGAAGTTTGCATCCTGACCGACGACCATTTCGCGGGCGAGGAAGTAGCGGAACGCGTCGATGCCGTACTTTTCCATGTAGTCCATCGGGTTCACGACGTTACCAGCGGACTTGCTCATCTTTTCGCCGCCGTTCACGAGCCACCAGCCGTGGGCGAGGATGTGCTGCGGAAGCGGAATGTCGAGAGCCATGAGCATGGTCGGCCAATAGACGCTGTGGGTCGTCAGAATGTCCTTGCCGATGAGGTGGTAAGTGGCAGGCCAAATCGGTGTGCCATCGGCATAAGTCTTGTGGAAGGCGGTCGAGGCGCTTACGTAGTTCAGCAGAGCGTCGAACCACACGTAGGTCACGTAATCCGGGTCGAACGGCAGCGGAATGCCCCAGCTCAAGCGAATCTTCGGGCGGCTGATGCAAAGGTCGTTCAGCGGTTGGCGCAAGAACCCGCGGATTTCGTTCCAGCGGTAGTCCGGCACAATCCAGTCCTTGTGGCTTTCCAAGAAGTCAATCAACTTCTGCTGGTAAGAACCCATCTTGAAGAAGTAGTTCTTTTCCTTGAGCCATTCCACCGGGCGGTGGCTGATGGGGTCGCACTTGTTTTCGTCGAGTTCGTCTTCGCTGAAGAATCGTTCTTCGCCGACGGAGTACCAGCCTTCGTATTCCTTCGAGTAAATTTCGCCCTTGTCCCAAAGCTTCTGCAAGCATTCCTGCACGTAAGCCTTGTGTTCCGGCATCGTGGTGCGGATGAAGAAATCATTGCTGATGTTCATCTTCTTCCAGAGGTCTTCGAAGCGGTGGTAGTATTCATCCACGTGTTCCTGCGGAGTCACGCCACGCTTTGCGGCGGCGCGCTGCACCTTCTGGCCGTGTTCGTCGGTTCCGGTCAAAAAGAAAGTTTGATAGCCGATAATCTTGTGGAATCGCGTCAGAATGTCCGCGAGAACGGTCGTATAGGAATGCCCGATATGCGGGGCATCATTCACATAGTAAATAGGTGTTGTAACGTAAAAATTTTTCATGGCGCAAAATATAGCAAAAGGCGAGCGCCGCGGCCACGGTCTTTCTCGACCCTAATAACCAACACCATTATTTCTTATACCACTTGGGGAGTTTTCTTTCTTTTTCCAAAAGTGATTTTTTGAACATATCTGTTTTATCTGTTTTCTTAGCGACATTCCAATTGCTGATGTCACCGTTGAATTCGGAGCCTGCAAACATTTCCTCCATGTCCTTGACCTTGGACACATCCCACTTGCTGATATCTCCGTTGAATTGAGACTTTTCAAACATTCTGGGCATGTCCTGGACTTTGGAAACGTTCCAATTGCTAATGTCTCCGTTGAATTGAGAATTTTTAAACATTCCGGCCATGTTATTGACTTTGGACACATCCCAATTACTGATGTCACCGTTGAATTCGGAGCCTGCAAACATTTTCAACATGATCTTGACTTTGGACACATCCCATTTGCTGATATCTCCGTTGAATTTGGAGTCTGCAAACATTTCCCACATGTCTTGAACATGTGATACATCCCATTTGCTGATGTCTCCGTTGAATTTGGAGCCTGCAAACATGTAACTCATGTCTTGAACACGGGAAACGTTCCAATGGCTGATATCGCCGTTGAATTGAGACTTTTCAAACATTCTGACCATGTTTTGAACGTGCGACACATCCCAATTGCTAATATCGCCATTGAATTGAGAATCTGCAAACATTGCTTGCATATTTCGAACATGCGACACATCCCATTTGCTGATGTCACCGTTGAATTTGGACTCCGAAAACATGAAGCTCATGTCTTGAACACGGGAAACGTTCCATTGGCTGATGTCCCCGCTGAATTGTGAACCCCCAAACATTAGTGTCATGTCCTTGACTTTGGACACGTTCCATTTGCTGATATCTCCATTGAATTTGGAATCATCAAACATGAAGCTCATGTCTTGAACATGCGACACGTCCCATTTGCTTATGTCTCCGTTGAATTCGGATTCCGAAAACATGAAGTGCATGTTTTGAACATGTGACACATCCCAATTGCTGATATCACCGTTGAATTTTGATTCTGAAAACATGTATTGCATGTCCTGAACAAGCGAAACGTCCCATTTGCTGATGTCGCCGTTGAATTCGGATTTCGAAAACATATGGGCCATGTTTTGAATAAGCGAAACATCCCATTTGCTGATATCGCCGTTGAATTTGGATTTCGAAAACATATAGGCCATGTTTTGAACATGCGACACATCCCATTTGCTGATATCTCCGTTGAATGTGCTTTTCTCAAATAAACGACTCATGTCGGTTACTTGAGAAACGTCGATAAAATTAAGGTCGCAATTTACACCATTCTTTTTTATTGCGGCTTTAATCAGTTTTTTAAGATGGTCTTTATCCTTTGCGACGACTTTTTCTTCTGTCATTTTAGCGGAGTCGGTCTTTGTGGTTGCCATAATTTAAATCCTTGTTTTCCTTAATGGAATATATCACCTTTTTATAAGAATGTTATGAAATTATCTTTAAAAAAACTAGAAATAGCTTGAAAAATTTGGACTGTCACTTTGTGCCATTTGTTTTTATTATATTCACTACTATGAGATTTTCTGCAAAAAATTGGAAAGAAAAGGACGCTCGTATCGGTGCAAAGGCCTTTGCCGAAAAGTGGGAAGGCAAGGGATACGAAAAGGGGGAGTGCCAGGTATTTTGGCTGTCGCTGTTGCGCGATGTTTTTGGCGTTGAAAAACCGGAAGAGTACATATCGTTTGAAGATCAGGTAAAACTTGATAAGACTAGTTTTATCGATGCATTTATTAGTGCAACGCATGTGATGATCGAACAGAAAGGGTTGGGCAAGAATTTACAGAAACCCGTTCGACAGAGCGATGGCCGTTATCTTACCCCTTTCCAGCAGGCGAAGCGTTATTCTGCGGAACTTCCGTATTCGGAACGTCCACGATGGATTGTGACCAGTAATTTTGCAGAGTTCTTTGTCTATGATATGGAAAATCCCCATGGGGACCCGGAAATAATTCTGTTGAAGGATTTGCCGAAAGAATATCATCGCTTAAGTTTCTTGGTAGATGATGAAAGCTTAAATTCAAAACGTGAAATTGATGTCTCTGTAAAGGCCGGCGAGGTTGTTGGTGAAATATACGACGCACTTTTGCCCGAATTTGGGGATAAGCCGACTGCTGCTGATTTGCATGCGTTGAACGTACTTTGCGTGCGTCTTGTTTTTTGCCTCTATGCAGAAGATGCTGGAATTTTTGCAAAGGAACAATTCTATAAATATCTCAAGAGTTTTCGCCCCGAAAATATGCGAGTGGCGCTCCGGGAACTGTTCCGTGTGCTTGATACGCCATTGGACACCCGTGACCGCTTCATGGAAGAAAAGCTGGCTGGGTTCCCATACGTGAATGGCTCACTTTTCCATGAAAAAGAGGGTGAAACAATTCCGCCTATTTCAGAAAAGACGGCTGAAATTCTCCTGAATCATGCGAGCCTGGATTTTGACTGGAGCGAGATTAGCCCTACAATCTTTGGGGCCGTTTTTGAAAGCACCTTGAACCCCGAGACGCGTCGCAAAGGTGGAATGCATTATACCAGCATCGAGAACATCCATAAGGTCATTGACCCTCTGTTCATGGATGACTTGAAAAACGAATTCCATGAAATCGTCCCTTCTACGGGAAAGGTTCTTACTAAAAACCAACGCCAAAAACTCTTCGCTCTGCAGGATAAACTTAGCTCGCTTAAGTTTCTTGATCCGGCTTGCGGTTCTGGAAACTTCTTGACCGAAACTTATACTAGTCTCCGTAAGCTTGAAAACCAGATTCTCATGCAGCTTATGGATGACAAGATTGTGATGGGTGAAATTGCGAACCCAGTCAAGGTGGATATTAACCAGTTCTATGGCATTGAAATTAACGACTTTGCGGTAAATGTGGCAAAGTCGGCCCTTTGGATTGCGGAATCGCAAATGCTCAAGGAAACGGAGAATATCGTACAGCGCGATATCGATTTCTTGCCACTCAAGACGAACGCAACCATTGTTGAGGGGAATGCCCTGCGGATGGATTGGGAGTATTTACATGAATACGCTCCTGAGCCGACATTTTTTGCGGACAAGGTCAATGTCGTTTCACCAAAAGATATTGCCCCGAGTAAACCAATGGTGGTGGCTGAGCCACTCAGGCATTATGATGCGATAACGGTTGTTACCGAAGATTTGCATGTCGGAAAAACAGTTAAAACTTCGTATATGAAGAACCATTACAACTTCATTATGGGAAATCCTCCGTTTGTGGGGGCCCGCCTTATGGATGAATCGCAGAAAAGCGATGTTGCTTTTGTTTTTGGAAAAAAGAAGAATATTGGCAATTTGGATTATGTATCGTGTTGGTATAAGAAAACAGCTGATTTAATAAAAGGAACAAATACAAAAGCCGCCCTTGTTTCTACGAATAGCATAACGCAAGGCGAACAACCTGCTATTTTATGGAAACCGTTCTTTGACGAAGGTTTACACATAGATTTTGCGTATCGTACATTCCGCTGGGACAGTGAGTCGGAACAGAAGGCGCATGTACATTGTGTGATTATTGGATTTTCCGATGCCTGTAGAAAGGCTGCTCCGATGCGTATTTTCGATTCTGATGGGACTATTGTAGAAGCAAAGAATATCAATGCCTACTTGATGGATGCTTTGAATGTTTTCGTAGAAAGTAGCCAAAAGCCTTTAAGCAATGTTCCTGAAATTGGAATCGGGAACAAACCTATTGATGGAGGCTATTACCTCTTTACAGAGGAAGAGAAGATTGCGTTCGTCAAGAAGGAACCTGCATCTGAGCCTTTCTTTAAAAAGTGGATTGGCTCAGATGAATTCATAAACCGTTATCATCGCTGGTGTCTGTGGTTGGGTGACTGTACCCCGGCACAAATTCGCCAAATGCACGAATGCTACAGGCGCGTTCAGGCTGTTCGAGAATTTCGCTTGGCAAGTAAGAGTGGGCCTACGCGGAAGTTGGCCGAAAGGCCGACTAGATTCCATGTAGAAAATTTTCCTGTTGGAAATTACATTGTGATTCCCAAAGTTAGTTCTGAAAGAAGGCGATATATTCCACTTGGCTTTTTGACTCCTGATATATTCTGTAGCGACCTTGTCTTCATTATTCGCAATGTGACGCTTTATCATTTTGGAATTCTGACCTCGAATGTTCATATGGCATGGGTTAGGGCTGTTTGTGGCCGCCTTGAAAGTCGTTACCGTTACAGCAAGGATATTGTCTATAACAATTTCCCGTGGCCGAAGGTCACTGTTGAGCAGACTGCCAAAATAGAGAGAACTGCTCAAAATATTCTTGATGTTCGCGCAAAATATCCTGACAGCAGTCTTGCCGACCTTTATGATGAAGCCGCGATGCCTGCGGAACTCCGCAAGGCTCACGCCGAAAATGATAAGGCCGTTATGGAAGTTTATGGTTTTTCTTCAAAAATGTCAGAAGAAGAAATTGTCGCGGAACTATTCAAAATGTATCATGATTTAACCAAAAAAGAATCATAATTAATTTGTGAATTATTATAAAAAACGAGGTACTTATGTCGTTCATTGAACTTGCCAAGAATCGTTACAGCTGCCGTGCCTTTGCGGACAAAGCGGTAGAACCCGAAAAACTTGAAACCGTGCTTGAAGCGGGTCGTCTTTCCCCGACGGCGGTAAACGGCCAGCCGGTAACGGTCAAAATACTCAAGTCGCAGGAATCGCTTGCGAAACTCCGCAGCATCTCGCGTATGGCCTACAACGCCCCCGTTGTGATTATGGTGTGCTACGATGAAAACAAAGTCTATTCGCCGGTGACGTACCACGACGACTTTAAAAGCGGCATCATGGATTCGAGCATCGTGACGACTTCGATGATGATGCAGGCAACTGACCTCGGACTTGCAACGCTCTGGGCCCGCGGATTCAATGCCGCCGAAATCGAAAAAGCGTTCAATTTCCCGGCGAACATCAAACTCGCTTGCTTCCTCGACGTGGGTTATGCAGATTCTGAAAACGGAGGCCCTTCGCCGCGCCACCCGGTACGCAAGCCGATGGAAGAGTTTGCAAGCGAAATTTAGTAGTGACCGAAAAAGTCGGTGACATCAAAATAAAACTGGTATTTTCTTCCATCACCACCATCGGTTATCAATCGGTCGTAATGACGTCCATTCTCCTCGATTAATTCTTGGCGAAGGGGCCTAAAGCCGCTGAGATAAATAAAATCATATTCCTCGCCAATGTTGATGACGTACATGGCGTTTTCCGTGGAATTTCCTTGACCCGAGTCGCGGATGGAATTCAGCAACCCATTGATAACTTGTTTGTGAAATTCTTTAACGTTATCATCAACGGAAGGGGTGGTGACGAATGTATAGTGTGCAGAGATGTTTGTAAAATCCATATCCAAAAGCTCTTGGGATACTTTCAATTCTTCAGCAGAATCGCCTGACTTTCGTGCCTGCTTTATAATAAGTTCGAGGGCTGTGGTGCTAAAACGATCGGGCTGAGAAAGACGGCATTTCAAGAATTCTTTCCTGAATTTCAGCCAGTCCGTGGATTCGATAGCTTTTAAGGAATCGGCACGAAGTACGGCAAGTTGTTTCATGTAATAAGATGAGTCGATGGCGGCGTTGTCGTAGGCGGGGGAGCCGTTGGGCAATGTTTTGGGCTGCGTTGAAACGGATTGTCCACGATTGCCTGCGCAGGCGACCAGCATCAGCATCGCAAAAGAGAGACAAATTTTTTTGAAGTAAGACATTGATGACCTGTTCTTATGAAATAGATGTTTATAAAATAAAAAAATATCTAAGTCTTTTTTTTTTGTAAATGTTTTTTTGAATCACTTACTTGTTTTATCACTCTTTTTATATTTAATTATGTGAGAATTTACAGCGTATTTACATTGTTTTTAGCGTTCTGTTCTTTTTGCTTTGCGAAAACTGAAAACGGCGATTCCGTGTTTGTTTCGCCTGCAAAACTGGATTCCATTGTTGCTGGCCGAAATTTAGTGTATCAGTCCCTTAAAAAAGGTGATAGTAATGGCGCTTTGGATGCTGCCGCTTCGTTAAGGGCGATGTCTCCGGTCCCTGAATTCGCTTTAGATGATTTGGAACTCATGGAAATCTACTTGATGACGGATCAATTTGATTCTGCCATTGTGATGTGGGGACGAATTTACAGTTCTGTCTTGGAGGAGGTTCGCTATTCTTATGTTAGCGATTCGTTGTTGGCGCATTTAAACGGGAACTATAACTTTCTTATTGATAAAACTTTCAAAGCCGATTCAAATAAAGTTAAATCGCTTTTTGATCGTGCAATAAAAAACATTGTTTCTCGTGAAAATCGTGATTTAGCGCTAATTATAAAGGATGTTGAACTAGAATACTCTCTAAACAGCAAGTTTAGTGCGACTCATTCTTACGGTTGCAATCGAGATGATGATTGCGGCAAGGTGGATGCTTATACGAATCTGAAATCCGGGATGTATGTTCGTGTTGTTGGAGGGTATTTAGAGTGCAATTTAGATACGACTCGTCTAGATTCTGTTATTTTGCAATTGAAAAAATTCAAGAGCGATTATCCAGAATCTGAATTTATTCCTTGGATTCAAAAATTATTGGAATGGCGGATTTCTCAGCGCAAATCTATTGTGCATCGTTCGAACTATTACAGTGAACGGTTATATACCGGTGGTATAGGTATTGAAGTATGGGGCTCTGTTCGCTCTATACTTGTTGGTGTGCCGATACAGTTTGGAAGGGTTGTTTTTGATTTTTTATTAGGCGGGATTTATCATTATGGGGGAACCTTTATAGCGACTGCAGGGGTTGATGTTTTTGAAACAGATCGATTTAAGATTGTGCCTTTTGTTGGTGGAATAGATCCCTTGATTGCTGGAGTCCAGCTTGAATATCGTCCGTGGATTTTCCCTTGTGACGCACATGGGCTTGGTGAATATGTCTCATTTAAATTCAGGTATATGGCGATGTATGGAAAAGTAGAATCCAAGAATGAGGGGAAGAAAAAAGAATTTCATAATGGTTTCTTTATAGGTGCGGGCTTCCATCTTTGGTAGTATGCTGATGTTTCCCTTTTTTTCTAC
The DNA here is from genome assembly GCA_946413655.1 of uncultured Fibrobacter sp. Taxonomy (GTDB): domain Bacteria; phylum Fibrobacterota; class Fibrobacteria; order Fibrobacterales; family Fibrobacteraceae; genus Fibrobacter. The sequence goes on along the minus strand of CAMKLO010000022.1, from coordinate 100 downwards.
ATTTGGACTGTAAAATTCAAAAAAGGATAAATCATGCGCGATCAATTCGAAAGCCCGCTTATCAAGCGTTATGCCAGCAAGGAAATGAGTTTCATCTTCA
>CAMKLO010000021.1 GCA_946413655.1 uncultured Fibrobacter sp. | reverse complement strand
CCGCCGGTAAGCGCATCGTGGAACTCTGCCACCAGTATTACGATTTGAACGACGACAGCATCCTCCCGCGTAGCATCGCCACGAAGGACGCTTTCGAAAACGCCATGCGCCTCGACATCGCCATGGGCGGTTCCTCCAACACTGTGCTCCACTTGCTGGCCGTGGCACAGGAAGCGGGTGTGGACTTCACCATGAAGGACATCGACCGCCTCTCCCGCAACACGCCGTGCATCTGCAAGGTCGCCCCGACCGTCCACAACATCCACGTGGAAAACGTGAACCGCGCCGGTGGCATCATGGGTATCCTCGGTGAACTCGACCGCATGGGCCTCATCCACAAGAATGCAAAGACCGTTCACGCCGCTACGATGGGCGAAGCCCTCGAAGTGAACGACCTCAAGCGCAACCCGACCGAAGAAGCCAAGCAGCGCTACCTCGCTGGCCCGGGCCGCAAGTACAACCTGGTCGCCTTCTCGCAGAACTTCATGTACCCGGATCACGACCTCGACCGCGCTAACGGCGCTATCCGCGATGGCGAACACGCCTACACCAAGGACGGCGGCCTCGCTGTTCTGTACGGTAACCTCGCCGTGGACGGCTGCATCGTGAAGACCGCCGGCGTCGATGAATCCATCTTCAAGTTCACCGGCCCCGCCGTGGTGTTCGAAAGCCAGGAAGATGCCGTGAAGGGCATTCTCGACCCGAACGTGGTGAAGGCTGGCGACGTGGTCGTCATCCGCTACGAAGGCCCGAAGGGTGGCCCCGGCATGCAGGAAATGCTCTACCCGACCTCTTACCTCAAGAGCCGTCACCTCGGCAAGTCCTGCGCCCTCCTCACCGACGGTCGTTTCTCCGGCGGTACGAGCGGTCTCTCCATCGGCCACGCTTCTCCGGAAGCCGCCAACAAGGGTAACATCGGCCTCGTGCACACGGGCGACGTCATCGAAATCGACATCCCGAACCGCAGCATCAACGTGCAGCTCACCGACGACGAACTCGCCGCCCGCCGCAAGGAAATGGAAGCCCGCGGCGCCAAGGCATGGCAGCCGGAACACCGTGACCGTAAGGTGTCTAAGGCTCTGCAGGCATACGCCGCCATGGCCTCCAGCGCAGATAAAGGAGCTGTCAGAGACCTGTCTCTGATTGGAGTGAAATAAACCCGTGAGCCGTAGGCGACTCGTATTAACGAGTCGTCGAAGGCGAGAGCGAGGCGAGGTCGTAGGTTCTTATTTGCGATAGAGCCGAGCGGTCATCATAGGGTGCCGTTCGCGACCTCTCCCTCATTGGTGTGAAGTAAAGAAGGGAGATTCCGGCTCGGAGGCCGGAATGACAATGCCCGCCGGAGCCTGTGCTGAGCACAGTCGAAGTAAGCGGGCATCTCCCCTTATTACATACAAAAAAAACGGCACCCCACAGGTGCCGTTTTTTATTCCATATAAACACGTAATCAGATTTTAGACAACCGTTAATATATCTGAAAATCCCGTCACCTCGAAAATTTCCTTGATTTCTGCGCAAGCGTTCTTGATAATCATTTTGCCTTGCTTGTTCATAATCTTTTGGGCGGCAAGCAGCACACGCAACCCCGCCGAAGATATGTACGTCAGTTTGCCAAAATTAAATTCCAAGTTAGTTATTCCATCTAATTTGCCCTGAATTTCCGATTCAAGCAATGGAGCAGTCATTGTATCCAAACGACCTTCCAAAACAAGAGACATATTAGACGCATCTACATTCTTTTCGATTTTCATTCTAAGCCTCGTTTTTGTTCTTAAAATTTAAAATAAATTATGCAAGTTTTTTGACAACCGTCAAAATATTTTTGAGACCATCACGCTTGTACTCAACGCCGTCCATGATTTTTTTCACGAGAAAGATACCCAATCCGCCGATTTCTCGGTCTTCAGCCGAAAGCGTCACGTCCGGGTCCGATTTTTTCAAAGGGTCGTACTCAACCCCCTCGTCAATAAAGGTCAGCTTCGCCGTCAACACGTCCTCATTCACGTTCAGAATCAACTTGAGATTCGAAGATCCCGAATAACGAACAACATTGCTAAACAGTTCATCAATCGCAATTCCGATCTGCATGATAGCCTTAGGAGATGGATTGAGCGGTTCCAAAGAATTCTCAACGAATTCCGTGAGAGTCCTAACATTTTCAAACTTTGAATCTACGACGATTTCTTTAACCCAATTTTGCATATTCCCAGCCAGAAGTTTCGCAATTCATATAATAATTATACATTTATATAATTCTGTCTGCTCATAATTTTTTGGAAACATTTCTCAAAACAAGTCAAAAAACAAACAATTCTATATTTGGCCTGTATGATCAACACAACCCTCTGCTATATCGAGCAAAACGGCAAATATCTGCTCCTCCACCGCGTCAAAAAAAAGAACGACATCAACAAGGACAAATGGATTGGCATCGGCGGCAAGTTCGAAGAATGGGAATCCCCCGAAGATTGTATCCGCCGCGAAGCCCTTGAAGAAACGGGACTTACGCTAATCCGCCCCAAGTACCGCGGTATCGTCACGTTCATCAGCGACGGCATGAACGAAACCGAATTCATGCACCTCTTTACAGCGACCGAGTTCGAAGGTTCGCTCAAGGACTGCGACGAGGGCGTTCTGGAATGGGTGGATAAGCAAAAGGTCCGCGAACTGCCACACTGGGATGGCGATTTGATATTCCTCGCGCTCCTCGAACGCGGCGAACCCTTCTTTTCGCTGAAGCTGACCTACAAAGGAAGCACATTGACCGAAGCCTTACTTAACGAAAATCGGGTAACTTTGAACCAGTTCCTGTAAAAAAACGAATTATCCATGTTTTTTTCGTAAAAAAATTGGATTAGGGCTTACCAAAACGTAAAAAATAAAGCATATTTATAATACTCCAAACCAACCCCAGACTCGGCAAGGCGAAGTGATTTTCACAGCATTGCCGAGTCGCTTTTTTTTAAGAATTAGTCATTGGTCAATGGTTGTTGGTCATTTGTTATCGTCCAACCACTTCCTACAGTCTACAGCCTACTAATCTATCGTCTATAGCCGCGCAGCGGCGATCTCTCGTCTAAAAACTACCACTTGGCAAGGGCGTTCGAGACAATCAAATCTTGGAGTTTTTCAATCGCACGCGTCTGACCATGGCGGTCCTCGGTCTCGTTCGCTTGTACGTCATAGACACCGTCTGCCGAAAGCGACTTGCTCTCGTAGATAATTCTCTCTTTTACGTTATCATAAAACTTGACTTCTACGCGGATTGTCACGCGGTATGTTTCCACGTCGCTGTTGCTGTTGTAGTTTTCGGGTTTGTTGGTGTAGCTCAACAAAGTAATTTCGAAATCGGCGTTGGCATCTTCGTTCACAAGCCGCACACCGCCTGCATTGCGTTTGAACATATCGACAACAGCAGTGTGAATGTTGTTTGCTAGAACCGGGTCAAGAGTTTTGTCTTCGACCTCGTGGATATTGACTGTCTTGATGTGGCTCGGAAGAGTCGATGCGGTAAAACTGTAGCAGCCAGAAAAAAGGCTTGCGACAAAAGCCACAGCAACAAAAAGCAACCATCGAGGCTCGTTTCTTGAAAGCATAGCGAAAATTTAAAAAAATGAAGAAATAAAAAAAAGCACCCCCAGCGGGAGTGCCTTTAAAAAGAGTCTTTAAAGTATGTGTTCCGTTAGATTTTAAAGCGAGGTCTTGAACGTCCTAGAGCCGACCTTCACAATATACACGCCCTTGGCACCGGTATAGACCTTCTGCGCACTTCCGAGAGCGCGGGTGGAGCTAACGACGTTGCCGAGGCTGTTGAACACGGTGATGGACTTGCCCTGAGCATTGGCGACTACGATGTAGTTGTCAGAGGACTTATATACAGAAACAAAGCGCAAGCTCGGATCCATGGGCAGGGCTTGCGTGCCTGACGAACTCACTCCAAAATGGTGACCGGCTGAAGAAGATCCGGCTGTAGCGCTGGAAGACGAACGATGGCTTCTACTGGAAGAAGACCGAGCCGGACCAATCTGGCCACCGCTGCTGGAGGACTTCGCGGCATCCGCCGAAGAAGTCGGTGCACTCGCTGAAGATTCAGCGCTGGCAGAGGATTCAGGCTTGCTGGCGCCAATAGGACCATCCAAGTCATAACCCTTCACGAAATTCCAGATATCGGAAACATCTGCCTTGGAAGGGCTATGCTGACGGCCCTCGAGTTTCAGGTGCTTCACGTAGATGCCGTTTTCGCACGGACCCCAAGTGTAAAGCGTAGCCTTGTTCTCGCTGTTCGGATGATTGTTCTCGACTTCCGCCTGAGACGGGCACTTGAACTGGTTGCGGTAATTTTTCAAGTTATTTTCAAGATTGTTGTAGCCCACCACATCGTCACTCGTTCCGTGCGTATGGAAGATGGGTACAGGGCGCTGGGCCCTGCCCGGTCCCTGCATCAGATAACCGGAACAGGGGGCAAAGGCTGCAATCTTGTCGGCAATCTTGCCCATGGCATGGTAGCTGAGCATACCACCCATCGAGAAGCCCGACATGTACACGCGCTTCTTATCGATTTTGTAGTCATTGGCCATTTGGTCGATAATCTGCGTGATCCATTTGGTATCCTTGTCACCGCTGATGTCCCAGGTGTTGAATCCCGTTCCACCCCTAGGATAGACTACGAGGAAGCCCGCCGTATCGGCGACCGCTTCCCAGTGGGTATTGGACTGCTGATAGTTAGGGTCCTGGTCCATGCCGTGGAAAGACATGAGCATCGGACTGTTATCCTTAAGGCCGGACGGGGCATAGACATGAATGTCTCTGCCCGAAACGGACACCTTCTTGTAGTCGTTGATAGATTTTCCACCGCCGCCACCGCCGCCCCATTGAGCGAAAGAGAACGATACGGCTACTAGTAATAGTAAAGGAAATTTCATTTTTGTACTCCTCTGGATTCCTTTGTTTATTCGCCCTATGTTCTCTTCTTTACCCTATTTACCAATTTATATTCAAAAATAACTGGAACAACAAGTCCCTATTAAATAACGATGTAAAGCCAAACAACAGCTACGCTGTGTAATATTTTTTTAATTTATTAGTTGGTAGAACTTAGTGCTTAGCGGGGCTATGATGAACAGCGTTAGCCATTGGTCGATGGTCATTGGTTTTCATTACATTTTTTACTGCCTACTTCCTACTTCCTACTTCCTACTTTTCTATCTTTTCCCGCGTAAAATTTTCAACCGAGGCATAAAATGCTTGACATTAAGAAAATCCGCGAAAATCCGGAATATTATATTGCTGAAACCGAAAAGAAATATACGACCGTAAGCCTTCGTGACGTGCTCGCCGTCGATAACGAACGCCGCCCGCTCCTCACCGAAGTCGAACGCCTCAAGAGTGAACGCAACGCCCAGTCCAAGAAGATTGGCGAACTCAAGAAGAAGGGCGAAAACGCTGACGAAGCCCAGGCCGCCACACGCGAACTCGGCAACAAGATTGACGAACTCGACAAGAAGCTCAAGGAACTCGACTACAAGCAGACAGAAATGCTCATGCACGTTCCGAACATCGCTCCGCGTTCCCCGGAAGGCAAGGACTCTAGCGACAACGTTGTCGAAAAAGACGGCCCGATTCCTTTTGACTACTACGTGAAGAACGACGACTTCGCCCGCGTTGACCACAAGACTCTCGGCGAACGCCTTGGCATCTTTGACTTTGAACGCGGCGCCAAGATTTCTGGCAGTGGCTTCCCTGTCTATCGCGGTCTTGGTTCCCGCCTCGAACGCGCTCTCATCCAGTTCTTCCTCGACGAACACCAGAAGGCCGGTTTCGAAGAATTCACTCCGCCGTATCTCGTCACCCGCAACACCATGCGCGGCACGGGTCAGCTCCCGAAGTTCGAAGAAGACATGTACCGTTGCGACAAGGATGATGACCTGTTCCTCATCCCGACGGCAGAAGTCCCGCTCACGAACCTCTACGCCGGCGAAGTGATTCCGGAATCTGAACTTCCAAAACGCATCTGCGCCTACTCCGCTTGCTTCCGTCGTGAAGCCGGCAGCTACGGCAAGGACACCCGCGGTCTGTTACGCTTGCACCAGTTCAACAAGGTGGAAATGGTCTATTTCGCCCATCCGGAACACAGCTACGAAGACCACGAAGAGCTCACCCGCTTTGGTGAAAAACTCCTGGAAAAGCTCGGCCTCCCCTACCACCGCTTGGCACTCTGCAAGGGCGACCTCGGTTTCGGTGCCGCCAAGTGCTACGACCTCGAAGTCTATGCTCCGGTCGAAAAGAAGTGGCTCGAAGTCAGCTCCTGCTCGAACTTCGAAGACTACCAGGCACGCCGCGCCAACATCAAGACGAAGATTGGCGGCAAGAACGTCTACGTCCACACCCTGAACGGTTCTGGCCTTGCCACCCCGCGCGTGATGGTCGGCATCTGCGACAACTACCAGCAGAAAGACGGCTCGCTCAAGATTCCTGAAGTGCTGCGTCCGTACATGGGTGGGCTTGAGTTTATCAAACCGAAAGCCTAACCATGTAGTGAGGATTTTTCGCAAGAAAAATCCGAGTGCGAGGTTTCGCTAGAAACCTTGCCCGCTCATCGGGGTGGCATGGAATTCATCACCTCGAAGAAGTAATCACAGCAAACCGCCGCGACTCTCGGCACCTATGTCATTCCCGCCAGAGCCCGTGCTGAGCAACGTCGAAGCAAGCGGGAATCTCCAATTTCAAAACAGCAAGTCCCACTGGACTTGCTGTTTTTTTTGCATCAATCGGTATTACGCGAGATAACCATTTTTTTTAAAGGATTACAAGTTAACGTTTTGAGAATGGAAGCGTCGGCCAAGGATAATTGTCTTCGCAAAAGCCTGCAAGGTGAGTGTCGCACAGGGCTGCTCGCAGACCTGTATGACCGAACCGTAGCGGCGGACGCCGTAGGCGTCAACTCCGAGCTGGGGCCCCGCCCGCATTAAAGGGGCATGGGGCGATAGCCCTAAAGCTTTTCCAGTTTTTCATAAACGTCGTACAGCCTCTGCACGCCGTTTTCAAGCCCGTAATAATGTTTCACATACGGTACTAGAAGCGCAAAAAACAGCACATCCAGCAGCATCACAGGGATTTCAGGCTTTACAACCACAAAAAGAATCCCGCCTACAGTCAATAGCGCAAACAAAATCATCACAAGCTCGTGCACCAAGCGTTCATGCTGAAAAAAGCCGATATGCGTCCGCACCGACAGCAATTGCTCTGCCGAGAGCTGCTTCCCCTGCGCAACCATTTCCAAAAGTTCGTTTTCGTAATCACTTAATTTCTTCAGCATATCCAAAATATACTGAAAAATTTCAAAAAAATTGAGCTATTGCAAAATAGAATGTTATTTTAAAGATATGGAGGATCTTCAATTTACATCTCTGCCGTCTATGTTCCTTGCGAACTGCGACCGTTCCGATTTCAAAGGATGGTATCACCGTAAAGACGGCGAATGGTTTTCGTATTCTCCCAAAACGTTAAAATCCAACACTTTGGCGCTGGCGCTAGCACTACACGACCTCGGACTCAAAGATAATGAAAGCGTCGGGATTATCGCACCGAGTTCGCCGAACTGGCTCATCGCCGACATGGCCGTTCAACTGAATCACGCATGTGTAGTGCCGCTTTTCCCGAACATTTCATCCGAAAACTTTGCTTACCAGAGCAGCGATGCCAACATCAAGATTCTCGTTATCAATTCCATTGAAGATCTTGACATTCCGCTCCTCGAAATGTTGTCCATTTTCAACAAAATTGTCTGCATAGACAATGATTCGTTCCTTCCCGCCAATGGAATATATTGGGACGAGCTTATTAAAGAAGGGTGCAAGCTTCTCGCCAACAAAGAACAAGCAAAATGGATTGACAGACAACTGGAATCCATCCACCCCGATGACATTTTCAGTATCATCTACACAAGCGGTTCCACAGGGCGGCCCAAAGGCGTCGAACTGACACATCGAAACATGTTAGTACAAATTCATAATTTGCTTCCGATGTTCCATTTCAACCGCAAAAAAGACACATGCCTCACGATTCTCCCAGTTGCGCATGTACTCGAAAGAATGGCGGTCTATGTTTACATTCAAAATGGCGTATCCATTTACTTTGGTGACAAGCCCCAAAACCTATCGCACATGTTACGCGAAGTTCGCCCATCCGTCATGATTGTTGTACCCCGCATTCTCGAACGTCTCTACGAAAGCATGACGACAGCCGCCGACCGTGCGAGAGGACTCAAACGGATACTTATCAAGCATGCCATTAAACTTGCCAAAATAAAAGACCCGAATAAACGTCCGTGCCTGATGCAGCGCCTTCTCAATTTACTCGTCTATAAAAACATGCGCGATGCCGTCGGTGGCAATTTCCGCATGATTATTTCGGGTAGCAGCGCCTTGAACAAATCCATTTTGCGCTTTTTGCTAAACATCAGGCTCCCCGTTTTCGAAGGCTACGGCATGACGGAATGTTCTCCGGTCGTTTCTGCAAATTGCGAACAAGCTATCAAACCAGGTTCCATCGGCAAGCCCCTCGCCCACCTCGAAGTCAAAATTGGCGAAAGCAACGAGATTCTCGTTCGCGGCGAAAGCGTTTTCAAAGGTTACCACAACCGCCCCGATTTGAACGCCCAAATTTTCACTGAAGACGGATTTTACCGCACGGGTGACCAGGGCTACTTTGACGACGACGGTTATCTGTACTTCACCGGACGCATCAAGGAACTATTGAAAACTAGCACCGGGAAATACGTGTGCCCAAACCCGATTGAACTTGAAATCATCCGCCATCCGCTTATAGAACAAGCCCTAGTCATTGCGAACGACCGTAAATTTGCATCGGCAATTATTTGGCTGAACCCCGTAGGGGCTCGCCGTATGCTCAAGCCGCAAAACGAAAATTATTCCATAGAAAATGCTTTGGAATCCCCCATCATTAGCGCATCCATCAAGCGCCATATCGATCACATCAACAAAAAGTTGAGCCATTGGGAACAAATTCGCAAATGGATTTTAGTCGGTGACGAGCTCACCATAGAATCCGGGCTTTTGACGCCCACATTAAAAATTCGGCGCACCGCTGCAGAAAAGCGATACGCCGAAGAAATTGAAAAGATGTATCAACAGTAGGAAGTTAGAAGTAGGATGTCGGAAGTTGAATAATCGCTGCGAAGCAGCCTAACCAAAACTTCCTACCGTCTACTGCCTACTTCCTACTAGAAATGAATCACGCGGACCTTGATGACCTTGTCGAGCTTGCCGAGTTTTTCGATGATGGAGTCGTCCACCTTGCTTTCGACGTCAACGAGGTTGTAGCCAATTTTGCCGTTGCTCTTGTTAGAGAAGCTAGCGATGTTGATGCCTTCAGCGCCGAACACCTTCGTGATTTCAGAAATCATGTTCGGGACGTCCTGGTTGATGACCACGACGCGGCTCTTGACACCGGCGTGCGGGTGATCGACGAGGGCCGGGAAGTTCACCGAGTTGCGGACGCAGCCGTATTCGATGTAGTCCTTCAATTCTTCGACAGCCATCACAGCGCAGTTTTCTTCGGCTTCTTCGGTGGAAGCGCCGAGGTGCGGGAAGCAAGTGACCTTGTCGTTCTTGATGAGGTCTGCGGTCGGGAAGTCGCAGAGGTAGCCCTGGAGGGAACCGGAGGCGAGCATCTCGTTGACCGGAGCCATTTCCACGATGCCACCGCGGGCGAAGTTCATGATGTAGCTGCCCTTGAAGCCGGCGAGGTTCTTGCGGTTGAGCAAGTTCTCAGTCACGCCCTTGATGAACGGAACGTGCACCGTGAGGAAGTCGGACTTGGCGATGACTTCTTCGAGCGTAGCCGTTTCAACCTTGTTCGAAAGTTCGTGCATGTTGGCGGCGTTCGGATACGGTTCGTAAGCGAGCACGCGCATGTTCTTCCAACGGGCATAGTTGGCGACGAGCACGCCAATCTTGCCGAGGCCAATCACGCCGAGAGTCTTGCCAGCGAGTTCCATGCCGGCGAACTTCTTCTTGCCGCTTTCGACGGTCTTTGCGAGGTCCGGGTCGGTGGTGTCGAGGTTCTTGACCCAAGCGGCGGCCTTGTCCACGTTACGGACGGCCATGCCGAGCACGGTCATCACGAGTTCGGCAACGGCGTTGGCGTTTGCACCCGGGGTGTTGAACACGCAGATGCCCTTCGCGGAAGCCTTGTCGATGGTGATGTTGTTCACGCCAGCGCCGGCGCGGGCGACAGCCAGCAGGCCGTCAAAGTTGTCGGTATCAACCTGGGCGGAACGCACCAAGATGGCATCCGGATTTTCGACGGAGTCGGAAACCTGGTAGAACGAGCCAAACAGGCTCAAGCCTTTCTTGGAAATGTTGTTCATCGTCTTAATAGTTGCCATTGTATTGTCCTTTGTTTAAGTTAAAAAGTAGGAAGTAGGAAGTAGGAAGTAGGAAGGACTTTTGCTAACACTGTCTACTTCCTACTGTCTACTGTCTACTAAATCAAGGTTCCACCCAGCGACCTCTTTCTTTTATCAAGTTCACGAGTTCCTCGATGGCGTCCTCTTCGGGAATGTTCTTCTTCACCGCAGTCTTGCCTTCGAACAGCGTAATGCGGCCGGGGCCACCACCCACGTAGCCGAAGTCGGCATCGGCCATTTCGCCCGGGCCGTTCACGATACAGCCCATGATGCCGATGGAAATGTCGGAGAGGTGGCCGAAGCGAGCCTTGATCTTGCCCATGACCTGCTGGATGTCGTACAAGGTACGTCCGCAGCTCGGGCAGCTGATAAAGTTCGTCTTGCTGCGGCGGCAGTAGGCGGCCTGCAAAATATCGAATGCAAGGAGCACGCTTTCCTTGGCGCCCTTGTAGCCGTCAATCACGACGGCATCGCCAAGACCGTCGGTTACCAGGCTTCCGATGTCGGCAGAGACGCGGAGGGTTTCCAGTTCGCTGTCACCAATCTTGGCGTAAAGCAGAATCGGGTCTTGGCGACCTGCGGCTTCCAAAGCCGCAGTTAACGCGCGCACGCCCGAAACCATCTCGGCGCCGGTATAGCAGAACACGGAGCCCGCAGGCACGCTCGCCGGATTTGCGGCGAACCCCGCGATATCCATGGCATCCTTGAACTGCACCACCGGAGCTGCGTCCAAACTCGAGAGCGCAAATTCCGCATTGCGGCGTTCGCCCGTCAATGCAATCGCATCGGCTTTCACGCCGACCTTCACGGGATTGCTACCGCCAATTTCCACACCGGAAATTTTCGCGATAGAAGTGGCACGGCGTTCGTAATGGTACGGGTCTTTTTCAAGAACCGGCACTTTGTAGGCCGTCGGTGCTGCAGGCAGAGCGCAAGCCTTAATCAAATCCTGCGCCACCGGTACTTCAGCCACCGGGTCTTCCGTAAGCGAAACGCGAATCGTATCGGCAAGACCGTCGAGCAACAATGCGCCAATGCCCGCGGCCGACTTGAGTCGTCCGTCGGCACCCGCGCCCGCTTCCGTCACGCCCACGTGGAACGGATACGGCTTGAAGTGTTCCTGCTTCAAGCGTGCCGCAAGCATGCGATAAGCGGCAATCGCCACACGCGGATTGCTGCTCTTGAGGCTGAGGACAACCTGGTCAAAATGTTCGGCTTCACAAACAGCCAAATATTCCATGGCGCTTTCCACCATGCCTTCCACAGTGTCGCCATAGCGATAAATCATACGGGCCGAGAGCGAACCGTGGTTCACGCCAATGCGAATTGCACGGCCCAAGCGTTTTGCCTCTTGCACAAACGGCGTAAACGCTTCGGCAACCTTTTCCTTGCCCTCGTCAAAAGACTTGTCCGTCTGTTGATCCAGCGTCAAAATACCCGTATCGACAAAGTTACCCGGGTTGATGCGGACCTTTTCCACCCATTTGAGCGCTTCGAAAGCAGCCTTCGGCTGGAAGTGAATATCTGCAGACACTGGCACAGTACAACCAGCGGCACGCACACGCTTCATCACCTCTTCGAGGCCAGCAGCATCAGCAAAAGTGGGGGCCGTAATACGGACCAAGCCACAGCCCACCTTAGCAAGAGCCAAAGTCTCAGCCACAGTCTTCTCGACGTCTTTGGGCTTGGTGGTGGTCATAGACTGAACTAAAATGGGGGCGTTGCCCCCTATCAAAGCCTCGCCAACGCGGACTTGTACAGTTTCCCTGCGAACCGCATTGAAGCGGTCAGCAACATACGGAAGTGTAGTAAAATCTAACATGCCTAAAATGTAGAAATTTTACGCTAAACCATTGAAGCTTTACCACATGCAAAGCCGTTTATCGAGATCCTAGAGCATCTTTGCCGTAGTTAGCAAAAAGTTGGTAGAGCTTAGTGGGATAAGTAATATTCTAAACCCTAGGCGCCTTCGGCTGCAGATTCCGCTTCCCATTCCTTCTTGTAGAACATCTCTAATTCTTCACGGCTTTGGTCGAAATACTTCTTGAGACCAGGGTCAAAGTGCTGCCCCATCGACTTATCGATGATATCATAAGCTTCTTCAAAGGAGAACGGCTCCTTATAGCACCTCTTACTCACAAGCGCATCATACACATCGGCAACAGCCATCACACGGGCCTCCAGTGGGATATTCTCCCCCTTCAATCCATACGGGTATCCACTGCCATCCCAGCGTTCATGATGGCTACCGGCCATATTCTTCGCAATCTCGACAAAAAACTCACTCTGGAAATTCGAAAGCAAGTTTTTGATGATGATAGCCCCCTTCTCGGCATGGGTTTTCATCTCGGAATACTCCGCTTCCGTAAACTTGCCCGGTTTGCAAAGCACATGGTCGTCAATCGCAATCTTTCCGATATCATGCATCGGCGCGGCCGCCACCATATCCTCATAAAATTCTTTTGAATAATTCAAACTCGGATCTTTCTGCATCTTGGAAACAAGAATACTCACGACTTCCTTTGTACGCTTGAGATGCGCCCCAGTAATACCATCTTTGTTATTGACCATTTCGGCCATGCCCACGAGCATCTGATTTTGGAACAAACGAATTTGGTCTTTATTGTTCTTGATGAGCGCCGCAAGTTCGGTATTGTTGGCATCCAATCTTTCAATATAGCGCTGTATGTTGGTTTCATCTTCTATACGGAACAAGAAAATTTGTGTTTTCTTATTCTGAAGCACATTCCTCAACACAGCCTTATAAAAATGGTCCTTGTACGAAAAACGATAAACCGTGTCACCACTCGTCCCTTTCAACAAGTTCATGCCTCTCCTGAATATTTTGGCCATGGCCATCTTTCTCGGCAAAATATGATCAACGCGGCAATCCAGCAATTCCGGGAAAAACTTGGTCGCAATGTCATTACAGCCTAGATAAAGTCCCTTCGGCGAAAACGCCAAGTACGCAGCCGTATTTTCAGCTTCAAGCGATTCGAGGACCGTATTCATGACATCATGCATTTTCACCAATGCGCAAATATAAAGCAGGACCAGTTCGTCAATTAAATAAACTAGTGGCATCAAGAGCGTGTCATTTTCCATGTAGCGAGCCACAATAAACAAGCCTATGGAGAAAAAGGCCAAGGTCGCAATAGCAAACAAGGTCCTATAACTTACATTGCGTTTTTGTCTTTCAGCAAGGACAATCACCACAATATTTGCAATAACATAAGAATAAAGAAGAACATTCCACAGAATATGTCCCGGTCCGTACGTCGGCATGTAGCTTCCGAATCCGTTCAGAACAACATAGCGCACTGATTCATAGAATATATCGCTAAAACCAACCGTACACGAAAGCGCGAACACAAGCGTACTGTAGGCAAATAATATCAATTTCACCCACCTCGGAATATTAAACGAACACAGGCGGCAAATCAACAAGAACAGCAAAAGCGGCAAGAAGCACGAGCCCAAATAGCAGACTTTATTTGCAACAATAGCACCTTCGATTGTCGTCGAAAGGGCAAGGAACAAGTGTCCAAAATCGGCAAGGACTATCGAAAAGAAAAATGCCGTAAAAAAGGAATTTAATGGCCTGCGATAAAAGCACGAAAGCAAGCAGGCGTTAATTCCCGAAAACACGCACATTGCAATCAAATAGTAAATAACAAACATAACATTCTCGTCAACAAGTTCAACAAATTAATGATCTACAGAACAATAATATTCCGTCAACTGTTCCTGACAATACAAGAAGCAATCCTTCAACTGGGGGTCGAACTGTTTACCCATCGAAGCCAAAATAACATCGCGAGCCTCCCTGAACGACATGCGCTCCTTGTAACAGCGCTTACTCACCAAAGCATCATAGACATCGGCCAAAGCCATGATTCGCGCTTCCATCGGAATGTTCTCGCCCGAACGCTGTTCCGGATATCCAGAACCATCCCAACGTTCATGATGATAAAGTGCGATGTTTTTCGCCACGTTGACAAAATAACTGTCCTTCACGTCAGAGAGGAGTTTTTCGATAATGTTCGCGCCCTTCTCCGCATGAGTTTTCATGACCTCGTAATCATCAATGTTAAAGCGCCCCGGCTTGCGCAAAACGGCATCGTCAATCGCCACCTTGCCCAAATCGTACATCGGAGCTGCGGCCACCAACACGTCGAGGAACTTGTCAGACAAATCCACACCCATCGTCCGCATTTTAGTCACAAGAATCTTCACGACTTCACTAGTGCGCTTGATGTGACCGTCCATGTTTCCTGCGCGGCTTTCCGCCATCTGCGCCATGCCGACAATCCATTTTTCCTGTACCGACAGCTTTTCGCTTTCGGTCTTTTCCATGTTCTTCTGCAATAGGGAATTGTTGCGTCCCAAGGCGTCGATATACCGCTGTTCCTGCGTGTTGTCTTCTATTCTGAACAAGAAAACATTTTTCCCGTGAACCTGCCTCAAGACCTTCACTTCGCATTTATAATGACGTCCCAAATATCTGAGTCCAGCCTCCTGACAATAATCCGTCAAAATCTTGGATTTACCGTACTTTTCAATCCAAGACATAAAGCTCTGCTGCAATTCCGTCTCGCCCTTCAAACGGGCATCCACCCTCATGTTGACCAGTTCTGGGAAGAACTCCATTGCAATCTTGTTCGCACCCAGGTAAGCGCCATCAATCGAGAACGATACATAGGCATACGAGTTTTCTGTTTCAATCGACTCAATCACGCAAGCCGTAATATCATACCATTTGACGTTGTCGCAAATATAAAGCAAGATTATTTGGTCAAACACGAACACACACGGCATAACCAGCATGTCGCATTCCAAGAAGCGCGCCAAAAAGAATGATAAAATCGTTGCAATTTCACCGACAATCATCGCCGTGATATTTTTGAGCGAAACCATTTTCTGGTGCAAGATCGCACGAACGATAATCCATATGTCCAATAAGACATAACCTATCAGGAACGCATTGAATATCGCATGTCCCCAACCGTATGTCGCAACATAGTTGCCCACGCCACCACGAACAACGTATTCCACCGTTTTGTAATAAGCCGGAAAATACCCAACCGTCATGGACAGAGCACAGATGCCAAAACTCATAATGACAAGGAACAGGCTCAACCATCTCGGAATCTTGATCTTGCAAATCTGTAGAAGCGCAAAGAACATGAACATCGGAAGGAACGAGGCACCAAGGTAGTTGACCTTATTTGCAATAACAGCCCCTTCTACAGACTCCGAGAAACCCAGAAGCCAGTGTCCAAAGTTCGCTACAAGGATCGCGTAAAAAACGTAATAGACGTAGTTGTTCCGCTGGTTCTGATAACGTAGAGAAAGAACCGCCAAATTGACGGCCGACAAAACAAACATCAATGTTAAGTAAATGTAACCCATATCCGCAACTGAAGCTTTTTCTATAAAGCTAATCTATTTTTAGATGAAAAAACACGACAAGCCGAAAAAAATCTTTTTTTTGTTCAAAAAAAAACACAACAGGTGTAAAAAAGAAACGCACAACTTGCGCCATGCGTTTCTTTTGATAAGCTAATACGAATTAGTCGTTATGGACTAAGCTTCTGCCGGAGCTTCAGGAGCAGGTGCTTCCGGAGCAGCATCAGCAGTCGAAGCATCTGGAGCCGGAGCAGCCGGTTTCGGAGGGAGCAAAGCCTTGATAGAGAGCTTCACCTTGCCCTTCGGATCAACACCGAGGCAGAGAACTTCAACTTCGTCACCGACATGAACAACGTCTTCGACCTTATCGACACGGCGGTCAGCAAGTTCGGAGATGTGAACGAGACCGTCGCGGCCTGGGAGGATTTCGACGAATGCGCCAAACGGCTGGATCGTCTTGACCTTGCCCTTGTACTTGCGGCCCGGTTCCGGTTCTGCAGTGAGTTCTTCGATCATGCGGCGGCAAACTTCACCGGCCTTGCCCGTCGGGGCGGCGATGTCAATATTGCCGTTGTCGTCAATGTTGATGGTGCAGCCAGTCTGAGCCTGCATGCCCTTGATGACGGAGCCACCAGAACCGATAACGTCACGAATCTTAGCGGTCGGGATGCGCATCTTGAGCATCGTCGGAGCCTTTTCAGAAACGTGCGGACGCGGAGCCGGCAAGCCGAGTTCGGCCATCTTGCCGAGAATGTGGATACGGCCCTGACGAGCCTGTTCCAAAGCTTCGCGCATGAGTTCCGGAGTGATACCGCGGATCTTGATGTCCATCTGGAATGCCGTGATACCTTCAGCAGTACCCGTCACCTTAAAGTCCATATCGCCGAGGTGGTCTTCCGTACCAGTAATGTCGGACAAGATCTTGATCTTGCCGCCTTCCTTGACGGAACCCTTTTCGGAGATGAGGCCCATGGCGATACCTGCAACCGGAGCCTTGATAGGAACGCCAGCGTCCATCAAGCTGAGGCAGCCACCGCAAACAGAGGCCATGGAAGAAGAACCGTTGGATTCCATGATTTCAGAAACCACGCGGATGGTATAAGGGAAGTCTTCCGGGAGCGGAAGAACAGCAGCGAGGGAACGTTCGGCCAAGTGACCGTGACCGATTTCGCGACGAGAAAGACCGAGCTTCTTGCATTCACCGACGGAGAACGGCGGGAAGTTATAATGGAGCATGTAGCTCTTTGCGCCTTCGCCCTGCAAGCTTTCGAAACGTTGTTCGTCAGCCTTTGTTCCAAGCGTACAAATGACGAGACCCTGGGTTTCGCCACGCTGGAAGATTGCAGAACCGTGAGCACGCGGGAGCACGCCCATTTCGATTTCGATCGGACGGACTTCGGTCGTCTTACGGCCGTCGAGACGCACGTCTTCGTTCAAAATCATTTCGCGCATTGCAGTGCGTTCAAGGTCGCTGAAGATACCCTTCGCATCGGCAACGAGAGCCGCATCCTGAGCATCGTCCTTACCGACGATAGCGAGAATACGTTCGTCTTCGAGCATACGGGAGCAGAGGTCCGCCATAGCCGGATAGAAGTCCGTCTTCACCATGTTGGAGTGGACGTCCTTGTTCAGTTCGTCCCAGACAACTTCCTTGACCGTAGCAACGAGCTTGTCGTGTTCTTCACCGACAAACTTCGGCTTGAGTTCCATCTTCGGCTTGGAGCAGCGTTCAACGAGCTGCTGCTGGGCCTTGCACATTTCCTTAATCACTTCGTGACCGGCGAGGATTGCACCAATCATCGTGTCTTCGGACACTTCGTAAGCACCACCTTCAACCATGCACACGGAGTCTTCCGTACCGGCGACCACGAGGTCTAGATCGGCCACGGCAACCTGGTCGTAAGTCGGCATCACAACGTTCTGGCCATCGACCACAGCCACGCGAACGGCAGCGACCTGCTGTTCGAACGGGAGTTCAGAAAGACCGATGGAAAGAGATGCGGCGCTCACGCCCAAGACGTCCGGAGCGAACTTCTTGTCGGAAGAAAGAACCTGAACGATGACCTGAACTTCACGAGTGAAGTTTTCCGGGAACATCGGACGAATCGGACGGTCGATGATACGAGCAGAAAGAATTTCTTCATCGCTCGGACGACCCGGTTCGCGCTTGCTATAACCACCAGGCAGGCGTCCGGCAGCGTAAGACTTTTCGCGATATTCAACTGTCAGAGGGAAGAAGTCACCATCCTTTTCTTCACCGTAGCAAACGGTAGAAAGGACAAACGCGTCCCCCATCTTGGCGACAGCAGAACCACGTGCCTGCTTTGCGATACGGCCAGTTTCAAACGTAATAACACGACCATCCGGAAGGTTTACAGACACTTCCTTCGGGTCCAGCATCTTGCCGTACTTAGCTTGATAAGCTTCTGTTGACATAAAAAATCTCCAATCAGAGAATTAGCCGCGGAGACCGAGTTCCTTGATCAAAGCACGCTGAGCGATAATGTCCTTTTCGCCGTAGTACTTGAGAAGGTTCTTGCGCTTTGCAACCATCGTAGACAGACCGCGGAGAGAGTGGAAGTCCTTCTTGTTGGTCTTGATGTGTTCGGTGAGGTTCTTGATCTTTTCCGTGAGGATTGCGATCTGAACGCGGACGTTACCTGTGTCCTTTTCGTTAGCACCAAACTTAGCGGTGAGTTCTGCAGCCTTTTCTTTTGTGATAGTAGCCATTGTAGCCATTCCTTTTTTTGTTTGTTTGTTTCATTACATGTTTTTGTCCGAGTTTACTGCTCTAGCACCAGTGGAATTGGCGAATCTGGTCACAGGACCCAGGCAAAAATGCAATTTGGACTCATATATAGTAAAATTAGTTACTAGTTACTAGTTAGTAGTTACTAGAGATGCTACGAAAAAGCACCTAAAAAAGGGGGGATGGGCTATGGGGTCGCTCGTAAACTCGCTCTGAGGTCGCTACGCTTTGAGCAAAAATGCTCATACCTCAAAAGCGAGCAAAACGAGAGACGCAAAATTATGCTTGCATAATTTTATGGCCGAGTGCAGCCGCGGACGCCGAAGGCGTCAAAGCGAAGCGTGCTCAAAGCACCGCAGGTGCGAGCTCACACCTCAATACCACACAGTCCTACAAGAACCTCGACAGCACTTCTTTTAGCTTGTTGACGTTCACGGGTTTTGCCACGTGCTCGTTCATGCCCGCATCCAGAGCCGCCTGCCGGTCATCGGCAAAAGCGTTCGCCGTCATCGCAATTATCGGAATTTTCGTCGCAATTTCGTTGCCAAGCCTACGAATCAGTCGAGTTGCCTCGTAACCATCCATAATCGGCATCTGGACATCCATCAGCACCAAGTCGCAATCCGAAGGCTTTGCATTCTTGATGAATTCCACAGCCTGTTTGCCGTCACAAGCCGTAATCACCCGGATTCCGCAATCATGAAGAATTTCCTGCGCGATTTCACGGTTCAGTTCGTTGTCATCGACAAGCAATACCTTCTTGCCTTTAAAGTCCACGTTATTATTCGGAACCAAGACTTTAGCCTGCATAGGCGCAAAGCAACGCATCAGCGAATTTTTCGCATCCGACGAAAACACAGGCTTGCTCACAAAGTTATGAACCCCAACTTGCATGGCCTTATCTGCTATATCCGACCACTCATAAGCCGACATAACAATCACAAGAATATCTTTTCCCAGTATTTTGCGAAGTTTCTTCGTCGTATTCATGCCATCCATATCCGGCATACGCCAATCCACCAGGAAGGCATCATAAGCAAAGCCTTCCACCTTCGCCTCCTTGACCCGTTCCAACGCTTCCGTACCCGAATTGCAAACATCCGCCTCGATTCCAAGACCCCGTAAAACATACGGAACACTCTTGCAGCATTCTACATCATCGTCAATAATAAGGATTCTCTTGCCTTCAAATTCCTTGACGCGAATTTGTTCTTCATGCGGATTCACCAATTTAAACTTGAAGTTCAAAACAACATCGGTTCCACAATCCAATTTGCTCTTGATGTCGATGGTGCCATCCATCATATCAACAATATTCTTTGTAATCGACATGCCAAGACCAGTTCCCTGAATTCCGGAAACAGTCGAAGAATTCACTCGCGTAAACGCATCGTAAATCTTCGGCAAGAAGTCTTCACTCATGCCAATACCCGAGTCCTTGATTCTGAACTCAAAAACGCCATAGTCCAATTCCGACGATTCCTTCTGCTCCACAGAGAACCAGATGGAGCCTCCTGACGGGGTATATTTGATAGCGTTCGAGACAACGTTCAAAAGCACCTGATTCAAGCGGAGCCTGTCACAGACAACATCTTCATTATTTACGCCAATACTATTGGCATAGAACTGCAACCGCTTCGCATTAATATCCGCTTGGACAATATCCTTGAGCGTATGGATAATTTCAGGAAGATGCTCCGGTTTTTCATTCAAACTCAGTTTGCCCGACTCGATACGGCTCATGTCAAGCACGTCATTGATTAGCGAGAGCAAGTGATTCGACGAAAGCTCAATCTTACTCAAGAAATTCCTGACCTGATCCTTGTTGCCAATATGCATTGTCGCCAGTTCCGTATAGCCGATAATCGCGTTCATCGGTGTGCGGATATCGTGGCTCATATTGTTAAGGAACATCGTTTTAGCCTTGGATGCAGACTTCGCCATTTCAAGGGCACGTTCAAGAGCGACCTGTTGCTCCATTTCCTTGCGATAGACGGCATCGTTGTTGAAAACACCCACAA
Source organism: uncultured Fibrobacter sp. (assembly GCA_946413655.1). Lineage (GTDB taxonomy): Bacteria > Fibrobacterota > Fibrobacteria > Fibrobacterales > Fibrobacteraceae > Fibrobacter. The sequence goes on along the minus strand of CAMKLO010000021.1, from coordinate 26,978 downwards.
GCATGCGATGGGACATGGACCAATCGCCCATTTTCGTCACCTTCATGCGATACCACAAAATCTTGTCGGATATCACGCAACGGTAATCCGTGTAGAACGAATTTTCATGTTGCAAGCGGGCAAGAATCGTTTCTCGGTCTAGAGTTTTCAGCACATGATCCCGATCGTCCTTGTAAATAAACTTGCAAATATCACCACCCATATTCTTAAAGAAATCAATTCCACCGCCATCGTGCGCACTGACAACATCCTTAAACTTGCCACCCTTTTCCGAAACGCTGAACAGTCCCGTATCGATATTGACATCATAAACCGTCTCAAACTGGTCCGAAAGACTCACGATACGTTCCATATTTTCTTGATGTTCCATTTCGGCCTTGTACTGTGCATCAACTTCCACAAAGCCCACAGCGACCAGTTTTGGCGGAGCATTAACCGATTCCGCTTTAGCAAACACCAAACGGGTATATTTATATTCGCTACCATAAAGGTGTCTGAACACGACCGTAAAGCGCTTCTGGTGAGCGAGCTGTTTTGCGACAAACGATCTCGACGCAATTCCCAAAAGCAAATCCCGGTCATCGGGATGCACCTGTTCCATGACAAAAACTTTGAACACATCCTCCAGCTTTTCAGAAGAAGCTATCAGACCGGTTATGGAATCCTTGAGTTCCCTGCTGACGGTAATTACGCCACTTGAGCCGTCTTCGAAATTGAAGAAGAACAACGATGAATAGGCTTCCGAAAGAATGTCGATAATTTCGAGATTCCGTTTCAGTTTTGTCTGGATATTCATCTGTTTCTTGATTTCTTCATCGACGCTATGCAAACCAAAGACAATACCCTTGAGATTCCCTATTTCATCCTTATCGGCAATCATCTTCATTTGGTAATAAACTTCATTCCCTTCCAGCTTGATTCTAAAATTAACATGCTGGATCGGCTCCACCTTAAGACTCGAAACAAGTCTGTCACGATTCGTTTGCTCATGGAACTGGAGTTTGTCCGAATCACACACCAAATGTTTCAGCAACAAGTCCATTCTCTTGGAGAACTGCTTTTCAGCAGACCATCCCGGAACCGCCTTCAAGAGTGCAGAACTGGCACGATAAGTGACAACGACATCCTGCGAAGTATTTTCGCCAAGAGTCACATAGTTCACAAAATCAAAGTCCGACGCCAAAGATTCAATCACCCTGTTATTGCGGTCCATTTCCTGACGTTGGGCAATCGTTCTCATCACTTCGGAATCAATATTTTCAATAGCCACAATGACATGGTTATCGTCATTGCTGGACTTGATGGCCTTCATCCTGTAAAATTGCGGAACACCGTCAATGACAAGCCTAAAATCTATGGCAGCACTTTTGTTTTCTTCAAGACGCCTGAGGAATGCCGCCTTTTCGATAAAATGCATTACAATTTCGACATCATCCGCATAAAGGCTACGGCGCAAACAGACGACCGATTCCGTGAAGAAATCACGACCATTTAAATTTTCATTCAATTTTTCCATGAGCGCATCAGCATGGAACATGTCAAACGAATCGTCCAGGACATTCACGTAAAAGATACTCTCGTAAGTATCGCTCAACGCATCCGCTATTTCGGAATATTCACTGCTTTCCTCTTCGACCATCCTGCGGGCAATCCAGACAATGCGAATAAGGTACAAAAGGATTACAAGCAATTCCAGCGCGGAAACCCCGATATAGAACCTGCGAATTTTATCGACTCGAGTAAAAGCGATATTCTCGTTCACATACAAAATCAGGGACCAATATCCACCAAACAACGGGAGCGATACCAAAAGTTTCGCCTCATCCGAAGAGTTTTCCTCGTAAGCCAAATGGGCCGATTCGCCTTTCATCACGTCAGCGACCCATTCATCCAACGAATAACCGCCTTTAGGGTTCAATGTCTTAACAAGCTCATTGAAATTTTTCCACTTCTTGGATTTTTCAACAACAAAGGAACCGTCTCTACGGTCAAGAACAATTAATGAAGCCTTTCCCTTGAACGCATTCGTCGTGACGTAGCCATACAACGAGTTCAGTTCGGACACAGCCGAAAGCATGGCGATAACCTCGCCCTTACGCCGGACAGGAACAAACTGTTCAAAAACCTTATTTTCTTTGTGAAGGACATCGAAGTCCACCTTCGACATATACGGTTTAGGGGACAAAATTTTGTTATAGTGCTGCACATACAGGGAATCAAAAATAACACCGTTGTCCGCAATGATATGCCCATCCGGTAAATACAGGCGTGTGGCAGACACCAGAGGCCCTATACGCGATCCGCGGATCATTCGCACCATACTTTCGGACAGAAGGTCTTCTTCCATTCCCACCACGGTGGAAATATTGGTCAATGCGCTTAAAAGAGACCGCCCCAAGAAAAACATTTTCGCTTCGGAAGCGTAAGCGATTTCATCAAGAGAATCCCAGCTGTCGTCAATAGCCTGCCTGTTGATGTACAAAAAGGAAACATTTGTTACAACAAACAGAAACGCAACAAGAAGCAGAGAAACAACTAGATTTCTTTTAAAAAATTTTTTATCCATAGTTTCTTGGGTACATTTACCAATATATTATACATTTTACATTTATAAAATTAAGGAAAAAAACAAAAAAATGGCACATTAAACAGGCTATTCGACAAATTCGTGCTTTTTTTCACAAAAACTGTTTCCGAATAAAACAAATCTTTATACATTCACAATATGAAATTATTAACGAAACTATTCCTCTTTTTGGCTTTTTTAGCCGCATTTACATTCGCAGACACGACCACTATCGTCGATTCCGCAAAAACGGCTATCGTCCCGGAACTCAAGAAAAAGCAGGCCGTCTGGATTAAACTGGAAGGGGATGTCGATCCCGCCATGTATGAATTCTGCGCCCGCGCCATCGGCGAGGCCATCGAAAAGAGCCCAGACTACATCGTCTTCGAAATCAACACATTCGGGGGCCGCCTCGATGCAGCGTTCGACCTCGTCGATACCATCATGGCCGTCAAAGGCCCCGAAACAATCGCCCTCGTAAAAAAGAAAGCCATCAGCGCAGGTTCGCTCATCGCACTCGCCTGCAAGCGCCTCTATATGCTAGAAGCGACGACAATCGGCGACTGCGCCCCGATTGTGCAAGGGAGCAACGGCACCCCGGAAATCGTTGGCGAAAAAATCCAGTCGCCCCTCCGTGCGAAGTTCAGGAACTTAGCCCAGCGTAACGGCTACCCCGAACTTTTGGCATCCTCGTTTGTCACGCCGGAACTCGAAGTCATTGAACTCACCGCTACACTCGATAAAGGGAAGCCAACGCAACGCGACACCACGCTCATCATCGAAAGCAAAAAATTCGCCGTCCTGGATAGCGCCGAAAAGAAATTCTGGGGCTCACCCAAGATTCTCGTGAAAGAAGGCGAACTCCTGACAATGACCGACCAGGAAGCCGAAGAACTCGGATTTTCCAGGGGCACGTTCAAGAGCCGCGAAGACTTTGAAACAAAGCTCGCCATCGAACGCAAGAGCGAAATCGAAACAAATACCGGAGAAAAAATTGCAAGCGCCATTGCCGCCATTTCGGGACTTCTCCTGATTCTCGGGTTCGGGGCGCTCTACATCGAATTCAAGACGCCTGGATTTGGCATGTTCGGTATCATCGGTCTCATCCTTATCGGAATCGTCTTCTTCGGGCAGTTCGCACCGCAGCTCGACGGTTACTTCCCGGCTATCTTGTTAGTAGCGGGCGTAGTGCTGTTCCTTGTAGAAATCTTCGTCATGCCGGGCACGTTCCTCTTTGGCATCGGAGGAATCATCTGCTTGATAGCAGCCCTCATCATGAGTTTTGACACGGCAAACATACCGGAATACGTCCCCGAAGCCGTTGAAACAACATTCGATGCCACGCCATGGCTATTCGGACTATTCTTCGTTATCGGAAGCGCGGCCATAGCACTTATCATCCCGATTGCAGCAAGCAAGTACTTGATTCCGCTACTGCCTGAAGGCTGGACGCCCATGCTCAAGACCGACATGGAAACAGCGGTCTCCCCGACCGAAGCCGTCCAAGAAATCGCCATTGGCGCAGTAGGAATCGCAAAAACGTTCCTGCGTCCAGTGGGTCAGGCCAGCTTGACCATGCCCGACGGCACAAACAAACTCTTTGACGTACAAACTCACGGCGAAATCATCGAAGCTGGGCAAAAAGTCAAAGTAGAATCCGTACAAGAAGGACATATATGGGTGGGGTTAGACGAAAGATAATTCACGTCTGATCGTACTTTTTCAACAAAGAATTTTAAACAAAAAAACATAACTTGGAGAAAAACAAATGGATACTCTTCTTACCATAGGCATCATCATAGCTGCCATCGTTGTCATCATCATCCTCGCCTTCATCGGCAAGTTTTTTAGCCTCTGGCTCCAGGCCTTGTTCTCCAAGGCAAATGTGAGCATTTTCCAGCTCATCGGTATGCGCCTCAGAAAAGTGCCGCCGCAGGTCATCGTCGAAGCCCGAATTCTCAGCTGCAAAGCGGGCCTCCCGGTCGATACGAACTTGCTCGAAGCCCACTACCTCTCCCGCGGTAACGTGCTTCGCGTCATCCAGGCGCTCATCGCCGCCAACAAGGCGAACATCAAACTCGACTTCAAGGAAGCCGCAGCCATCGACCTTGCCGGCCGTAACGTGCTCGAAGCCGTGCAGATGTCCGTGAACCCGAAAGTCATCGAAACTCCGAAGGTTTCCGCCGTGGCTCTTGACGGTATCCAGCTCCACGCCGTGACTCGCATTACCGTGCGTGCCAGCATCCAGAAACTCGTCGGTGGTGCAGGCGAAGACACCGTCGTTGCACGTGTTGGCGAAGGCATCGTCAGTTCCATCGGTTCTGCCAAGAGCCACAAGGACGTTCTCGAAAATCCGAACATGATTTCCAAGAAGGTGCTCGCCTCCGGCCTTGATGCAGGTACAGCATTTGAAATTCTCTCCATCGATATTGCCGACGTCGATGTGGGCCAGAACATCGGCGCTATCCTCGAAACGGACCGTGCCGAAGCCGACAAGAAGATTGCCCAGGCCAAGGCAGAAGAACGCCGCGCCATGGCTTTCGCTGCCGAACAAGAAATGAAGGCAAAGGTGATGGAAATGAAAGCCAAGCTCGTCGAAGCCGAAGCCCAGATCCCGATGGCCATGGCATCCGCCCTCCGCGACGGAAAGCTCGGCGTGATGGACTACTACAACCTGAAAAACATCGAAGCCGACACGCAGATGAGGAAAGAAATCGGTTCTGCACCGGAAGCTAAATAGACGAAAGATTCCAGACGAGAGACGAGAGATATGTTTGCTTACAAGAAATTGAACGTCTATCAAAAAAGCCTTGAATGGGTATTGAGCATCTATTCTCTGGTAAATAAATTTCCAGATGTAGAAAAATATGCTCTATCTAGCCAAGTGCGTAGAGCTGCAGTTTCTGTACCATCAAACATTGCAGAAGGAATGAGTCGATCTTCCGCAAAAGAGATTGCTCATTTTCTAGAAATCAGTTACGGATCTCTTATGGAAGTCCAAAGTCAAATAGAAATAGCAAATCTTCTAAAATACATAACCCATGAGGATTTAAAGACCATAGAGCCAAAGACAGAGGAAGTTGCAAAAATGCTTTCTGGTTTACGCAAATCAAAAAGTTTATCGTAGCAACCTCTCGTCTTTCGTCTCTCGTCTATACTCTATACTATGGAATCATTACTCATATTCATTGCGATATTCGTCATCGATGCGCTTATCAAGCGGGCGAATGCGAAGAAAAAGGCCGAGCAGCAGCAAAATCATGCACCAACGACCGATTCGACGCAAGAGTTCGAAGAAGAGCAAGATGACGAAGATTTCGACGAACGTGCAGACGATCAAGCCTCGCCGTCGCCCAAGCCGTATGTCGCCCGCAAATTGCAAGAGTACATCAAGCAGTTCGAGGCGGCACAACGCGAAGCCTCGCAAGGGACTCTGGAACCCGCCATGCCGCCCCCAATTCCCAACAACCCGCACGGTCTCGGTGACAACGTGACATTGCGGGAAGTTGCAGAAAACATCGTTCAACTTGACGTAATCGATGCCGAATTCCTGATGGAAGAATTCGAAATGTCCGAAGGCTACGCCATCGAAATGCTAAACGAACTCCAGCAGCACCGCATTATCGGGCACAACATGGGAGAAGGCGAATACGACGTTCTCGTACAGGATATCAACGAACTCAACAACCTGCTTTTACACGAAGCGGTAATGCCAGGCGCTATGGCTACAGAACCAAACGCCACGCCAACCGCAAACGACAAGCAGAGCCAGCTGAAGATTCTCGAAGAACGCGCACGCAAGGCCCGCGAAGAGGCCGCAGCGGCATCCCGCCAAAGCGACCGAGAAAACGGCTACACAGGAGATCCGGCCGAAATGGCCGTCTCGCTCACCAAACGCACCACCGTGCGCTCGATAAGCAGGGAAAGCGTCCGTCGAGGATTCATCTGGGGTAAGATTATCGACGAGCCTCGATTCAAACGCCGCTGGTCCCCCGCCCATCGGTAACCATTCACATTGTCATCACTATTTTAAAACACAAAACCCCCGGTCTTTCGATCGGGGGTTTTGAGCTGCTTCACTTGGACTCGAACCAAGGACAACGCGATTAACAGTCGCGGGCTCTACCAACTGAGCTATGAAGCATCGACGCACCCAAATATAGATGATTTATATTCGTTTGTCAAGTCATGATAACGCATAAAAGATAGTGCATAAAAACCAAAACACCCCGATCTTTCGACCGAGGTGTTTTGAGCTGCTTCACTTGGACTCGAACCAAGGACAACGCGATTAACAGTCGCGGGCTCTACCAACTGAGCTATGAAGCATCGACGCGGTCAAATATAGATTATTTGCGAAAAACGTCAAGGGTTCGCCGTAAAAAAAATCACTTTTTACAGCTCACGGCTCCGCATCAAAGCAATTTCCGCAGCGTATCCTGGCAACTCATTCGGAGTTTCTAAATAGAACGGAAGGTTCTTCAGCGCCGGATGATTTACGACATTCACAAGCGCTTCCAATCCGATGAAGCCGCCACCGATGACCTCGTGACGATCTTTGTGACTGCCCAAAGGATTCTTGCTGTCATTCAGATGGATTGCACACAAGCGATTAAGCCCGACCACCTTGTCGAATTCCTGTAGCACATCATCCAAGTGATGTACAATATCGTAACCACCATCAAACACGTGGCAAGTATCCAGACAAACGCCCACCTTTTCACTAAGCTCTACGCGATCAATAATTTGGCGCAGTTCCTCGAAAGTCCGCCCAACTTCGCTTCCCTTCCCTGCCATCGTTTCCAGGAGCACTTTCGTCTTGAGATTCTTGTGCAAAATGTTATTCAAATGTCGCACAATGAGTTCGATGCCCACTTCAACACCTTGCTTGACATGACTACCCGGATGGAAGTTGTACATCGCTTGCGGAAAGTGGTCCATGCGAAATAAATCGTCCTTCATCACGTCTTGCGCATACTGCCTAAGCGACGGGTCTGCGGCACAGGCATTCAACGTATAAGGAGCATGAGCCAAAATCGGCGCAAAATGATGCGCCGCCATCAACGCGTTCAAAGCAGCGGCATCAGCCTTATCAAAAGGCTTTGCAGCACCACCACGCGGGTTTCGCGTAAAGAACTGGAATGTATCGGCTCCAATAGAAAGAGCCGCATCACCCATCGCCAAAAAGCCGTTAGACGAAGAAAGATGACAACCGATATGCATGTTTAGAAGTCGTAGTTGAAAGAGGCCATCCCGTAAATATCCCTGTAATCCTGGGATTCATTATCCGGGCGGTAACTAAAGAATGTACCAAAGGTCCATTCCATACTGAGCCTTTCTGTCAACTGGAACTTGAGTCCCATTGAGAGATCCAAATCCATTTCCATTTCTTCAACAGTCTTGCCATCATCTTCGCGGCTCATGAAATTCTGACGGATATCCACATGCAACAGGAGGTCCAAGAAGTCCGGATTCAACACAAAGGTCGCGTTATCCATGAGACTCCATTCAAACTCGCTCATATCATTCGTATTATACGACCTGTAACGGGGTGTTATAGACAACGTATTTTGCCATCTTGTAAGAGTCGTCGTCAACGACAGCGGATACCGCATTTCAAAGAAGTCGCTCCCATGGAATCGATAACCAAGAATGCCGTAAGTTTCATCAGAAAAATCAAAACCGTCCAGCAAATCGTCTTGATTGAACTTCGACAAGTCCGTACGGAACGACCAGACGCCGCCAATCTTCAACACATTCTTCGGCAGCCTAAACGTAGCACCCAGTTCAAACGTATGCTTCAGCAAACGCTCGTCAAACTGAGTCGCCAAATATTCCTCGTCCTGCAAGGCGGCGTACTTCGCCCAACGTGCAGAGTCAATTTCAATAGTGCCGTCATCCGTTTCCAATTTGAGGGACTTTTTGCCTTTCTGCTTAGCAAACCAAGGATCCGAATAAATTCCAGAAGAGGCAAAGAAATTACCATAGAGCCTCTGCGAAGTGCTACGCGTGCGGTAATTGAGAGAATAACGAGCAACAAGTTCCACGGAATCACGAATCTTGAACGTGTTCTTCAAATCTATATCGTGATCGTAGAGAGTTCTAGATTCATCCTGTTCATGTTTCTTGAGCCAATCGTCATCGGCTCCCGGCAAAAGCCCGAGTTTAGAACCTTCGGCAAAGCCGAATACGTTGTACGCATCACCGCTACCCGATACGTTTTCGATATTCAATTCATAACCGAAACCCAACTGCCAGAAGTCCTTAATCTTCTGGTCCAAATCAATTCCCAACTGGCGGGAATTCTGTAACATATCCGGCGAACCGGCACTGTAATAATTGCGGCCCACAATGCGGAAATAAGCGTCAATCTCCGTTGAATTGCCCTTCCAATTATAAGAACCCGCTACCGCAAGATTCTGGGCAGTCCAAGCATTCTCGTCATCGTCGTTTTTCTCATTATACTTTTTCAAAGCATTGCTCGCCTGCTTTAAAATATCCTTCAGTTCGGTCCTCATTTCGGAAACTGACATATCCATATTTTCACCGAAGATAAGCTCCAACGCTTCACGGTCCATACGATTTACAAGCGAGGGATTATTCATGAGGCGACGGAGCTGAGCAAAATTCGAAACATCAAGCCCGGCATCTTCGAAGACCGAGTTCACGGCACGGTGCATAGCCACATTCGCTGTATCTGCGCCACCGAAACCGAGCTGAATGTTATACGAGCCACGACCGCCAAACACCTTGCCATCGACATTGCCAAAGAACGTCTTGGAAGAGAACATCGGATCCGAAAGAATCACGTTTTTCATCGTTCCATCGCGCAAATACGGGTCTTCCAGATAGTCCTTGCTGCCGATAAAGCCTAAGGTCGCACTGACATTTTTCGTGGCATTCAAGAGGGCCTTGCCGCCAATAACCATCTTCTGGGCTTCAACTTCATCAAGACCGATATACCAGTTATACTGGTCCGGATCCCTTTCGTAAGGCAACTTTGGCGCACGGTTTTCACCGCCAAAAACGCTGAGTACAAACAACGGACCCGCCTCTCTGTTCAAGCCCAGGTTCAAGTCGTAACTAGCGCCGAGGACATCGATTCCAGACAAATACAAATCATTGTCCGCAACGAACATATCGCCCAAGATAATCTTCTGATAACGGTCCTCATACAAAGCCTGCACAAACTTGGGATCAAAATGATTCCAACTATCGCTAGAGGCATCCAACGTAAACTGGAATTTTTTACCCGTCGGAGACTCCATCTGGAGGAACGCATTCAAGCCCCCATACAAACCTGGAACCTTGAAGTAGTTCCTGTACTTGTCTCCCGGCTGGATTGTATCCTTGCCGCTCACATAGATATCACCGGTTTCATTCTTTTGCGTAACAACTGAATGATATCCCAATTCAGCACTAACAGAGCCGCTGAACGACCAAGAAGAATCAGACTGTGCTAAAGCAGGTATTGCGAGAACAGAAGCGAGAGCGATTCCACGAAGCATTAATTCACCCCATATATCTTGAAGGTCTTAACAGTGTAACCGCTCTTGTGAACTACTTCTATATCAAAGCGGCTCTTGATCCCTCTCTTAAGCTCAACCGGGATTTGATAATCGAGATTCTGAATCTGCGATAGACGTTCCTGCAATATGATTTTGCCGTTTTGTTTTACAACAACCTTGTTCAAAACAATCGGATCGTTCTCAGGCAAACGAATCTGGAATTGCAATGTCTGAGTAATCACGTCTGCGGCTTCTGGAGGCGCAGGAGGTACCGGCATTTGAACAGTTTGGGGGCCGAAAACCTTGACAGAGAACGGCTTCTTCGGGAAGCAACCCAAGGTCTGTTTGACGCTGTTGCGACCAGCTTTATTTTCAACAACAAATTCATACTCATGAATACCACTACGCAGAGCTATGCGCTTGGGCATGTTGCGTTTTACCTCAATTTCTGAAATCGGAGTTCCTTCCATCACAGCAGACAACCGGACTTCCGAACCTTTCTGCACTCCAGACACAGCAACATTTGCGACACAGCGCAAGGAGTCATAAGAAGAATACGTGATTTGAGGTACCTTCAAAGAGGCAACCGGTTCAACATCTTCGTTTTTAGCGATATCCGCCGAAGCAAGTGATTTCTGGTAAGCGTCGTCGGCCGATACGACAGCAGCCAACAATTCATCCAGGGACAACGTCGAATCTGCAATAATCTTGTTCACGATTTTTGCAAAGTCCAAATCGCCCGACGATTTCAACTTCAAGACGACGAACTCGCCCTTGCCAAAAACGGTCTCCCCTTCACCGACATAAAGCGAATCCCCATTATTGAGGCTCACGCTCAGCTGGCCGTTTTTAAGCCCTGCAAACATAGCTTTGTCGTTGCCGCCAATGACACCTTCCGTACCGCGAATCGAAGCCGCAGCCGTTCCCGTACTGAAGTTCACATCGTGACCCTTGTTCTTCTGGACTTTAAAGCCCATATATCCCTTCTGGATATCAAGCTTTATTCTAAAAGCACCAGTTTCGTCTTTTTCAACAAGGTTGCTGATACTGACAAGGGAATTTTCACCAATAGAAAACGTACTATTGTTTTCCTTCAGTTCCAGGCCCACAGAACCGCCATCACCAGTCTTAAAGCAGTCCAGTTGACGGAACGTCCCCATCTTCACCTCGCTCCATTTAGCGTCTTCGGCACAACTGCCAGAGCTCTTGAACGCAGGATTGGTTACAGCACGGATAGAACCGACCTTTTCGCCCTTGGGTGCCGCGAATATTGCGGTAGGCACAACTAAGGCCAACAGAATGCAAGATAAAGACAGATGCTTAAACATAAGACCTCTCCAATTTACTTACAATAATTTAACTTTTTTGTAAGAAATAAAATCGAAAAAATAACGGACTTGACAAAAAACACATCATCCGCCGGCAAGCTTGACAGTATAGCCCTTTTTTTCGAGTTCAGCCTTCAAAATATTGCGTTTGTCGCCCTGAATTTCGATGCAGAAATCCTTGACAGAACCGCCAACACCGCATTTTTGCTTTAAAGAGCGTGCCAAATCCTTCATTTCGTCTTCTTCAAGCGGAATACCCGTAACGACGCTTGCCGTTTTCCCGCCACCAAGACGCTTCAGCATGATGCGCACAACGCCATCGCCCTGTGGGCGTACCGCCTTGGGCTTTTCTTCCCTGATTCTACCAATACCACTTGCAAAAACCAGAGTAGAACGTTCTTCGATTCCCATAAGACAACTCCTTTTGGCATCAATATAGAATTTAGAGGAGAGCGGTTCGGCAAGCTCACCGACCTTGTGACATCCAGAGACGAAGGCGATGGATCCAGTGATGTACAATAATGGATTCTTCATTCCACTTCGTTCCATTCAGAATGACGTTTTGCAAAAAGTCCCGGTCGTTGACCGGGACTTTCTTGCATTCAAATTTTACTTCTTAGAAGACTTCTTCGAGGATTTCTTAGAAGTGTTCTGCAGCGGCCTTTCGTTGCCATGCAACACCGGACGGCGGTAACCGAAGCGCGTCAGGAGTTCGTCGCTGGACTTCAGCACATCGCCAATCTTGTTGGAGTTCTCGTTAATCGGCGGAACCACGCAACGGAGCTTAGAGCGGATATCGACATTGGTCTTCACGATAAACGGACCAGTACCATAGCGACGACCGCGAGAATCCCTCAATTCGCCGTTCATATCCGGCTTCATTTCGAAGAAGAACTTCACGAGACCAGCCTTATCGACATAATCCGGATCATCAACATCGTAATCGAAGCTGAACTTGTCAACAAAGTGACCACCCGTCGTGTAGAACCAAAGTTTCACATTTGCCTTAGATTCATAGAGCGTAGCCTTGCTGTAGTCCTTGAGGCTCTTGAACTCTTTTTGGAATTCGTCGGAGCAATATTCCTTCACGTAATCCTTAACATTCATCTTCTTGGCTTCAGCAGCATCGACTTCGTCAAGGACAACCATGTCGCCGTTGATAACGATATCGTCCAAAGTAGCGAGGCCACCAACAGACGTTGCCACCGGCAACTTCAAATCAATCTTGAGAGTCGGACCGATATGGCCGTCGAAACCAGGATACGGTTCATCGCCAGAACCCTTCTTGGAATCACCGTCAAAGCCCTTGACCACTTCCTTCTCTTTATGAGTCGTGGGGTTCAAGATACTTACGGCATAGGACTGATCTTCTTCAGGCGGATTAATCGAATAGTACTTATCGACAGAGTCAATCGACACAATAATCATCGGCTTTTCGAGATCAATATTGACATCCTTAGCCTTCTTCATCATGACGCTAACTTCAGCAATCGTTTCGTTACCGGCCTTGTCGCGGTAAATACGCTTGATGGTATTCACACCTTTATGGAGACTTTCGAAGTTCAAAGTATCCTGCTTGACACAGTTGTCCTTATCGCCATCGATAGAAATGCACCAATCGACATCGACATAGTTTGCATAGACCACGTCGTTTTCAGACGGAGACATAATCTTGACAAACGGTTTCACCTTGTCGAGCACCATGAACACGGACTTGTCGGCAGAGTTGCCATACTTGTTCGTGTAGGTGTATGTCACGAGGTAACCCCTGTCGCCTTCGTCGTTAGCCACAATCTTGCCCTTTTCGTCGATGACGTAAGAGACCGTAGCCTTGTTGCCTTCGACACCCTTAGCATCGTAAGTCACCGTGAATACGCCAACACCAGTCTTCAAGTCAACTTCGTCGTTATCCTTAGAATCATCCTTCTTGCTGGAGTTTGAGCTCGGGACATCGACCATCAAGTTGCCTTCGGAGTCACCGTACAGTATCTTACCCGTTTCGGCATCAGCCTTATAGGAGACAACCACGTTCTTGCCCCTCACTTCGACAGTGGTCGAAACTTCGATGATTTCCGTCATCTTCTTCTGACCATTTTCGTCAATGACCGGGACCTTGATAATCTTGCCATCGTTATCGACATTGTAGGAGATAACGATATCGTTTCCATCCACAGTTTCCTTGTAAGAAACGACAATCTTGTTGTCATTGACCGGAGTAGTAGAAACACCCGATTTTGGATCCTTGTCCAGCGACGGCTGAGACTTGGCCACATCAATGAGAGTCTTGACAATCTTATCCGAAACGGCAACAGTATCCAACACCACTGTGACATCGAATGTTTCCGTATAGCCGGAGACCGTATCCTTCACAGAGACCTTGACATCCTTTTCCTTATCGTTCACGTAGATGGAAGAGTCCTTCGCATCAACAGTTTCGACAACGGTAAAGATGTTGTCTGCCGTAACCTTCGTCTTCGGAGCAAACACATCGACAACCGGAGCGGCAGTGCTGTAGCACACTTCGATGGTGTCGGCACCAGCAATATCCTTGCTAGAATCCTTAAACGACTTGATAATTTGTTGGCATCCTTCCTTCAAGGTGTCGAGGCTAGACTTGGTCTTGCCATCCTGCTTCCACTCCACAAGGATAACTTCCTTGTTCGTGTAAATCGGTTTATCCTTGGTCGGATTCAGATAGACAGAATCACCTGCTTCGACACGAGTAATCTTGACTTCGGACTTTTCAACGACGTTACCCACATTGATTGTAATGTCGGTAGTATCCGTGAATTCGCCATCCGTCACATAGACCTTGACCACATAGGACTTTTCAGATTCGTAGTCAAGTTCGCCCTTCAAGACAATGTCGCCATTTTCCTTGATTTCGAACTTTTCATTTTCTTCAACCGGATAGAACTTCAGGTCATTGAACTTCGGATTCTTCGTATCCGGATCCTTAGCTTCGATAGGTCCTTTCTTGGTACCCGGCTTAGAATCTTCGGGGAACGTGAATTCCTGCGAAGTAATCGTCGGGGGTTCGTTCACGTCAATAACCTTGATAACGATATCGCCCGGAGTTTCAAGACCATCGACATCCTTGACAACCACAGAGATGGTGAATTTCTGCATCTTTTCGTAGTCGATTTCAGCACCATCCTTAACCTTGATTTCGCCATCCTGAGTTACAATCACGTAAGGATTTTCTTCAGTAAGTTCAAACAAAAGCTTGCCATCACCATCCGGGTCCTTAGCCTCGATGATACCGATAGAAGTACCTTCATCGGAATTTTCCTTGACGCTAAATTCACTGCTCGTGATTTCCGGAGCCTTCGGCTTGTTCTTGAGCGTAACTGTAATCGTTGTCTTTGTAGTAAGTTCCGGATACTTTTTGTTATCCCTGTCAGACAAAGAGACAACCAATTCATACGTGTGCTTTGTATCCTTCTGGAAGTCAAAGACTCGTTTTGTCTTAATCTTGCCATCTTCGGTAATGTCGAGATCATCGGTATCGCCACCAACAGCAGCAAACACGTTATCCATAAACACCATGGCAGTATCAACATCCGCAGGATCAAGCCTACCAATAACATTGCCGGCCTTATTTCCATCGTAGAACGAGAATGTCGTGCTTCCCCAAATAATAGGCATTTCATTAACATCCGTAATATTAATTGACTTGGGAATTTCAGCAGTCAAACCATCAGCATCCATCACACCAACAATAATGCTGTAAGAATGACTCATGTTTTCGTAATCAATTTGGGACGGATTCTTCACAGATAAGCAAAGGTTGTAAACATTGCCTTTCTTTTCAACCTTAGCGTCAAACAAGCGGTCAGCATCCTTGGTATTGCCATCATCCTTGATATAGCCAAGCATTGTTGCAGTCTGCCCAGCATCCTCATCTTCAAGTTCATAACAAGCGATTTCAGGCTTAAGGGGTTTCTGGTCAGTATTTTCAGCAACATCGTATCCCGGCTTGTCATCATCCTTAATCTTAGGCGGATCCGGGTCATCAATAATCTTGATGGTCACAAGTGTCGTGGCCTGATAGTTTTTGAATCCCTTAGATTCACCATTATCGGTAGCCGTAGCCCAAACCTGATATTGATTCTTCTTTTCGTAGTTCAAAGTCTTAGTAGCAAGCAAAATACTGCCATCATCATCGATATAGAACGTAGCGGCATCTCCTGAATTCGCTGTATAATCAGAAAGTTCATACTTGATTACACTCCACGTATCTTCGTCATCGGCAACAACGGAACCAACAAATTCACCCTTCGGAGCATTCTCATGTATTTCGAACACGTATTCCTTCTGGTCGTAGGTCGGAGCATCGTTCACGTCGTTAATCTTGATAGTCACGTCTATGTAGGTGGAAAGCGTCGGATCATCCCCGTCCGTTGCCACAACGCGAACAGAATATTCCTTCTGGACTTCGAAGTTCAGGATGCTGTCCTGAGCCACCTTGATTGTTCCGTCAGCGTCAATCGTGAATGATTTGTAATCATTTGCAGCAATGCTAGTTGCCTCAAGCGAATACGTCGGAGCCTTGCAAGTTGCACTGTAAGTTCCCTTGCAATCGTCATCTTCGGCGACAACAACACCGACCTTCGTCCCCTTCTTTGTATTTTCATCGACCGCGAGAGGCGGCGGATTATCCGGGAACTTCGGAACTTCGGCCACATCAATGATTGTAACCTTTACAGGGACCTTCACTGGAAACTTCTTATCCGTAACAACGGCATAGAAGTTATAAACAGACTTGGTTTCGTAGTCAAGTTTTGCATTGCTGATGGTAGAAATTTCACCAGTGTTCGTATTGATATCGAACTGGGCTGCATCAGCGCCTTCAAGCGAGTAGTAAAGCGTTCCGAAACTCGGATTATACTTATCCGGATCCGTAGCCTTTGCAACGCCAAGCGATGTTGCCACTGTGGTATTTTCCTTGACACTGAATTCGTAAGAATCCTTTTCGAACGCAGGTTTTTCGTTCACGTCGTTCACACGAATTTGAGTCGTCTTACTCGTCGGTTTACCGCTGCCATCATTAATGGTCAGGGTGACATCAAAGATGGCATCCTTTTCAGTTGCCTTATAGAGTTTTTCATAATCCAAGTCCTTCTTCGTCTGGATAACAAACGTGGTCAAAAGCTTGGCATCTGTACTGCTGACTTGGACAATTTCGAAAAGCTCCGCAGCATCAATCGCTGCTGTCGCACCATTATCCTTTAGGGTGATTGTCAGCTTATCGATATCGGCCTTGTCTTCGTCATAGACGATAATCTTATCGCTAAACTGAGACTTGACAGCGACATTTTCGTCAATGTCATAAAGATCAGACAACACCCTGAATTCTGAAGGACGGTTTACATCCGTAACTTTGATTATAACATCTGCCGAGTCCGCCTGAGACGGATTATCGGGATCCGTGGAATGGTCCATCACCTTGACCATAAATTTATACGTATCTTGCTTTGTTGCGTTAAGCGTTTTGCCCGGAGCAACCGTAATAGCACCAGAATTAATATCGATTACAAACGGGAAATCCGTACTTCCGTTCACTTCATAAACTTCTTTGACCATATATGTCAACAAGTTAAATCCCTGACCATGCATACCATTAGAGCATGCATAATTAGAATTCATTGAACAGAAATCCGGGTCAGTCGCTTCAATTTTACCGATGGCACCATCAGCATTTGTGGCAGTTTCAGGAACCTCAATCGGATTAGAGTTTGTAATTACAGGAGCTTCGTTCACATCCGTCACAGCAATGGTTCTTGTGATGTTAATGTGTTCTGGGTTCCCCTGTTTAGTCGTTCCATAAGCTACGATTACTACAGTATATTCATTATTCGGATAAAGTTGTTCATAGTCAAGGTTAGCGTTTTTCTTAACATTTATTTCACCAAGATCAGGATCTATATCAAAAAGCTTTGCAGCTTCTTTACTAAGATTATTATCTACAACAAAAGTAAAGCCTTTACTCGCATCAAAATCAGCTAGTTTTTCTTTGACATCATCATTTTCCAAGAAATTCTCGACAGAAGCCCCTTCTTTAGAATTTTCCGCAATAGTGGCGGCTCCTTTCGTACTCTCAATAATTTCAGGTTCTTTAATGTCGTCAATCTTTACTGTGACAAGAACATCCACGGAGAACTGACCATCAGAAACATTCACATAGAAAGTAAAATCGAATTTGGGTAGAGTTTCATAATTGAAATCAGCATTGGAATACAGATAACCATCTTTTTTGCCCACAGCAAAAAGTTTGGCGTCAGCAGCATATGTTCCTGTATTCTTCGTGGACATTGTGTATGTCAAATCACTAAATGCAGGAGTGTAGATGTCAAGGTCAGAACCAACCACTTGAGCTTGCTTTTTGCAATCGCGGAATATGGCGCCAGGGGCCAAATCAGCATACTCAGCACACACGGGGCTTCCAATCGACAAATGTTCCTCAAAGTGGAACGTTCCGCCAGTAGCCGTGAGCGTTTCATTGACATCAATTACAGCAATCCTTGTCGATACAGGGTCAGTAGAATGGCCCTTAGAATCCGTCACCGTAATGTTCACGGGGTACGTAGCATTGCTACCGTTATAGAGGGATTCGTAATCGAGCAAAGCCTGATCCTTGACGCGAATCGAGACCGTTCTTGTACCAGCATTATTGTTCGTTTCCACAAGTTCAAAAATATCGGCCATGGTCTTGTTTTTGAGCGTTGTCGAAGCAGCAGCTGCTCCCGTCAAAGCACCTTCCAAAGTATAAGTCAACGTTTCGTAAGAACCAGAGATTTTGTCACCGTCAAAGGCTTCGAACGTACCGACAACAGTACCCTTGGCTTTATTTTCTTCAACAGAATATTCTCTCTTCACAACTGGCGGAGGAGGCGGTTCATTCACGTCAGTGAGGGTCACCGTGATTGTAGCCGAGGCATCACCACCTTGGCCATCAGAAACGATGACTTTGAATTTCCAGCTAGTCTTTGTTTCGTAATCAAGACGACTTCCATCCGAGACAACAAGCGTTTTCGTTCCATTCGAGAACTTAAACGGAACATCTTCCGAAGGAGCTACAGTAAACGACAAAGCATCACCATCCGCGTCAGAAGCCTTGACATCGCCAACGCTCTTGCCACTAGGCCAGTCGCTACCATCAGCTTGCTTTTCAGCAATCGTAAAGGTTTGGTCGTTAATGACCGGGTCATCATTTTCGTTGGCAATCTTGACCGTAATCTTGAACTGTTCAGAAGTAAGCGGACCCGCGATTTTCGTCGTTTCAGTAGCAGCGTTGTCGGTAACGGTCGCATAGACAACGTATTCCTTCTTGACGCTGTAATCCAAAGTCGCACCGGACTTTACTTTGATCGTTGCATTCTGGTCGCTCAGTTTGACGATTTCGAACGTGCTGTTGAAAGCCGTGTAGTCACTACCCGTAACATTCACTAACGTATAAGTATAAGAATCCTTGTTTCTTTCATTGGAAACATCGGTCACTTCGATGGGACCACCCATCACAGTATGATCCTGTTCGTTCACCGAGAAGTTCACATCATCGACAACCGGTTTGTCATTGACGGGAGCGACATTCACTGTAGCCGTGTATTCAACAGAGGTGTTGTCTCCAGTACCGGAACCGACAACTTTGTACTTGAAGGTCGTGTAACTATTGCCAAATTCATTGGCCTTGGCCTGATAAGTGAGCTTACCCAAATCGGCAACAGCAATGTTTGCACCCGACGAAATAGCAGTACCGTTAAGTGTCAAAGTACCCTTGGCTGGGAGACTTGTGATAGTCACAGAAGCAAACGTTCTTGTGGAATGCTTGTAATTGAACTCAGTCGATGTAAATGCATGCTTCTCGTCTTCATTGACATTGATGACAAGTGCAGTCGTGACATAAGGCAGTTCATCGGAATCCGTGATGTAAATGTTGAAACCGTTATGCTGCGAATCAAAGTTGTCAGTAGAAGGTTTGGCGCCTTTAAGATCCGAAATGACTAGCCAGAATTTTTCACCGCTAGTACTTGTTTCGACAAGGCCATCGATTAGAGGCTTGAGGTTGATACTTGCGGTAGGAGTTACATCACCTTTAGGAATCGTCAATTGAACAGGGCTATCTGAGCCGCAAATCGGGAACGCATGAGAAGCATCTTTCGGAGCAACATCATCCTTGCTTGCATACTGACCATTGACAGGAGGATCCCTGAATTCAAAGCAGTACTTAAACGTGACAACTTCTTCACCGGCTTTATCCAAACCAATATTGATAGTATGCCAAGTATTGTCTTCCTTGAACGTAGCGCTTTTGTTGCTCAAAACCAACTCAGGAATTTCATCAGGAGGAACAAACTTGAAACCATCGCCTTTAACTTCGTTACCCATTTTCAAGTTTTTCGCTATAAGCTGCCCAGCAAAGCTCATGTTGCAAACAACTTCAAGAGTACCTCCACTTATGATAGTACCGACAAATGGGGCATAGTCAATATTTTGAAGGGTAAAACCTTGTTCGACATAGATAACCAGGTTGCCTTCATAATCACCGCCACTGCAATTATATTTGCTATTAGATTGTTGACCAGGAGCTAAATTACAGCGAGGACCTCTTTCTCCGTCATATTGAACCACGATTTGCGGATGGGTCGAGTTTTGACTGATATTGAATTTTTTCGCAAAAATACGCGTTACACGTCCACCGGCAGGCATCAAGACCAGCAACCGGCTTTCCTGACCAAAGTTGATGTTGTTGAAATACAAATCAGCAGATCCGCTTCGCGCATCGATCGTATAAGTTCCATGGTCAGGCGTATTAAGATCTCTCAAATTCGAAGGCCAACCACCAGCGCTCATGTAAGGAACCGGAATATCCCTATACTGGGGAACATCGGCGCAACTGCCCGAAGTGGTTGTCCCTTGGCACTTGGTACCACTGGCCTTTCCACTATTTAAAATAGAGCCACTATAGCGGATAGGACCCGTAGTCAGTGTCAAACCTCTGTCATTATTGACACTCCCGCCAACGACAATGGCACCGGCAATTTGAGCGTCATTTCCTGTAGCAGATAAATTACCCGTAGCAGACCCCACCCAGCCATCAGCTTTAGGGAAATTATTGTTGTTACCAAACGAAATTGCCGTCTGGCCCCACATTTTGTAATTGATGAGATAATTCCAATTTCGGGCATCTGTACTTGTATTACCAAACGTCAACGGAGCGAGTCCCTGAGCCATTGACGAAATAGCGCCCACAACAACCAGGGCCGCTGCTTTAAGACTTAATTTGCCTAACCACATATTTTTTTCTATGCTCCTTATGCTCCGGCAAATCGTATGCATCCAATTTGCCACAGTTATCCCCAAACATCCAGGTATTCTTTCTATAAATATAATAATGAACGGAGAAATTTCAAAATGCTTTTTTTTACGAAAAGTAAGAAAAGAGTAGTATTTTATCGTTTTTTTAAGTTAGTGTTTTTTGTAGGTGTATCATGCGTATTATATGTGTGATGCTAATCAAATGCAACCGGAAGTGTATGGAGCCTATTGTCAATATTCATACGAGACATAATGGATCCTATCGGCACTTCGTGCCTCCAGGATGACAAGTCGAAGATGACAGGCTCCAGGATGACATGAAAAGGAGATGCCCGCTCAAAGGCGGGCATGACAGGTTAAAAGAGACTGTGATAACAGGTTAAAAATACGATTTGTTAAAAGGTTATCAACAATTAATACTTTAGTTATTCACAGGGCGGCGGTAGCCGAACGATTTCAGCAGTTCATCACTAGAGCGGATAACGGCATTCCTCTTCTTGCTGGCCTTGACGTTTTCCTCTTCTTCGGGCGATGTCGGAAGGTCGCAACGGAGCTTGGAGGTCATCTTGACTTCGGTCTTGAAGAGGTAGGCGCCTGTGCCGTAGAGACGGCCGTCATTCGTCCTCACGTCGCCGTTCTCGTCGGGCTTCAGCTCGAAGAAGAACTTGAGGAGGCCGGCGTCGTTTACGTAGTCCGGGTCGTCAAGGTCGTAATCAAAGGTGTAGTAATCCACAAACACGCCCGTGTTCGAATATACCCAGACTTTCACCCTGATTGTCGTCCAGAAGAGGTTCATCTTGCTGTAATCCGACTTCATGGAATTTTTGAATTCGTCCGTACAGTAATTCTCGACGTATTCGCTGACAGTGACCTTGCGGCTATTGGCGGCATCCACGCCGTCCAGAGCAACCAGACCACCAGCACTGACGATGTCGTCCAGCGTTGCCAGTCCGCCAAGAGCGTTCACGACAGGAACGCGAGCGTCAACCGTGAGTGTCGGTCCGAGGTGGCCTTCAAGTCCTGGATACGGTTCTTCGCCGGAACCGTCCTTCGCCTTGCCCTTGATTCCAACGACAGCTTCGGTTTCGCCCTTCTTCTTGTTGTTGTAGAACGTCACGCCGTACGTTTGGTCCTTTACAGGCGGTTTGGTCTTGTAGAACTTTTCGACGGAATCGCGGTCTACAAGCGTCACGGGCTTTTCCACGTTGATGTCTATGTTCTTCACGTTCTTGACCATGACGTGCACAGAATCGCGGGATTCGTTGCCAGCCTTGTCGCGGAACACGCGGACAATCGTTTGTACGCCATTGTCCAAGCCCTGGACTCTAAGCGTATCTTGCTCGACTCCGTTGACAGTCCACTTGACTTCGGCAAAGTTAGCCGTAAGCACGTCGTCTTCGGACGGAGACACAATCTTCACGACCGGCCCCTTCTGGTCGAGTACAATAAACACAGTCTTCTTCGAGGAGTTGCCAAATTTGTTCACATACGTATAACTGACATTATAGCCAATGTTGCCTTCGGTGTTCTTCGCAATCTTACCCTTTTCGTCTAGGTAGTACGAAACTTCAACGGTATTGCCATTCTTATCTTCGTAGTTATAAGTTACTTTGTAAGAACCGACCACATCGTCACCATCAGCGGAGAGCACGGATTCACTATCGGTGAGTCCGGTGTTCAGCGTTACGCGTTCGCCCGTGGAGGCATCCGCAAAGTACGAAATCGTCACATCCTTGCCGTCAATCTTCGTGGTGTAAGAGACCTCAATAATGGCGAGATCTTTCTTTTGGCCCGAAGCGGTAATCACAGGACGCTTGACGTCCTTACCCTTATTGTCGGTGTAGTAAGAGACCGTCACTTCCAAGCCGTTGACCGTTTCTGTATAGGAGTTCTTCACATAATCACCGTTCTCAGGAATAGACGTAATGCCAGAAGCAGGCTTCTTGTTGCGAGTAACCTCTGTTTCGGCAATGTTCTTCACGTCCTTGAAATCCTTGGAGGGCACGGAAACCGTATCGAGTTCCAGCGAGACCGTAAAGCTCTTCGTGACATGCGAGGCGGTATCCGTGACGGTCACCTTGATATCATTCTTTACTTTATTCACGTAAATGGCGGTATCGTTCTTTGTGGCCTTTTCAACGACCGTGTAAATATTTTCGGCGGTGACATTTTCGCCATTGGCAGAGATAGTCACAATCGGAGCCGCATTGCTGTAGCAAATTATCACAGTATCAGCACCCGGATCGTTCTTGGTCTTGTCATGGAACGTCTTGATGACTTCGTTACAGCCAAGCTTAAGCGAATCAGTGCTGGACTTGGGCTTTTCGTCCTGCTTCCATTCAATATCCACGATATCCTGATTCACAAAGATTGTATCGTTCGTATTGAGATAGATGGAATCCTTGGTCTCGACACGGGTGATTTCGACTTCGGACTTTTCATAGACATCAATCACCTTCACGATAACGTTCTTGGTCGATGTGAGCTTGCTGTCGTCCTTATCTGTTACACGAACCGTAATCTCGTAGAGGGAATCCGTTTCGTAATCTATCGGCTTCATGAGAATGGCATCGCCGTTCGGCAAAATCTTGACGACATCGCCCTTGTCCGTATTATCATAGACGTTATTGCGGAAATCAGGATTCTTGGTATCCGGGTCGTCCTTATCCGTCTTGACCGTGCTGAACGGGTCGTTCACCGCCTGGTTTTCTCTCACGTAAATCGTATCCACGAAGATAGACGGGGCTTCGTTCACGTCGATGACATTGATGGTAATCGTCGTATCGCCATAGACTCCATTTTCATCCTTGGCACGGACCCTGACAGAATAGGATTCCGTCGTTTCGTAATCAAGCGGGGACGCAACGGAGAACTTGCCCGTCACGGAATCTAATTTAAATTCTTTTGTCGCATCCACTTCCGTCGAACCATCGAGGATGGAGAATTTGAGCGTAGTGCTTAATCCTTCAGTGTTATCGACTTCAAGGGCCTTCTTGAAAGGCGTACCAACAGTATCCGATTCAAGAACAGTATATACAAGTTCGGTGAATTCATACACGTTCGTGAGTGCAACCGTGATGGACCCTGTAGTCGAAAGCGTCGCATCATCGACATCCTTGATAACGATATTGAGTTTGTACGTTTTCTCTTCCGTTTCGTAGTCAAACCTGCGGGTCGTCGAAAGTTCACCCGTTGTTTCGTCGAGGTAGAAGCCCAAGTCTTCGCAATTCAAGCATTCGAACTTGTTATTGCGGAAGCCTGAAGCCGTATCGAGGTCGTCGAACGTGAGTGTGCCAATCGGGTAACCCTTCTGATTTTCGGGGAAACTAAGCGCTGTGGTCGGTTCGACAAACACAGGCATTTCGTTCACGTCTATAAGCGAGATAATCACGGCGGCGGTA
The DNA here is from genome assembly GCA_946413655.1 of uncultured Fibrobacter sp. GTDB lineage: Bacteria > Fibrobacterota > Fibrobacteria > Fibrobacterales > Fibrobacteraceae > Fibrobacter. The sequence continues at coordinate 2,857 of CAMKLO010000021.1, read as the reverse complement.
TCAGTCTGCATAATCTGGCCTGCAACACCAGAAGCGTCGGATGCGACAACCTTCATTTCATAGACATTCTTGGTTTCGTAATCGAGAACAGCGCCAGCAGCAACCGTAATAACGCCAGTATTCGGGTCGATGACAAAAGACTTTGAGTCATCAAGCAACGAGTATGTAATCGTAGCGCCAATCTGCGAAGTTTCCGCATGGATTGCATGGTCCATATTGACTTCGGTCGGAGCGATAGAATTTTCGACAACCGTTCCGTTATATGTTTTGAATTCGAACTTCGGACCATCATCGACGTCTGTCACCAAGACGGTAATTTCCATTTCGTCGTAGAGATCTGGATACTTAAGATTGCCATCGGCATCCCTCGTTGCATCCTGAACCCTCAAAGTAAGCTTATATGTACTCTTCGTTTCATAATCAAGAACAACACCCGGTTTCGTTTTAACGGCACCATTCTTAGTCACATCAAAAACATCGGTATCACCGCCAATGGCAGATACTGAATCATTCGTAAAGCTGGTGTTTTTGATTATATCGCCATTTTTATTCGTATAGGTATCAAGATCCGCAAACTTGACATTTTCGTCCGAGAAGTATTCATTTTCAGCAATCTTGATTTCTTTTTTGTCGGTGGTGCCATAGTCAAAGTACGGTTTTTCATTGACATCTCCAATGACTATTTCAAACATGCGACTATCACAAAGTTGGAAAAATTTGTCGTCACAAATTTCTACTTCAATTTGATACTTGTCTCCAGAAGCCTTCCACGCTTCGTAATCAAACGCGTCCACACCATCTTTCATGGTAACGACGCCTGTTTTTTTATCGATTTCGAACAAATCCTTTGCCGAACCATCTATAACGGAGAACAAGACATCATCATCGTCATCATCTTCAGCAAGAATCTGGCCAGCTTCAACCTTTTTCCCATTTTCATTTTTCGCATTTTCAGGAACGATAAGCGGACTCGGCTTTGTACCTGTGAAGTGAGGAGCTTTGTTATCATCCACAAGCCTGACCACAAGACCACCATCGAACACACCACCCGAAATCGTAGCGCCATTCAAATTCATAATCCTGAAAATCATGTACTCGCTGCCTTCCTGCTCAGAATCTTCAATAACCTTGATATAGAACGGTTCAAACGGCTTGCGGGTGTTCTTCTTGATCACAACATGCTTTTTCTTTCCATCCTTGCAGAACGGCATAAAATGAGGATCATTTTCGTCGGTCGGATTTTCAGCCAAATCCTCACGTTTTGCAAACTCTTCAGAACGGTTACCAGCATCTGGAGTTTTATAATAAGCATACTTAGTATCCGCATCTGTAACTTCATCAAAGAACGCAAAGCAGTAATCGAAGGACACTTCTGTATGAACCGTATCCGTCAGATAAAAATCCATGTCATACCAAACGTCATTGTTTTCTTTAAACTTATCATTAGCAAAGACGTTTGTCTTGATTTCGGGAGAGTTGAACGGGACATAGTGGAATTCACCATTGAATTCAGATTCGAACCAAAGCGTTTTACCAGCAATCAACTGTCCCGCAACACTTAAATGGTCATATATCGTAAAGTTTCCTGTAGTCATAAAAGTGCCCTGGAAACTAGCCCCAACACTATAATCACCATTAGAGCCTTTAAATGCCGGCCAATAAATATCAGCCGTCGTATAGAACAAAACGTTGCCGGCATAATTCGTATCAGCAACAACCTTTATTTTAGACAAATCGACATTTTCCCAGGATTTAGTATCGTTATTCCAAGTAGCCTCGTCATTGACATAGGCTACCTGAATTTTAGCATCATTAGCAGCACTTTCGAAATCAAAACCATCTCTTGAGAATATACGAGTTAAGCGTCCCGCCTTTTTATACTGATTCTTCGATGCTTTACTATTTTGCGCAGCAGACGGCATCATGATATACAAGATTTTGCCTGTTTGACAATCAATCTTGATATCTTTAACAAATTTATCAAACCAAACCTTTTTAGGGGACTGTTTCAAGTCATCCTCTGTTACAGGAGGTACACTGATGTATTTAATTTCAGATCCGTTATTGGTGCTAACCAATTTCACAGAATCTTCCCACACAACACCAGTTAAATCAAAGATAGGAACAGTGAGATTCCTTTCCGGCATAGGGACTCGCTCTGGGCATTTTTCATACGGTCCATCAAGATTCAAACCAGGTAAGCTAGAATCATCTCCCCAGTCGGCATAGACTTTACCACCAGCAGCATGAACGTTATTTATAAAATGATTTACATTATTCGTAGTACGACCAACATTCGTAACCTGGAAAGGACCAATTTGTTCATAGACTATGGTACCATTATTTTTATGTCCTCTATTGGTAGTACCATTTACCCTTCCTGTAACCACCTGATCTTTAAAACAAAATACTGCATTTAATTTTGTTTCCGAGGCACTATACCACTCCGGGAGAATCAAGCTATCAGCCCGAACAAGACCATCTATCAAAGTATCGCTCGCTGCAGATCCGGCCAAAAACATTAAATTATGTCCAGAAACAATTGGACCACCTAAAGAATGCGTTTGTGTAAAAAAGACTACATTTTTGTTCGCTGTTCCCGTATATCCGCTAGTTTCGTGAATGGAAAATTTCGGTTTCGCAAAAACAACGGAATCCGTTCCCCAGAGCTTATACTTCATAAGCTCGTTCCAAAGTTTCTGATTTTTGTCTTCTTTTGCAATACCAGAACCAACGCTCTCAAAATAGAGCGGAGACATTAAAATAGTGTCTCGTTCGACTGCCGGCTCAATCGTTTGAGCCGAGGCTGGCACAATATATCCGAATGCCAGCAAGAAAGAACCAAGAACGGTTCTGA
>CAMKLO010000020.1 GCA_946413655.1 uncultured Fibrobacter sp. | reverse complement strand
CCCAGTCCATGATGTCAAAAATTTCGTTCTGGTTCCAGTCCATAATCGTCGTGTGGATCTGGAACGGGAGGCCAGCCGCCTTGCAGTTTTCAATCCCCATCAAAGTGAGTTCAAACGCATTCGGGAGTCCGCGGAAGTCGTTGTGGCGCTTGGGGTCGATGCTATCGACACTGATGCCCATCGCCATAGCACCTGCATCCTTGAGCTTTACTGCCAAATCGTGCGTGATAAGCGTTCCGTTCGTGCCAAACACCGGGCGAAGTCCGCGTTCGCGGGCATGGGCCACAAGTTCCACAATGTCCGGGCGGGTCATCGGTTCGCCACCGCTGAAAATCATAATCTTGAATCCGGCCTTGGCAATCTCGTCAATGAGCTTAAGCGCCTCGGCAGTCGTGAGTTCCGCCGCCTTGTTTTCGCCAGCATCCTGATAGCAGTGTTTGCACGTCAAGTTACACTTATTCGTTGTCATCCAAGAAACAATCATGCCAAAGACCTCGTTCGTTTTTAGCAAATATAGAAAATGCCCGGAAGCGAATCCGAGCAAGTCACTATTTAAATTTGAGAATTAGTAGGGCTCATTACAAATTATCAATCAAGGACATTATTTGATCGCAAGACCTGTCTTTCATTTCTTCATTATAAAAATAAGCGGTATAAGCCGTGCCTTCCTTAACCCCACTACAAGTTTTAGCAGCACCACCAGGGCAGCCCGTTCCTGTTTTGCCAGCGCCCGGCGACATTTCGTTCGCTGACGAGCAAACATAATCCATATCGTCCTGGACAGAGGCTTCGACACAACCATGAACGCTAATAACGTTTTTGTAGTTTATGTTGATTTCGCAAGAATAGACATCATTGTCGGAATCATCACTGCAAGCGGTGAAGAGTGCTGCAGCCGCAACCATAGAAAACAAAAGCAACTTTTTCATATTTCATTCCTTTGAAGTTGTTCCATGAACGAATATAACATTTTATCAAAGAACAAACAACTTGTTTACCTGTATATATTGAAAAAGGTCACAAAACGACATTTTGAACGGTATAGATCTCCAATCATAGGATATTTTCAGGCTAACTTAACAATATCATCGAGACTTACTAGATGGATATTGTGGTTCCTGCGAGCTTCATCGCTTAACTTTTCCACAAAACCGGACTCGGAAAATAGGTAGTAGTAAAATTCGGCTTTTTCTTTTTGCGAGGAAAGCTTTACCGCCGTATCAAGAAAATCACCGTAAGTAAATGGCTTGCCCTTAAACTTACATTCTCCTACGAGATACTTTTTCTTATCTGCAGATGTTGCAAGCAGGTCAATCTCCGTTTCCTGAACATCTGTGTCATCGCCACGACGTACAGTAGTTTTACCCCACCAGCGTCCCATCCGTTTATAACGGAACGGCAACAGTCCCGCCTTCTGTTTTTCTTGGACATATTCACGGCAAACATCCTCAAAAGAAAAAGACGCGAACTCATGCAAGGCGGGCTTAACAATATATTTGAATACTCCGTCAACATCGCCACTTTCCAAATCGGAATAGTTGGTAAACACGAATGCGTACCAGAAACGGAAAAAACTGTCCGTCAGGCGGTAAAGCCCACGATTCCGGTTCCCTGTTTCTTTTATGCCGTCATCGACGGAAAATTCACGTTGCACAATAGAAAGTTCTATCAAATTTTTTAGATAAACGCTTGTCTTCGAGGTATCATCTATAAGCGATTTTTTGCTGATATCATTCAGCTTGGTCGCCCCAAGCGCAATGGCTTCAATAATGGAATTGTAGAGAATCGTTTCACGCAGTTCCTGCCGAAGCAGAAATTCCACCTCACTATAAAGAGCGCAGCCCTTGGTAAGGATATTCCGCTTAATATTTTCTTCAAGAGACAAGCCTGGATCGAATTGGCGCAGGTAATGCGGAATTCCGCCGAGGATAGAATAGGCTACAATCTTGTCACGGGCGGAATATTTCGGGAAAAACTGCATTGCATCGTAGAATCCCATGGGTTCCATCTTGAAGATTCCCGTAGCACGTCCATAAAGCGGATTTTTTTCGGCAAGCAGTTCCTTTTCGATAAAACTCATAGAACTGCCGCACAGGACAATCATGACGTCGTCGTCCTTAAGGCGTTCATCCCAAAGGGCTTGTAAGACGGACGGAACGCTGCTGTTGAACTTGCACATGTAAGGAAATTCGTCAATAATCAGCAATTTTTTCTGCTTGCCGTAGGGCAATTCCGAAACAGAGCCAAGTGCCGCCTCCCAATCATCGAATTCGGAAACATACTTCGCCGCCGGAATCTTTTCTTGTAGCATCTTGGAAGAAAAACTGCGCAATTGCAGTTTGTCGGACACTTCCCGGCACGAGTAGAACACGTGCGGCTTACCTTTGCAAAATTCATGGAGAGTCTCCGTTTTGCCTACACGCCTGCGCCCGTAAAGCACGACAAGCTGGCCACCTTTGCTTGCGTACCGCTCTTCGAGAAACTGCAATTCCTGTTTTCTGCCAATGAACATATTCCACCTCATATTTTTACCAAATCACGATTTAGTAAATCACGATTTGGTAATTATTATACATTATTTTAAGCAAAAAAGCAAGGATTAAGTTCTGCTCTTTGAAAAATTTACGTTTTTTCGCCCATTTTTACGATTTTAGACCTTGTAGGGTCGTTTTGGGAGGCAATAGATCAAGGCCGCCGAGGCGACCATTGATGATTGTACAATTTATTTATCAAAATTTTTTAGCTTAATAAACTTCATCTTTCCAGGTTGTTTTATACGAATACAGGCTCCATCATCGCAAGGAAAAATCCAGCCGCATTCATCCCATTTATCCTTCTCACAAAGTTCATCAACCGATATAAAATCATCAAATACAAATATATCATTATCAAGTTTATATTTTTCAATATACAGTTGATTATACTCTTTATTCAACAACAAAAGGTATGGATAATCAAAATAAAAACCGTACTTCAGAAAGTCTTTATCTTTCAAATTTTCCATACGAACAGGAACTTCTGCTTTGTTCTTATACACGACAAAAGCTTTTCCATCAATGTTAAAAGCATTTAAATAGTTGTCACCAAGCTTTGATATTTTATGCAAACTAAAAGCTCGCAGTGAAGTATCTTCCTGACATTTATTATTAACAACCATTTGATATTTACCGTCCCCAATCACTGAAAAAGATATATGATTTTCATCATAAGCAAATCCAGGAAGACCTATTTTTGCACCATCAATCATAATAGGACAACTCCAAAGGTGATCTCCATTTAGATTGGATACAACGAAATTTGAGAGCGATGAATCTGTCAAATTCTCATTTATCGTCACATTAAATGTTTTGTCAAAACTATCTATCCAAAAAGAATTTCCAGCCCCACCACACATACCTGGATAACGCTTCGTTGTATCACATTCTATGGGAAGTTCAAATGATACCATACATTGGTAACTTTCTAAAAAAATTCGATTATTTTTAAAGAAAACACGTTCTGTCGGCATATTTTCATAGCCATAGCATTTCAAAATTTTGTTTAAAACAGCCTCAACATCTTTTGTATTCTCAGTTTGCTGACAAGCAATAAGAAAAAAACATAAGATTAGTAAAATTACATTTTTACCTAAACCCGTAAGTTGCTGCGTCTGTGTCAATTCGATAGGCATACCTCTCCAAACATGGGAAATTTTCAGGCGCTTGGAATTGCGCAAAGCGCAATACGCTGCGGTTCGGCAATAAAAATGCACGAGTGCATTTTTGCTGCTCTCACCTTGCTAGTGTTTGTCTTCTGTTAAATCACTCTCGGAATCATAGACGAAGTTGCAGTCGTCAATCGTAATGCGAGTATTGGCTGTGCCGTCCATGTTACTTGCAACTGATTTAAGTCTTTTGGGGCATTCATAATAGCTGTATTCGCCTTTTTATGAATCAAAAAAAACGAACACATAAAAAAAGCCAAATATAACGCCCAAAGCAACCAATACAACATAAGCATAATAAGTTGCTGGGTCATTTTCTTTTGTTACATACGATCCACACATTCCTGCTCTTTTTGTTTTTATTATTTCAACTAAGCACCAAATCATGATTATAAGACCTAAATATTTCAATTATCATCCTCCATCGGCGCCATACTAGATGACTTTTCTGGAGCCATATCCATAGGAATATCATTGATTTGTCTCAACATACCATCAATCTCGTGGGTTCCAAAATTCAATATATTTTGCAAAGCATTATCCGCAGCTCTTTTATAAGAACCACCTACCAAAGTTTTAGTAATTCTTCCTCTAGGAGCAAATTTACTACCAGCAAGAATAAAAGCACCGTCAATAACCATAGACGAAAATGCGTCTTCTATTCCATAGCGACCCAATCCTTGCGGCATGTTGACGACGACCTTTGTCTGTTTTGCCGGTCCGGCGTAGTTCTCGCGGATTTCAGTCCCGATGCCGGTGTAGTGCGTCACCTGCGCCGTATCCCAATCGGCCGCACCTGCAACTTTGCGCATCACGGTCTTGGAAATCCTCCGACCGGTCCCGTCGTACTTCATCAGGAGCCTGAACAAGGTATCGCTGGAACTGCCCGCAGGTTCTAGTCTAAATTCAACCGGCATACCTCTCCAATCATAGGAAATTTTCAAACCTTGTGAAATCAGTAATCCAATTGTCCTCAATATTATACTGAAAAAAGCGATTGAAACGAGCAACGTTTTTTGATTTTATGCCTGTATTTTCAGAATTTCAATAAATCATTTACAATATGTACATGTTGCTCTCGGGAAATCCGGTGATGAATCATCATACAGATTTTTTAGTGACGCATTTTGTTTAAAGCAGGGAATTTCTAATTTCAAGCATTTTGATGAAAAACTAGTAAAAGGTGTTTTGGGGGTCCAAGAAGGGAAGAAAGTTGTGTCTAATAGATTATCCTCTGTCTGCCATTCTATAAACCAGTTATAATTACTCATTCTTAAGTTAGATCGTTTTACCCTGGCCAAGCTCATTATCGTTTGATTTGGGCAATTTCCATCACGTCTGCAAGAATCTGATAATATGGGGCCGCGCAATGGATGTTTTTTCAAAATCAAAGTATCCCCAACAGTTTCTATCCAATAAGGACGAAATAATCTTTGGTTCGATGCATACTCGTCCATATCATAGCAATCGTAATCTAAAGATATTTTTAGTGTAAAAGATAACCCGTTATAATACGATTGAGGATTTTCTATTCGACAATATGGGCCAGCGATATCAACATTTCCTCTTTCTTCATATTTTTTCCCACATGCTGTAATGCTCAAAATCATTTGAACAAAAAAAATTGTAATGCATCTAAAAGCAACGTTATTCATACACTTATTCAACAGTATCATAATGTATTTGATCAATAGGATGATCTGGAATATCAAGCGGACTTAGATAATGATAACCAGGAGTGTTCATAAGTTCTTCATTTACAGCTGAACCATTCCCCGGACGATCTTCAAGCATGGCAGGAATTACATGTGAACTTAATTCATGTAGTGCATCTTGAGCATTCCCGTTAGTGATTATTGCTGTAGGATGACCTCTTTCTATAGATGTAACCGCACCTCCATTAAGGTTAGCATAAAAACGTTCTCTAGGACTTAATCCATCGTTAATAATTTCTCCGAAATTTTCTGACCGAATGGCGGAACTAATACGTAGACTATAATTTAAACTGCCACTTGGATTGTCTCGACAAACCAAACATTCTTGGACGAGTCCGTTTTCATAACGAAATTGATGGTATGATTTTTCATTTATCAAGCCTACCATTTCCTGATTTTCAGCACCCAAAACATTCCCATCTGGATCAACGACATTCACCGGATTATACCCATTCCCCGCATACAAATACGGGCTTGCAAATTGCCTTGCCGGGTCCACGGAAATCCACATTCCAAGCATCGGGTCGAGATAACGAGCACCGAAGTAGTCTAGCGCAATTTCATCATCATGTTCCTTGCCTGTGAAATTCTCCGTCACCTTGCCTGTCGGCGGCGGCAACAGTTCGACCATCTCGCCGAAGGCGCGGTAGTCGTAGGCGGCGAACGTCGTGCCGATATCAGAGTGCGCGGGGTTCGCATCGGCCTGCGTGCCATACACAAGCATCGTACTTCCGAGGTGGTTCTTCAAGTACCATTCGAATTTTGCATTCGGGATGTCGCCAGCGCCAGAACCATTGTCGGGGCTTACAGCATCTTCGATTCCATAGCGTCCGAGGCCCTGCGGCATGTTGACGCCTCCGGCGTCCGCTGCTGCGGCTCGGTCATAAGAACAAGCTAGCTTGTTCTTGCGACACTCACCTTGCAAGCTTTTCACGACGACTTTTGTCTGTTTTGCCGGTCCGGCGTAGTTCTCGCGGATTTCCGTTCCGATGCCGGTGTAGTGCGTCACCTGCGCCGTATCCCAATCGGCGGCACCTGCAACTTTGCGCATCGAGGTCTTGGATATTCTCCGACCGGTCCCGTCGTACTTCATCAGGAGCCTGAACAAGGTATCGCTGGAACTGCCCGCAGGTTGAGACTGTTGTATAAATTCGATTGGCATACCTTTCCAATCATAGGAAATTTTCAGGCCCTTGGACTTGTCTTCCGTCAAGTTGCCCTCGGAATCATAGACAAAATTGGCCGTGTCGCTCATGTTTCGTTCGTCCGTGGTGCCGCCCATGTTGTCCGCGACGGACTTGAGCCTGTTTTTGCCAGAATAGTAGCTATATTCGCCACCGGTAGGGTTGACAACGTTTCCTGCGCGTCGTTGCGCCGTAATTCGACCCTGCGCGTCATAGGCGAACATCTCGTCGAACACATCCTGTTTCGTGTCGTTGACCTTTGTCAAACGGTTCAGTTCGTCATAGGTGTATCGCACGTCGCGGAATTCTCCGTAGTTGTTATTTTCGTGCGCCAGATGATGCGCCATGCGGCTGATGTTGCCGTTGTATTGCGGCGTGCCTGTCTATTTATGCCTTTATTATTCCACGTAAACCTCTCAAGTCCTATTTTCCAAAATAGCACCAGGAAAAAAAAGCTATCTTGTGAATATATGATGAACAGAAGAAGAGTTGTTATTACTGGCATGGGCGCGGTAACCCCGATTGGCAAGTCCGCCCCTGAACTTTGGAACGCCATCAAGGCAGGCAAATGCGGCATTGCGCCCATCACATTGTTCGACGCGACAAACTGTCCCGTAAAAATTGCTGCAGAGGTCAAGGATTTTAAGCCTGAAGAACACGGCATCGACCCGAAGGAAGCCCGCCGCATGGCGCGTTTCACGCAGTTTCTCGTCGCCGCAGCGAACGAAGCGGTTGCCGACGCGAACCTCTCGAAAGAAGAAATCGCCGCCGACACCACGGGAATCGTCGCCGGGAACGGGCTTGGCGGTCAAGACGTTGTCGAAGAGACTTACAGCAAATATCTCGAAGGCGGGAGACGCCGCGTTTCGCCGCTCGCGATGCCGGAACTGATTGCAAACGAAGCTTGCGCGAACGTTTCCATCGCGCTTGGCATCACGGGCTCGGCATGGACGGTCTGCACGGCCTGTGCCTCCGGCACGGACGCCATCGGCGTAGCGCTTGACGCTGTCCGCTCGGGGCGTTTGGACGTATGCCTCGCAGGCGGTTCCGAAAGCGCCATCACGGATTATTCCATCAAGAGTTTTGCGGGCATGCACGCCCTCACTGACAAGTTCAATGACGCCCCCGAAAAGGCGTCCCGCCCATTCGACAAGGACCGCAGCGGTTTTGTGATGGGCGAAGGCGGAGCAATCCTCGTAATTGAGGAACTCGAACACGCTAAGGCCCGCGGTGCTAAGATTTACGCGGAACTCGCCGGATACGGTTCTTCTGCCGACGCCTACCACATCACGAGCCCACGCCCGGGTGGAGAGACTTGCGCAAAGGCGATGGTCAAGGCTTTGAAGGATGCGGGCATCGCCCCGACGGATGTAGATTACTACAACGCACATGGCACCTCGACGCACTTGAACGATCTCACCGAAACGCAGATGCTCAAGATTGCGCTCGGCGAACACGCTTACAAAATCAAGGTTTCGAGCACCAAGAGCATGACCGGCCACTGCGTCGGCGCCGCTGGCGTTATCGAAGCGATGATCAGCACGCTCGCCATCCGCGATTCGTTCTACCCCGCCACTATCAACCTCGACAATCCCGATGCCGAATGCGACCTTGACTATGTTCCGAACAAAGGCGTCGAAGGGAACATCGACGTCGCCGTATCCGCCTCGCTGGGCTTTGGCGGCCACAACGGAATCGTCGTGATCAAGAAGTTCAAAGAGTAATTGTTTCCGTTACAAGCAACCATTAATTCAAGCATTTTTCTTTGGACTTATAGGGGCATTTTATGATTCAATCGATCGAACACTCTGCAGTGGAATATTTTGACGTGCCTGTCCACACGGCAGACGCCAGAAGCGTAAACGACGATACTCTTGTCCAAGAGAGTACTGCTGTCGATTATGACCATTGCGTCGTGATGACCCCGACAAAACAAGTTACAGGAAAACGGAAACTTGTTGTTTTTTTCCACGGTGCAGGCGAACCGGTCAATCAAGATTCTTGGATTGGTATTGATAAGTTCATGCCGCAGTTTTTTGCTGCGTGCGGATATGTAGTTTGCGCATCCAACGGGATGCCTCAGACATTTGCAGATGAGAACAACTTAAGTTACTGCCGTCCAGTCGGCAACTATATGTGGATAGAGTCCGTCTGCAAAATGGTCGAGAAAGTATGCAGAGAATGGAACTGCGATAGGAATGAAATTTATGTCTATGGAGAAAGTCAGGGCGGAATGGGCGCTTTGAATTTCATCGAAAGCGGGGCGATTCCTGTCAAAGCCTGCGTCCTCGATTCCCCCGCCATATCGATGCTTTATTCGCAACTTAACATTCCTAACGCGCATAGCAATCTAAAATTCTTCTACGGTTTCGACAACGCGGAAAGTTATAGTACAGAAAAAGTGTACGGACTTGACCCATTTGCCAGGAATTGCACAAAAATTGAAGATAAAGCGGATTACACTCTTATTAACGGCAGGTATCTTTCAAGCACGGAATTGGATAAGTGCACAAGCAAGCGAATCACAAAATGTCCTGTAAAATTCTTTCTTGGAGCCGAAGATACAACGACGCCCGCGTTTGCCTCGCAACTCGTTTACAAACAGTTAAAGAATGCGGGACAATTGACATCATGTGACTTGTATATTGGTGTAGGTCATTGCACAGATCAAAACTCTAAAGTTATAGGAACGTTCTCATATAGGGAAAAGACCTGTAATATTACCAAACCTACAGTCGATATGGCGCTATGGTGGGCTCGATTTGGCGGATACGATGATCTGCCGACAATTACACCTTTATCAATCTAAAGAAAAAGCGGTTTTGGTCGTCTTTAGCGATTAAAAATTTATATCTTTCAGTTACGCATGTTCCCGCAGCCTCCGGCAATCTAGCCGGAGCGGGACTATACCGCAAAGGAGCGTCGTATGTCTGAATGGTTTTTCAAATCGTGTTTAAAATTTTCGATTTGCAGTATTGTGCTGTTTTTCTTCTACCACCTTTTCATCACGCAGAAGCTCGATGAAGAAGTATCCACCAACTCCAAAGAACAGGAGTAGTTTATGGAACGGAATAAAGATATTGCCGACATCCAGGCAGCCGAAGCGACATACCAGAAAAAGAAAAAGTACATCCTTTGCTATCACAGCTTTAGCGTGAACAACTTCAAGAAGGCATCCGTCCAAATCAGAAAGCTTGCAGAAGCGGCGGGAGCTCCTATCAGCATCGCGGTGATTCCTGCATTTGGAGCGGCTCCAGAATCCGAAGCGGAACAGTTCCGCGAAGAACTCGAAAAATTCGTGAAGGACGGCTACGAAATCATGCTCCACGGTGCACGCCACCGCGCAGACCTTTCACTGAAGCGCAGCATAGCAGGTAAACTCGCCCTTCTAGTATCGAACAACGAAGCGGAATTTGCAGGTATCGACGAACGTTTCACGCAAGCGCTCCTCAAGCGCAGTCTCGCCTTGTGGAAGGCTCACGGCACAGGCAAACCGTCCGGCTTCATCCCGCCGATTTGGTTCGGGAACAAGTTCCTCAAGGAACAGGCGCTTTCGATTTTCGACTATTACGAAGATTTCCACGGTATTTACCAAAAGGTAAAAGGAAACATCAAGAAAACGCATTCGAGCACGTTAAGTTTTTCCATTTTGCCTACACTGCTTCTCGGCATCGCGCAAACTTACGCTTGCCTCAAGATGCTGTTGCCGGGCGGAGTCCATCGACTGGTTTTCCACGACAAAGACTTCAGAACCATTGGCGAAAAACGCATTCTGAACATGGTGCGCTACGCATCATCCAAACGAGAAAAAATCATGTACAAAGACTTATAATTTAAGGACTTCGCACAAATGATTTTAAACAAGTTTTTATCTAGGATTGATTACAGTTCTTACGAAGACTTATACGAGAACTTCAAGATATCTATTCCAGACAACTTTAACTTTGCTTACGACGTGGTCGATGAATACGCCATGACGGAGCCAAAGCGCGAAGCGCTCGTATGGTGCGATGACAACGACGAAAGCCATATTTTCACATTCAAGGATTTGTCGCTAGCCTCCCAGCGCACGGCGAATTTCCTCGTGGAGCAGGGAATCAAGAAAGGCGACCGCGTAATGCTGATTCTCCGTCGCCGTTACGAATTCTGGTTCTTTTTGCTGGCCCTGCACCGCATTGGCGCAATCGCCATCCCGGCAACAAACATGCTTGCCGCCGAAGACCTGGAATACCGCTTTAACGCAGCCAAAGTCAAGATGGTCGTGACTTACGACGAACCCTCGCTGCAAAAGGAAGTCGATAAGGCAAAAGCAAAGAGCCAATCGGTCGAGATGCTCGTAACCGTAGGCCAGACCGCACGTCAGAACTGGATTAGCTTTTACGACGACTACGAAATTTTTTCGGCAAAGTTCGAACGCCCCGTAGGTGATGCTGCAACGCACAACGACGATATCATGATTGTGTATTTTACAAGCGGCACGAGTTCAAATCCGAAAATGGTCGCACACACTTATACGTACCCGCTAGGACATATCGTGACGGCGAAGTACTGGCAGCACGTTGTTGACGGAGGCCGCCATTTGACCGTCGCCGAAACAGGTTGGGCCAAAGCCCTCTGGGGCAAAATTTACGGACAATGGATTGCTGGGAGCGCCGTATTCACTTACGACATGACCACGTTCATTCCGGGTAAACTTCTCGAAAAAATGGCAGAATACAAGGTGACGACATTCTGTGCCCCTCCCACGGTCTATCGCTACATTTTGCAGCACGGCATAAAGAAATACGATCTTTCGAGTTTGCAGTACTGTACTACCGCTGGCGAAGCCTTGAACTTGGACATTTACAACAAGTTCTACGAGCAGACGGGAATCCGCATGCAGGAAGGTTACGGCCAGACCGAACTCACGCTCACGACGGGCAACTTTGGTTTCAGCGAACCGCACCCCGGCTCCATGGGCAAACCCTCCCCCGGCTACCGCATGGAAATCGTTAACGCCGAAGGAAAGCCCTGCGCCGATGATGAAGTCGGCGAACTGATTATCAAGATTGACCAGGGCAAGCCTTTCGGCATGTTCGGCGGTTACTACAACGACCCGGAACGCACCGAAAAGGTTTTCGAGGGAGGAGTGTATCACACAGGCGATACGGCTTACCGTGACAAGGAAGGTTTTTACTGGTTCGTAGGCCGTACCGACGACCTCATCAAGAGTTCCGGTTACCGCATCAGCCCCTTCGAAGTCGAAGAAGTGCTGCACAAGCACCCCGCCGTCTTGGAAGTGGCCGTGACGGGTGTCGAGGACAAGTCCCGCGGCCAGGCGGTCAAGGCAACAGTCGTTTTGCAGAAAGGCTACGAAGCATCGAAGGATCTCGCCAAAGAAATCCAGCTCTTTGCAAAGAACATTGCCGCAAGCTACAAGAGTCCGCGAATTATCGACTTTGTGACAGAACTGCCGAAAACAATTAGCGGTAAAATCCGCCGTGCGACAATCCGCGACAAGGACAAGGAAACTGCTGACGCCGAAGCGCAGAATGCTGGGGCGGGAAATGCCGAGACCGAAAACGCGGATGCGAAAAATGCAAACGACGGAATCGGTAAAAAATAATAATGAAAAATCCGGTTTCAAACGAAGCCGGATTTTTTGACAATACCGAGATGTTTTAATTTATTTATTGTCTTCGCAATATTTGTTGGCCATGTCGAGCAACTGTTCCTTGCCAACCTTTACATCGAATTCTTTTGGTTCAAGAGAGCTAAGCGCACCCCCATAGGTCATCGTATAACCCGTTTCGGTCTGCGTAAAGGTGACGGATCCACCCTTCGTCGTTGCCGTCGCAGAATTATCCGTGCTAGACACAGAACAATCGCTGGCATCAGTAACGGCATTTGTCGCAGTGGATGCAGCAGAGGATGCAGCGGCACAACCGGAAAGGATCGCAGCTGCTCCCAAAGCGGCTAAAATTGCAATTTTTTTCATTGTATTCTCCTTGTTGTTTTATGATAATAAAAATAATACCATACTCATTTCAAAGAAAATAAGATTATTTTAACATTTCAAAAAAATGCCGTTTTAACGCAAAAACGCCCCAAAACGGAGCGTTTTCGTTTATAACTTTCGCAAATTTTACAATTTGGCAAACACTTTCTTTGCTGCATCAATGGTACGGTCGATGTCGCGTTCCGTATGTGCGGCACTCACGAAGATGGCTTCGAACTGGCTCGGTGCGAGGTAAATTCCTTCGTCAAGCATCCCGAGGAAGTAATGACGGAAGAGTTCCAAATCAGATTTCTGCACATCAGCAAAGCACGTGACCGGACCTTCGGTAAAGAAGATACAACCCATGGAGCCCACCTGGTTTGTTGCAAGCGGGATTCCCGCAGACTTTGCAGCATCCTGAAGGCCTGCTATTAATCGCTTCGTCATCGCCTCGGCGTGAACATAGTATTCCGGGTGAGTATGCAGTTCACGCATAGTGGCAAGCCCAGCCGCCATCGCGACCGGATTACCCGAAAGCGTTCCCGCCTGGTAGATACCGCCGAGTGGTGCAATTTGCTGCATCACATCAAGGCGGCCGCCGTATGCGCCCACAGGCATGCCTCCACCGATAATCTTGCCGAACGTCGTGAGGTCCGGCTTGATGCCGTACAGCCCCTGCGCACAGTGGATGCCCACGCGGAACCCCGTCATGACTTCATCGACAATGAGCAAAGCGCCATGCTTCTTCGTCTCTTCGGAAAGCGTCTGCAAAAACTCGGGCTTCGCGGGCACTACGCCCATGTTGCCCGCCACCGGTTCCACAATCACGCCAGCGATTTCGTCGCCAATTTTGTCGAAAAGTTCACGTACGCCAGCCACGTCATTGTACTGGAGCGTGAGAGTGTATTTCGCAAGGTCCGCCGGCACGCCTTTGCTGCTCGGCTTACCCGTCGTGAGCATTCCCGAGCCCGCCTTGATGAGCAGGCTATCGCTATGGCCGTGGTAGCAACCTTCAAACTTCACAATCTTGTCCCGACCAGTAAAACCGCGAGCGGCACGGATAGCACTCATCGTCGCTTCAGTGCCGCTGTTCACCATGCGGATCATCTCGACGCTCGGCACGAGCGACATCACGAGTTTCGCGAGTTCCGATTCCAAGCCACATGGGGCGCCAAAGCTAAGTCCGTTCTTCGCCGTTTCGGCAACCGCATTGATGACCGCATCGTGAGCGTGTCCCAAAAGCATTGGCCCCCAGCTGCCCACGTAATCAATGTAATCGTTGCCGTCAACATCGTAAATGTGGCTACCCTTCGCACGGGCGATAAAGGGAGGCGTCGCTCCCACGTTGCCATAAGCACGAACAGGGCTATTCACACCACCCGGCATGAGCGTCTTCGCTTCTGCAAACAACTTTTCACTTAAAGAGTGATTCATAAAAATCCCTTGATGAGTTACTAGTTAATAGTTACTAATAAAAGCACTGGATTGTACATTCACTTCGTTCATGTACCAACTACTTGGCTCGGTCATGTTCAAGCGAGCTTGACCGCAACTCTCGCCTTACGTAGTTGTCATCGACTCCGCTCAGGATGACATTTCTTTCGTCTAAACCATTATTCTTTCACGATATGAACCACGCGCTGCGGGAACGGAATCGAGATACCGGCTTCGTCAAAACGTTCCTTGACGGCTTTCATGTACTTACAGCGCATATCCCAATATTTGGCCGTCTTGACCCAGACTCTCATATTAACGCAAACCGCGCTATCGTCCAATGACGACACATAAAACGAAGGTTCCGGTTTTTTCAGCACATCGTTATCCGCTTCAACAAGCATTTTCATTTCAGCCATTGCCTTTTCTGCAGAATCAGCGTAATCAATTCCAAAAGCCAAATCCAAGCGACGAACGGGATTGCGGCTAAAATTCACGATGGGAGCACCCCAAAACATGCTGTTCGGAGCAGACACAAAAAGCCCATCCAGCGAAATGAGAATCGTGTTAAACAGTCCCACACCCACAATTTTGCCTTTCAATGAACCGCATTCAATGTAGTCCGATGCTCGGAACGGCTTGAGGAAAAGCAACAAAATTCCAGAAGCAATGTTGCCCAGCGTATCTTTCAAAGCAAGGCCAATCGCAAGGGAGGCGGCACCAATCACAGTCACGATTCCCGCGGTATTTACGCCAAGAATGTGAAGTATCATCAACAAGCCGCCAATATATACCGCATAGGAGAGCAGTGAATAAATTAGCGGTTTTGCCGATTCATCCGCACCTTTCTTAATGGCAAAACTCAGAATAAAACGGATAATCGCCAAAATGAGAATGATAGCGATCAGGACAATGGCAATTTCAAGAACATCCTGTAATATGGCGTTTTTTATTCCAACGTTTTTTAAGAGCAAATCAAATTCTTTCATTTTTTTCTCCTTTCCTTTTTATATCATTCCCGCAGAGACCTGTTTTAAAACAACTTCTTTTCCAGCACTTCCTTCGCATGGTATGTGATAATGATGTCGGCACCAGCGCGCTTGAACGCAATCATGTTTTCGCGAATAATCGCATTTTCGTCAATCCAGCCCATCTTTGCAGCCGCCTTGACCATGGAATATTCACCGCTCACGTTGTACACGGCGACCGGCACGTTGCTGATTTCCGCCGTCTGGCGCAACACATCGAGGAATGCAAGACCCGGCTTGACCATCACGATATCGGCACCTTCTTCCAGGTCGAGTTCCACTTCATGAAGCGCTTCGCGACCATTGCGTACATCCATCTGGTATGTCTTGCGGTTGCCAAAATGTGGCGCGGAATCAGCCGCATCGCGGAACGGTCCATAGAACGCACTCGCAAACTTCGCACTGTATCCCATAATTGGCGTATTCGAAAAACCTGCCTCGTCAAGCGCATCGCGGAGAACCGTGATGTGACCATCCATCATGTCCGAAGGAGCAACCATGTCGGCACCGGCAGCCACCTGCGAAACAGCAGTCTTTGCCAAAAGTTCAAGAGTCGGATCGTTGTCCACGTCACCATCCTTGATGATGCCGCAATGGCCATGGCTCATGTATTCGCACAGACAAACATCCGTAATCACGTACAAATTAGGAAAATTTGTCTTAATCGCACGCACCGCACGTTGCACGATACCATTTTCGTCGTAGGCGCTACTCGCCATTTCGTCCTTGTGATTCGGGATGCCGAACAAGAGTATCGACTTGATTCCAAGCGCCACACAGCTTTCGAGTTCCTTCAGGATTTCATCAATCGAAAAGCGGAACTGTCCCGGCATCGAGGCAATTTCTTCTTTGACGCCCGTTCCCTCGACAACGAACATCGGGTAAACGAGTGAATTGGTGTTGACGGAAGTTTCAGCAATCATATTGCGAATAACTTCATTTCTGCGTAAGCGACGAGGACGGATAATCATAACTAGGTATTAGGATATTAAAAGTAAGCAGTGGTTAAGGATTATTCGTGAGCAATAATAGCAAATAATGGTCGAACCAACCTCTATATGCTAAAAATCTGGCCACAAGGACCAGACTTTTCAAATTAAGCGAACTTATAAAACAAGCATCTTCAGATTAAAGGGCATGTGGACTCATTTCTGCACAAGAGAAATGAGATGCAGCATCATCATAAAAATATTCAACTTGATTTTGAACATCGCAAGCAAGCTTGGCGGATGGGCAACCCGCACCAATCGTATAGACATTATCGTCCAAGTCGCTTATCGGGGCGCACTTTGCCTTGAAGGATTCTACAGTAGCATCGTCAGCGGCAATTGCATGGCAGGAATGTTGTTTCATGCCCGCAACTGTCATCACTCTGTCGCAGGATACAACTGTTTTTCCGTCAAGCTGGGTAGAACCACCCGAACTACTCGCATTGGAAGAGGAATCATCGCTACAAGCGGCAAGTGAAACGAGAGCACCAAAAGCGGCAACAACTAACAATTTATTCATATTACACTCCGTAATTAAAACGTTGTATTCATATTTACAAAATATTACGGATAAAAGCAACGAAGAAAAACAAAAAAAAACTATTTACATTCAAATTCACGTTCAATTTTAGCCAAATCTTCGGCCCATTCGCTTTGAATTTTCTGCTTGAGTTTTTTGGCAAGCGAAGGTGCGCGTCCTTGGGTGGATACGGTCACCGCGATATTCTCGCCAAAGTCCATGCGGGCAGGCACGATGAAATCGCCATCGAGATAATCGCAGGCGTTGTTCACCAAAATACGGCGAGCGCGGGCATCGTTACTCACCTGCGCATTGACAACAGGCTTGTCGGTGCAGATAAAGACCATGAAAACGCCACGGAGGTCAAGCGGCTCGTAGGGACGCTGCTTTAGAGTGATCGATAAAGACCGCTCTGCAGATGCTGAATTCGAGAATTGACTGGATTCTTCACTTCGTTCAGAATGACGACAAAACGCATTGAATTCGGGGTCGAATTGTGGTGCGACAACGGTAATGCGAGCACCCGTCGGAACAAGCGATTTGACCTTGCGGAGTGCGATGCGGCCACCGCCCACAACGAGAACGTTGCGACCCTCAAGATTCAATTCGATGGAGAAGAGGTTTGATGTTTTAGACGAAAGACGAGAGGCGAGAGACGAGAGATTTTTTTGAATAGACACCATTTCTTTCGTCTTTCGTCTGTAGCCCGCGTCAGCGGGCGTTCTTTCGTCTAATTGAGCGTTGCGGATGCCGGCCACAACCATGTCGGCGAATTCCTTCCAGTCGCCGAGGCAAGGCAACAGTGTAATGGGAATCTGCGGGAATTCAGCCTGAAGCTTCGCAACCACGCGGGGAACATCGTTTTTCGTATGTTGGCCGTTCAAAAGCAAAAAAGGGAGAAGCGTCACCGACTCGACGTCTTCGCGGAGAAGCGTACGCAAGTCGTTTTCCAAATCCAACAGGCTCGTACTCGCCACACGCGTACCTGGCAAGTCGTGATGCAACTTGTCTAAAATACCTTCGAAACCCTTGTAGGCCCCAGGCAAGATGCAGTGGTGAGCGATAATCAGAATAGCTTTCATGAAATAGTGGTTAGTGATTGGTGGTTAGTGATTAGGGGACGTTGTGTAGTATTCCGCAATTTTCTTTACAAGGGAATCCATCGTCGTCTCGTCGGAGGTGACGGTATTAAAGCCGTGTTTGCGGGCTGTAGATTCCGTCATGCGGCCGATGCAGAAAGAAGTGTGAGGAGATTTTTTTATAAAGTCATCCTGAGTGAGTTCCACGAGCGAAGGACCCATAGAAGCACTGGATTCTTCACTTCGTTCAGAATGACAAGCTTTTACATTTGACATCAAGTTTACAAAATTTTCGACGGCGCTAGTGCTGGCAAAGACGACGGCATCGGCGCTGGCGACGGCTTCGCGCTTCCATTCGGGGAGTTCTGCCACAGGAAGCGTTTCGTAAACGACCCAGCGGGTTGCTTTCGGCAAAAGTTTCAGCAAAGTATCGTCCGCAAGGTTGCCCTGCAGGAGGAGGATACGAGGTGTGAAGTGTGAGGTCGCACCTTCGGTGCTTTGGGGTATGGGGTTCAAAGCAGCCAATAGTTTCCCTAATCCTTCGCCGGTGTGGTCTTCGGGCACGTAATCGCAGCGGATGCCGTACTCGAGCAGCTTTTTCTCGGTAATCTTCCCCACACTCGCAATTTTCTTGCCAGCAAGCACACGAACATCATAACCCGCATCGAACAACTGCTTGAAGAAACTTTCCACGCCGTTCGTGCTTGTGAAGGCAAGAATGTCGAAATTTGCGAGGGAGTTGAAATCTGCAGATATGGATTGCCACGCCCCTTCGGGGCTCGCAATGACGTGCGAGGCGAGTGCTGCGACTGGCTCAGGATGACGCATAACCAGAGGGCAATCGAGCGTTCTTGTTTCAATCATCGGGGTTTCGATGACTTCGGCACCGAGCGCGGTAAGGCGTGCGGTTATCCCACTCGATTGTTTGGCGGCGCGTGTTACAACCAAACGTTTACCCGAAAGCGGCAGATTCTTTTTCCAGGCAAGCGTCTTGCCCAATTCCACCACGCCACCCATGATCGTTATCGCGGGGGCGGTCACGTTTTCGCGGACGATGGTCTCCCCTGCCGTTTCAAGCGTCGCCATGACGGTACGCTGTTTCGGGGTCGTCCCTTTTTCGATAAAAGCAAGCGGTGTTTTCGGGTCCTTACCGCATTCCATCAGGCGATGTGCGATAAAGTCCATGTTGGCAATACCCATCAAAAAGATAAGCGTGCCCGGGCAACGCGCAAGAGCTTCAAAGTCGAGGCCGAGAGGCTTACTTGAAAGAGATTCCGGCTCAGTAGCAGGAATGACGTTTCTCTCGTCTCTCGTCTGTAGCGAGCCTGCGAGCGTTCTCTCGTCTAACTTCTCATGCCCCGTGATGATATGGAAACTTGTTGCAATTCCACGATGGCTTACGGGAATTCCCGCATACGCAGGCACGGCAATTGCCGATGTCACGCCCGGAACCACTTCGAATTCCACGCCTGCAGCGACCAGTTCCAGCGCTTCTTCGCCACCACGACCGAACACGAACGGGTCGCCCCCTTTGAGTCGCGCGATGGTCGCACCCGGCATTTCACAAGCAAACTGAACCAAGAGTTTATTGATTTCAGACTGTTTTACCTTGTGGTGTGTCGGCATTTTGCCTACATCGACCATCTTCGCCTTCGAATTGCACATTCCAAGAATCGCAAGCGAAACCAATCGATCATAAACGACAACGTCAGCCTTTTCCAGAATTGCATGTGCGCGCAAGGTCAAAAGCCCAGGATCACCGGGACCCGCGCCAATCAAATAAACTTTGCCAAAATGATTCGATTTTTCCATCGAAACCAAATTTAGAAAAAGTTCGGCTCACCGCCAAAAGTGCATTTTTTAAAGTCAATAGTACGTCATGCGGGCGGGGCCCCAGCTCAGAGTTGCGAAGGCCGCACGGGCCCCTCCCTGCACCCTCCCCATCCTTGGCCGACGCCTCCATTCTTACAACGAACAACCATTATCCTCAGATTATTTGAGTTTTTTTCTCGCATCGTTTGGACCTATACATAACCAAGCTGTATCAAACATGAAAATCCACGGATTTTATCCAATAATCCAAAAAACCTGTTTGAAATTTGCCTATATTTTTTGGCATGAATAGTTCTAGAGCAAAGCTTCGCGACGAAGTCTATACGCAGATGATGTGTGCCCAGGCACGCCTTTCCAAAGACCAAAACACGCAAATGGGCGCCGTACTTGTAAGCGCTGACGGACGCGTTATCAGCACCGGATACAACGGTGCACCCGCCGGATTTGACGATGAAACAGTCCCCTACACACGTGAAAAACAACTTCTCGCCTACGATTTGCTCGATGCAGATTCCGGGGAACTCATAAGCCATCACGAATTCGAGGCGAACAAATACCCGTTCATGGTCCACGCCGAAATCAACGCTCTCCACTACGCCCGGGGAAAAGTTCCTGCCGGTTCCAAGCTCTATGTAATCGGGTTTCCATGCGAACGCTGTTCCCTCGACATCAGCCTCTCCGGTGTTGCCGAAGTTTTCGTGACCAAGGATGATTACGATCCGAAATCTACATTGAACAACAGCCGTGACACGGCCTACTACATGTTCGCACAGGCAGGAATCATCGTGACGCTGTGCGGGAAACGAATCAAACCCGTTGTGTCGAAGCCGAACAAGTAATTTATAGAAAGTCGCGTCGTCTTCGACACGCAAAAAAAAAATTACGACATAAATTTCGCCCGCACACGAAAAAGCGCGGGCTTTTTTTAGCGATTCAAGAAGGCATTTCCCGAACGGAGCCGGGAATGGCAAAGCCTATTATAGTTGCTTCTGAATTTCTTGGGCGAGTGCAACACCCAATTTTTTTGACTCTTGTACGCAATCAGGGGAATTAAGTTCTACCGTGCCTACACATTCTGCGCGGAGCAATTTTTCAGACTTTTCATCCCAGTAAATGCCACGAATTTTTAGAGACTTCGCGGCATTACCCCCATCAACAACGTCGTCAACAAATTCCGCAAAACTCGCCACAGGGAATTGGCAGCCCGCATCGAGCGCTTTCAAATAAGCCATTTCGGCTGAGGCAACGCAAAATGATTCAACATCGTTCACGCGAGCAAGCATTTGCACAATAGAATCATGGATTTCACTGGATTCTTCCCCCGGCTCGGGGGCCGGGGCTAAAGACTGA
Source organism: uncultured Fibrobacter sp. (assembly GCA_946413655.1). Lineage (GTDB taxonomy): Bacteria > Fibrobacterota > Fibrobacteria > Fibrobacterales > Fibrobacteraceae > Fibrobacter. The sequence goes on along the minus strand of CAMKLO010000020.1, from coordinate 27,306 downwards.
AACGGCTTCGCATTTTTATATTGCTCAGAATGACGAGCCCCGTTATCCGACAAAGTTTCTATCGCCAAAATGCCTTGACCGCTAGCAGGGAGAACTTGTTCGGTACTAAAGTATTCTGTCACCTTGTCCGCAAGCCCCATGCGCTTGAGCCCCGCAGCAGCAAGGACAACGCCATCGAGTTCCGCAAGTTTACCAATACGTGTCTGGATGTTTCCGCGGATGGGAACATATTCCAAATCCGGGCGCAAAGATTTCAGCTGAACAACGCGGCGAACGCTTCCCGTCCCGACGCGAGAACCCGTAGGCAAATCCATGAACTTGACGCCAGCGGCTCCCCCACGCGACAGGAACGCATCTCGCGGGTCTTCGCGTTTTAGAACCGCGGCAAGCTTAAAATCGGGTAACACTTCGGCGGGCATGTCCTTCAAACTGTGAATTGCAATATCCGCACGATTTTCAAGGAGCGCAATTTCGAGTTCCTTGATGAATACGCCCTTACCGCCAAAGCTTGCAAGCGACTTGTCCAAACGTCTGTCGCCTTCGGTCGTCATGGAGACAAGCTCATAAGACAACCCAGCGTTCTGCGCAGAATTCGCCGCAACAATAGCATCAGCAGCCATCGTTGTCTGGGCCAAAGCCAATGCGCTTTTACGCGTCGCTACACGAAGTTTCATAGTCACCCCTAATTGCATTCACGAAGGCATTTCAAGTACGTCAACACGTCTTCAGCCGAATTCGAATCTTTCACCTTATACAAATAATCGTTTGCCATCTTTTTCGCAAAACGCACATACATCATATGGATGCGTTTCTTGTCCGCATCAGACACGTCCGGGAGCGAACGCAACAGCTTTTCCGATTCATCATTCGCCGTCGCCACCATCTTATCCGCAAAGACATGAATATCTTTCGCGATATCGTCCATGCGATACCACTGCATAAATTCTTCGATACCTTCTTGCAAAATCTTTTGAGCGGCCTCAAGTTCAATCATCCGCAAACGACGATTTTCGGAAACAATTTGTTCCAAATCATCGACGCAAACGTATTGCACACCGGGCAAATCCCCGATAGAAGGCTCAGCGTTACGCGGATTAGCAAGGTCCACGACAAGACGTTTCAACAAAACTGTATCTTCAGCAGACCCGGCAGTTTGAACCGCTTTTTCAAATTCATCCTTCGTGATAATCGGTTCCTGGCATGCACTGCAAAGAATCAGAACATCGCTCTTGCCCAAAACGCTGTAGCGGTCTTCAAAACGAACCGGAGTAAGCACATCGCCATATTTTTCGGCATTTGCAAAAGTCTTGCTGCTTGCAAAAATCTTTGTCGTATTCTCTTGTACATACTTAAGCATTAGCGAACCCATCTCGCCAAGCCCGACAATATAAACCGTGCGGTTTTCGAGATCGTCGAAAGTCTTTTGCACCTGTTTCATCGCAAGGAACGGAATATTACAACTGAGTTTGCTCAGGTTCGTCTCGGTCTTTATTCGCTTAGTCGTATGTATTGCGCTTTGGAACAGCTTATTCAAGCTATTACCGGTCGCCTTGAGCTGATGTGCCGTTTCGTACGCTCGGTCTATCTGGTGCAAAATTTGGTCTTCACCCATTGCCACAGAATCAAGCCCCGCACACACGTTCATCACATGATGGACAACATCCTCGCCCACCTTCGTGTAGAAGAACTTTGCGAAGACATCATAGTTCTGGTGCGTAAGGCCACAAACATAGCGGACCAATTCAGTGGTATCCAAGTCGCAGTCGCTTGCAACATAAATCTCGGTACGGTTACAAGTGGCAAGAATCAAGAGTTCGTCAAACGGAGAACGACTTAACGCCTCAGTCTTGACATCCATCGGGATGTAAAATTTTTCGCGGATTGCGATTTCGGCCACCTTGTGGCTCATTCCTGCCATGTAAATTTTGCGCATAACCCAAAGATAGAAAATCGACCGTTCCTATTTATTAAAACAACAAACCAATATCTATTTTTATACGAAAAAAACATCTTTTTATTGGATTTATTCAATTATTTTATTTATATTAGATGCAGTTTTCGACATATTCAAGGACACCATTAAATGATTAAAAGAACCGTAATTGCAACAATTATTTCGTTATTTTTTGTTTCGTACGCAAACGCGTGGGAGATGGATGCCTATGTTGAAAACACGCCTATCACCGAAAGTCATGTAGATACAAATTCTAGAACAAACCAAGACACAACTTCAGCAACCAAAGCCGACAGCAATCAGAAAACAGTCAATCAGAGAGACTATTTTAGGCACCATAGCATAGGAATCGAGTATAACTTTTTAACGTTAACAGACCTTGGAACTTCATTGGGTCACCTTTTTGATGATAAATGCGAAGACATCTTTGAATGTTCTTATGGAGCAATATCCATCAACTATGGTTATATATTTTCTAACAACATAGAAACAGGGCTTGTCGCAAACATATCCCTTACAAAAAATCCTGTATATTCCCTAATGGGAAAATTCAAGTTTAACGGAAGTGACCCAAGAAGCTTCGTTAATCTATTTTTTGAGATAGACTTAGGTATAATAACCAACGGCGACGAAATCGCTCCCATGGGGCATATATCCTTATTTGGTTTTGAAATCGGTCATCCTGTATCCCTACGATTCCAAATACCCTTTTTGCTTTGGGGACAACGAGGTTTAACATATCTCGGCGTAGGTTACCGATTCTAGAATTTGAGATAGCTTTACTCAAAGAAAAAATCTATAGCTTGTTTTCTTGAGTTCCCGCAAGGAATTTAAAACAACATAATTATTATTATCAATGGATTTTGCGGCATCTTCGATATAGCGTGACAGCAATTCCGCTGACGGAGCGTGCATCATTGCATACAAGTTGTACGGAAATTTTTCAAAAGACGGACGTTCGTAGCAATGAGAAATATGCGGATTCAATGCAAGAATCGAACCCGCCTTTAGAACCGCAGCCCCGTTCTGGATAATGTCATCGAAACGCTCAGGATGGCGTAAAATTTGTGAGCACGCCGAACCACTCTCGTCTCTCGTCTCTCGTCTTTCGTCTATCCTAAAGCAAACCATTGCATTAAATGCAAAGCCTGCGTTCTGATGGCGGAGAATCGCCCCAAAGCGGCGCATGCGTTTTGCAACAAGGTCTTCACGGAGTTCGTCGCAAGATACGCCCCAATCCTCAAACGGCGTAAGCGTATGCGGAATGTCATCACATGCTGTGCGAATACGGGTGCGGTCAGCATCGGAGAGATTTCCTCGAAAATTACTGGATTCTTCCAACCTTCGGTTGTCAGAATGACGTTCCTTCACAACGCTCTCGCCTCCAATCCTGTTTACTAACCACTGCCTACTGACTACTGGCGCGCTAGCGCCCATCACCGTATTTATCTTAAATTTTTTCGTCGCAGAGAGAACATGTACATCGTGCAATTCCGTTTTCGCACAAATTCGTTCCACAATCGTCTCTATAGCCGCTTCATTCTCGGCAATGACCGTAAGCCACACATTGTATTCGTGGCTGCGAATGTAATTGTGCGTAATCGCAGGTTCGCTCATCACGACTGCGGCAAACTTTTCCATCGGCGTTTCATCGTGTGATTCTGTAGAAAAATCTTGCGACGAAGCAGGAACCGTTCCCGCACAAAGTCTCGAAATAAAACCGAGATTTTTGGAATCATACACGCCACCGATGCGACGAATCACGCCCGAAGCGCGCATTTTTTCAACTTCATCAAAAACATCTTGTTCAGAAACAACAAGTTTCGCGCATTTTTCGCTAGCATCACTTTCGTCAACTTTATTCACGCCATCGCAATTCAACATTTCAGCCAAGCGCAAATACGGGCGTTCCACCAACGGGAAGCCGTCCTGTATAATCGCGAGAAGTTTTTGATCTAATTCATTCATTTTAAATCACTGGATTCTTCGTCCCTACGGTCCTCAGAATGACACGAGCGCAACGCAATCAGAATGACACACGATCCTCACTCCTCAAAGGGAGCGCAGCGACCGACCTCACACCTCAAAGCCCAATTTCTTCGTCTGTCAAATAGCAAGCCGGGTCTTCAGCCCAGAAATCGCCCGTCACCGCCTCGGCACGCGTGCGGAAATTGCCGTTGCACAAATTCAAGTAAGCGCATTTCGGGCAACGTCCCTTCAAAAGCGGTTTGCGGTTCTTGAGCCCCGCCATAATCGGGTTCGACAAGTCTGTCCAGATATCACCAAAACTGCGTTCGCGTACATTCCCAAGCGTAATGTACTGCGTAAACTGATCCGGATGCACATTGCCAACACTATCGATATTGCCGAACGCCATACCGCTGCGATTACCGCCGTTACGCTGAATCAGTTCCAAAACCTTTTCTGCAAGCGCAGGGTCTTCTCGTCTCATGCGCTGGTACAAATAAACGGCATCCGCGTGGTTATCGACGGTCAAAATTTCCTTATTCACACCGCGCTTCTTAAAATCTAAAGTGCGGTCGATAATCAAATCCATCGCCTTGCGGCTCTCTTCATGATTCAAGTCGTTTGCGACCATCGCAGAACCACGACCGCTATACACCAAATGATAGAAGCACACACGGTCAATATTTTCGGCTTCGAGCAAGTCAAAAATCGCATTCAAATCCTGCACATTGTAACGCGTAATCGTGAAGCGCAGCCCGACCTTCTGACCCGTCGCCACGCAGTTGCGGATACCGCGCAACGCGAGCTGGTACGCCCCCTGCTTGCCACGGAACTTATCGTGCGTATCTTCGCAACCGTCCAAGCTGATACCCACATAGCCCACGCCCATCGCTTTAAGCTTCTGCGCCACATCCGGTGTAATACAGGTGCCGTTCGTCGAAATCGTCGGACGAATGCCCTTGCTCGCCGCATAGTTCGCAAGTTCAAAAAAGTCCGGACGCAAAAGCGGTTCGCCACCGCTGAACAACAGCACCGGCACATTAAATTCCGCAAGCTGGTCAATAAGCTTGATACCCTCTTCGTGCGTAAGTTCGTTCTGGTACTTAATTGCCTCGGAACGCGCATAGCAGTGGACACATTTCAAGTTGCAAGTCTTGGTGCAGTTCCACACCACCACCGGGCCACGTCCTGCGCCCACACCGTTTGTCGCCTTGTGAGCGTGAGGTTCATAACGAAGAGAATCCCCAAAGTTCGAGGTATCCATCAAAAGCTTGGTAATACTAATCATGCGCCAAAGGTAGAAAATTTCCTCGTTGCGCCTTAAAGCCATACATCTGTTTTTAAGCTGAAATTATTGTTATGCGATGGCAAACTATCCTCGAATAGATTCTCTCCGCAACAATACCAAGTCACGATACAACAGCCGAGTATTCAAAGGCCTGCCATCATCTTCAAGTTGCCTGTATTTACGCTCTTGCTCAATATTTCCAAAAACAGGCATTAAACCGCAATTAGCGTAGAACGATAAAAGTTCACTTTCATTGAAGGCATCTACAATCATATGCCGACACCCCGACTTATTTTTCTCCCCAGCAAACCACTGTGCAACAAATTCTATAATTTGCGATCCTAGCCCATGACCTGCAAACTGAAGGTCAACACCTAGTTGCCCCAACAAGACGGCAGGATGGTTTATATCCCCTTTCGAATGTCGAACTTCGTAACCTACCTTCTTTTTTCTAGAATTTGGAAGCAACCGAGTGAACAAGCTCGCATTCGCCACAGTAAAAGCCGCAGCAACTTTACTTAAATCATTACGAGGTGTAAGCAAATATGTTTTTCCAAACAATTCACTTTGATAATCTAAAGCCTCATTTCTAAAGAAATCGTTAATAGATTTACGTTCACAATCAAACGAGGACAGGTCTCGGATGGGCGCTCCGAGAGTACAAAAAGAAAAATCCGACAATTTCATTTTGATGAAGTTCTCTTTAGCTGATCCAATCTAGAATTTTCGATAATACTACGACACCACGCCTCTTTCTCGGCGCTATATTGGGAGCCTGCCAAATACTTAGAATTGTATTCCACCTGACGGTTAAATTCTTCGGCAACTTCACCCGTTAAAATCGGAATTGTATTATACGGTAAAGCCATATTTCAAATATACCTTTTTCAAATTTTAAAATCAAGTGCTTACAAATCTACCAAGAAAAAACGGCAAAAACGCATTTTTGCCGAATTTTGCAATCAACCGTTTGCAAATACAGTGTTTTTTACAGTCGTAATGTTCTACTAAAAATACACGCCATAATTGGGGCGATTCCTTAGGTTACGGCCTTTAACGTCGAAACCTCGTTCGCGAGTTATCTTTAGCGGAGCTGGGGCTATCGTGTTGCGGATATACATTTTGCCGCCATTGCCGTAGCCCTTTGCGTTTATTAACAACCTCGCCGGATGCACTTCGCAATCGTAGTAATAGTTCGATATGTACAAATTCTGCACTTCAGGGTACTTTCCGTCGAATGCTTTATTTTGAATGATTCCGTTAAAGACATCGGGTTGCGGAAGTTTTGAGTCCATAAACAAACCACTAATCGTGTGCCCATTACCGTAAATTATTCCGACAAACGGATTATTATAACCATTTAAGGGAGTCCAGCTCACATAACCATGATAGTTGACAAAAACCTGAGGGCCCAAACTATCTAATTTTTCATGCACGACAATATCGTTCATGATTTGGATACATGCATCAACAGGCGGATTTTCATTCAAATAGTCATTTGCAAAATCGTTGAAATAGTAGAGTTCATGAACATTGGTTACAAGGTAACAGCCGTTAGAATCTACCGCCGGTTTTTCGGGTTCATAAACCCATTTAGCATCAAAATAAATTGTATCGTATTTGGCGGAATAGGCTTCATAACGCGTATTCAGATAAATTCCAGACTTTGCAGGATCAATCCAACCTCGGAAAATGTAGCCTTCGCGAGTCGGATTTTTAAGAAGGATATTCTCGCCATTTACAACTTTTTCCGGATTCTTTTCATCGCCCATCGTGCCACCATGCAAGTCGTAAATCAAGGTAATTTCGCGACCACTCCACTTGCCGATAAGGACGATATCTTCGGTATTACCTTGAGGCAGTTCAGTCACCCGCTTCGTGAATGTCGAATCCGTAAACCACCCCTCAAAAGTGCGACCATTTCCAATGGGTTCCTCCAGCACAAAAGTCGCCGAATCCGCATCGCGGTATTTGGGATTTGATGATCCTCCAATTCCATAGTCACCGTCATTCACGTAAGTAATGGAATACCAGTTTTTCCATTTGGCAAAGACTCTTTGGTTACCTTCCGCTGTAGCAGAAATTTTTTCAACCGGTTTCGTGAAGATGGAATCGGCGAACCAGCCTTCAAAAACATCGCCATCTTTTGACGCGGGCTTCAAAACAACTTCCTGTTTGGGCATAAAGTAGGTCGGATTCGATGCGTTGTTGACACCCTTGTTCAGGTAATATAAAATGTCATAATACACCCCGTTCAATGTCGGGTACGAATCGCCAGATTTCTGCTGCCAAATCGGGTACTCTGTCCCTTTTTTCAATTTTTCGTAAACTGATCCATTGGCAAATTCCGTATCCGATGCGGGCGTAGCCTCAAATCCACTATTCAAGAAATTTTCCGGGTAAAAAACATTCTCAAATGTTAAATCTTCATCTGAAAGCACCAAACATGTTTTCTTCTGTTTTAGGCCAATTCCCGAGAACTTTTTGGTAACATCAATTTTGCCCGCATAGAAGGAATTTTTAATAGTAATAGCATCCAAAATTCCGACAAGTCCGCCTCCTTCCTCGCCGCGCAAATAACCGACAGAATAGGAATTTTCGATAGTCACGAAACGCAGACTATTACGAATAGTATATGCGGCAGGATTTCTAGCAGCAACAAAAGTGACATCAACACAAGGGTCGCCAAAAACATCGACGGAGCCAATGAGTCCCCCGACATAACCTTTTGTACCTATAACAGTAGCCGAGCTGAACACATTCTTTAGTTCAAGGTTGCCGTTAAAAACATTTGATATAAAAGAACCTGCATTTTCGCCGCTAAAATACGAATCTACAATTCCCAAATTCTGAATAACCGTATTACCATACGAAACCTCTTGAATCAAGCCCACATTGCCGTACAGGCCCGAAATGGTATGACCATTCCCTTCAATTACGCCACTAAAAGATCTAAAAGGTTGCCACCAGTAAAAATCGCCCTTATTCGCGTCTCCATTTGAGGACAATAGATTTTTATTGACAACGATATCGTTTTCTATGAAAATACAGGTACGCCGAGATGTGCTGTCTGCAAATTTAACAGCCCCATAAAGTTCCGCAGCATCGTGAACCAGCATACATCCCGATTCATCTACCTGAGGCTTTTTCGAAATGATTCCCCAACGAGCATGAACTCTAAGCTGGTTCCCTTGAGTAGGACTTTCGTATGAGAACAAGTAATCTCTTTTGCTGTTATCTATAAAATTAAGTGTTTGCCGAGTATTATACCAGCCTAGAAATTCAAAGCCTTCTTTTGTGGGTGGCAACAAAGGATATTTAATTGTATTACTTCGATCAAATACATAAAAATTCGCGTTATTTGGATTGTTAATGCCGCCCTGCAAGTCATAATTGACATGGACCGTATCGCCATTGTTAATAGCGAACGCATTCACCACAATTAGCAAGCACACCCAAAGGCTAAAAATAATCCTAGACACAATTTTCTCCTTTTTTAAAAACAAGCCGTCGGTTTCACACAAATAAATATAGTTGTTATTCCGGCCTAACGCAGCATTTATCCATATTTTTTTGACACTTATTTCAAAAAAACGGCACCTTGAACAATCGAGATTCCTATGCTACGATAAATGTATTATATGCAACAACGAGGTTTATCCAGCATTCCCTTGCAGCGTTTTCACTTGCTCTTCCGCCCATTCTTCAAAAGTGTCTGCGGCAATGTGTGCCTTGACATCTTTCATCAAGTGAATGTAGAAATGCAGATTGTGGATGGCAGCAAGCGTCCAGCCGAGCGGTTCCTTTTCCTTGAATAGATGACGCAAATACGCACGGCTGTAATTTCGGCAGCAATAGCAATCACAATTCGAGTCGAGCGGCAAATCGTGCTGATGGGCAAATTTGGCCCCCTTGTATCGCAGCACGCCTTGGTGCGTATAAACTAATCCATCCTGTGCATTTTTCGCGGGCAGTATGCAGTCGCACATATCCACGCCGCGTTTCACGAGTTCAAGTAAATTCCACGGAGTCCCCACACCCATCACGTAGCGGGCTCGGTCTTCGGGCAACAAGTTTGTACAAAAGTCGGCAATATCGTACATCGTCTCGACAGGCTCGCCCACCGACAGCCCGCCCATCGCGTAACCGTCCGGTGCAATTTCCTTGAGCGCTTCAATGGACTTCTGGCGAAGTTCCTTGTGCATGCCGCCCTGTACAATCCCGAAGAAATACTGCGGATAGCCGTGAATCGGCGGATTTGCCTCCAGCCATTCCTTTGCTTCGCGGGTCCACTTGAGCGTAAGCGCAAGCGACTTTTCTGCTTCTTCGACGGTACTCGGATACGGAGTGCACTCGTCGAACGCCATGATGATATCGGCACCGATTTCGCGTTGTGCATTCATCACGCTTGCAGGAGTGAACAAATGACGAGAGCCGTCCAACAAGCTCTTGAACTGCACTCCATCTTCGGTAATCTTGCGGAACTGCTTCAAACTCCACACTTGGAATCCACCGCTGTCCGTCAGCATCGGGAGGTTCCAGCTCATGAACTTTTGCACACCACCCGCTTCGGCAATGAGCTTTGTGCCCGGTCGCAAGTAAAGGTGGTACGTATTCGCCAGGATGATTTCGGCATCAAGTTCGCGGATGTCGCGGCTAGTAAGCCCCTTGACCGTCGCCGCAGTCCCTACAGGCATAAACACAGGCGTCGTCACATCGCCGTGTGCCGTATGGATAACCCCAAGGCGGGCCTTGGATTTTTCGGATTTCTTTAAAAGTTCAAAGGGATTTGCGTTCACGCCTCAAATTTAGAAAACGCGATAATCCAGTCGAACAGACTTATGCAGTTTTTTTCGAAGATTTTCTAGGAGCGCGGTGCACGCTCGGGCGCTTGTTGCCCGGATGCAACGGCATGACCTTCGCGGTTGCCGAAAGTGTATGTTCAATTTTTTCCTCACCAATGGAGGAGCACTGCCCTGATAAAAGTCTGTAGTCGATAGCCATAAATCGTACCTGTGAAAGCGAAAATGGAAAAACGTTAGTCTTTTGAAAATAATTTATTTTTTGAAATTGTCAAACGCAATACCCCTTCTGTAGCGTCTCTGACAGGAATATTGAACAATTTTTTACACAATGTGCTTGCCAGTACGCCTACAATAAGGTATATTTCTGCACATGAAATTCGTAACGAGCATCAACTTCTGGTGGTGGCAGGCCCTATAGTCAGGAGCCTGGTATTTTTGTTACGGTATTTGAAAGATGCAGGCTCCTTTGAAAGGGAGCCAATTTTTTTGAAAAAAACTTTTGGATGCCCGGCAAAAAGACCTGAATTGAAACGTTACAACCTAAAAAGGAAAATAAAATGAGAAACTCGCTCAAACTGGACGGCCCGGTCAAAACTTACCTCGAAGAAAATGAACTCCCGAAGGCATGGTACAACGTCCGTGCCGACATGAAGAAGAAACCCGCTCCGCTCCTGAACCCCGGTACCGGCAAGCCGGTAACCTTCGAAGACCTGCAGCCCGTGTTCTGCGACGAACTCATCAAGCAGGAACTGGACAACGACACACGCTTCTTCGAAATTCCCGAAGACATCCTCACGTTCTACAAGATGTACCGTCCGTCGCCGCTGGTCCGCGCCTACTTCCTCGAACAGGCGCTCGGCACTCCGGCCCACATCTACTACAAGTTCGAAGGCAACAACACCTCGGGTTCCCACAAGCTCAACTCCGCCATCGCCCAGGCCTACTACGCCAAGAAGCAAGGCCTCAAGGGTGTGACCACCGAAACGGGTGCAGGCCAGTGGGGCACCGCCCTCTCGATGGCATCGGCCTTCTTCGGCATCGACTGCCAGGTCTATATGGTGAAGGTCTCCTACGAACAGAAGCCGTTCCGCCGCGAAGTCATGCGCACCTACGGTGCATCCGTGACCCCGTCCCCGTCCATGACGACCGACATCGGCAAGAAGATCAACGCCGAATTCCCGGGCACCACGGGTAGCCTCGGCTGCGCTATTTCCGAAGCCGTGGAAGCCGCCGTGAAGCAGCCGGGTTACCGCTACGTTCTCGGTTCCGTGCTGAACCAGGTGCTCCTCCACCAGTCCGTCATCGGTCTCGAAACGAAGGCCGCCCTCGACAAGCTTGGCGTGAAGGCCGACCTCATCATCGGTTGCGCCGGCGGTGGTTCCAACCTCGGTGGTCTCGTGAGCCCGTTCGTCGGTGAAAAGCTCCGTGGCGAAGCCGACTACGACATTCTCGCCGTTGAACCGGCAAGCTGCCCGAGCTTCACCCGCGGTAAGTACGCCTACGACTTCTGCGATACCGGCAAGGTCTGCCCGCTCGCCAAGATGTACACGCTGGGTTCCAGCTTCATCCCGTCTGCCAACCACGCCGGTGGCCTCCGCTACCACGGCATGAGCAGCATTCTCTCTGAACTCTACGATCAGGGCCTGATGCGTGCAACATCCGTCGAACAGACCAAGGTGTTCGAAGCCGCCAAACTCTTCGCCCAGACCGAAGGCATCCTCCCGGCTCCAGAATCCAGCCACGCCATCCGCGCGACGATCGACGAAGCCCTCAAGTGCAAGGAAAACGGCCAGGCCAAGAACATCGTGTTCGGCCTCACCGGCACGGGTTACTTCGACATGGTCGCCTACCAGAAGTTCAACGACGGCGAGATGAGCGACTACATCCCGACGGATGAAGACATCGCGAAGAGCCTCGCCCAGCTGCCGCAGGTTCAGGGCTAATCCACCTCAAGGCATTAAAAAACCTCCGAGTAATCGGAGGATTTTTTTATGCTGAAAAATACCTCGAATTATTTCTGGGGCTTTTTCATGACAACGTTTTGGAGAAAGAGCTATTTACTAGATTTTTCTCGTCTATGAATAACTGTCCCCATTGCGGCGCCGAGCTGAAAAAAGGCGCAACCTTCTGCCCCCACTGCGGGAGCGACAAAAACACCGGCTGGAAAGAAGGTGCTGAATACAGCGACCTCGACCTCCCCGACTACGACGAAATTATCGAGAATGAATTCGGTGATGACCCAAGCAGCCCCTACGGCAAAAAGAAAACGGCAAACCCGTTCGGCATTATCGTAGCCACAATCATTGTGATTGCATTCGTTGCGGCTATGATATTGTAGGAATTCTAAAAAAAGAGGAATGACGATTTGCGACTCTCAGTTTATCGCTTACACCTCTAAGGTTTCTTCAAGGCGTTTTAGACTTACGGCCGCTTCAGTAAAATCGTAATCTTCAACCTGGTTATGCAGCTTTTGCAAGATTTTCTCTTGTTCCTGTGTAAACATGATTTTTTCCAAAGAATCGAGAATCCGTTTGCAAAGCGTCGAAGAGCACGATTCAATGGCAGACTTGAGTTCTTCGATAGCTTTCTTTAATTTATTCGTAGCTTCAGGATCAATGTGTTTGATGATGACCGCCGCGTTGGCCTGCTCTGATGCAATATTTTGCATGACAATCTTCAAATCGTCAAGGAGTTCCTCGAAAGCTTTCTCGAACGCCATAAAATCGCTATAATTGCGTTCCTTTTTAAGCAGCGAATTTTCGAGAATGTGTCCAAGCGTCTGCACATGATACGAGCCAATCGTTCCACACAAGCCCTTGATTGTATGGACATTGCGAGCCAATTCCTCGAATTCGGAATTATCAAAAGCCTTTCTCAGTTTCTGTATCTTGCCATCGTAATCACGGACAAAGCCCTGCAAAATCTTGAAGTACAAGTTGCGGTTGTCGTTTGAATGATACAGCCCAGCAGCGGCATCAAAATGTCGGACCTTCTGGAACAGTGTAACGGTGTTGTCATCGCTACTGACTGGCTGAGATTCAGGTTCATCAGTAGTCTGTACAATAGGAGTCTTGTCGGCAAGCGGCAAGTACTTTGCCAATTCGCTAAATAGCAGTTTCGGGTCAATCGGCTTTGCGATGTAAGAGTTCATGCCCGCATTGATGCAATCATCGCGATCTTTTTGGAAAGCCCTTGCACTCATGGCGATAATCGGCACATTCTTGAAATACTCATCCGGGCGCTTACGAATTTCAGCAGTGGCCTCAAGACCGTCCATGACGGGCATCTGAATATCCATTAATACCAAATCAAACGCATTTTTCTTGAGAAGTTTCAGCGCTATTTCACCGTCATTGGCGACCATCGTGGTAAGCCCCACACTATTCAAAAGCGACACCGCCAGTTCCTGGTTCATTTCGTTGTCTTCAACGAGGAGAATTTTCGCCTCTTTAAAGAAAACTTTATTCTTCTCGGTCTTGACGGTCTTTTGGTACGTGAGTTTTTCGCCGAAGGATTCTTGCATGGCGCTAAGCAAAGATCTTATTTGTAACGGTTTCGGCACACAACTATTGAATCCCATTTCTTCAGCAAGGTGGTAATTCTTTTCATCAAAATGTATGGGATGCATCAAGATTTTTGGAATCTTCTTCATCTTGGTTGGAAGACCTTGCACAAAATCAAAGCCATTCAGAATCGGCATCTGGTAATCGACAATAAAGAGATCATACGGTGTCTCGCCCGCTTCGTCATGAGCTTGAATCAAGTCCAAAGCTTCATCAACAGAACCAGCTTCTTCCACCACACAACGCAATTTCGTCAAGTAGTGGCGCAACACCTCACGCAGTTTTCCGCAATCATCCACCAGCAAGACATTCTTGTTTCTGAACAGAGAAACAGATTTCCACTTGGGAACACTTGCCTGCGGCGCAATTGGAAGCATCAAGGAGAAATAGAACTTGGAGCCTTTTCCAAATTCACTTTCTACCTGAAGTTCACCGCCCATGAGTTCTACAAGCGATTTCGAAATCACAAGCCCAAGCCCAGTTCCGCCATACTTGCGTGTAATCGAGCCATCGGCCTGCGTAAACGCAGTAAAGAGAACGTTCAACTGTTCGTTCGTCATACCGATACCCGTATCGATGACGCTGAACGAAAGCTTTACATTATTTCCAATAAACTGTTCTAACTTGATTTGTAACGTTATGCTTCCGCTTTCCGTAAACTTGGTTGCATTATTAATCAGGTTCGTAAAGATTTGAGACAAGCGAAGCGGGTCACCCATCAAGATTTCAGGAATTTCAGGATCCATATCGACAATCAATTCAATAGGTCGCTGCGCGATTCGAACTTCGGCAAGTATCGTCACATCATTGATGACATCTTGCAAAATAAGCTGCGTAATTTCCAGTTCCTGCTTTTTGGCCTCGATTTTCGAGAAATCCAAGATGCTATTGATAATCCGGAGCAGGGACGTCGCCGCATGGCTGATACGTTCGACAAAGCCTTGCTGGCGTTCATCCAGCTGCGTTTCCTGAATCAAGTGCGCCATACCGATAATGGCATTCATCGGAGTGCGAATTTCGTGACTCATGTTGGCCAAGAACTCGCTCTTGGCCTGGGTCGCCTGCTCTGCAATTTCACGGGCCGCGACAACCTCCGAAATATCAATCATCGAAAGCATATAGCCGACAACGGAATCCTGAACCTTGAGCGTACACGCCTCGCCACGGAACCACGTTTCCGTATGCGTATTCAACGTCTGCAACATGAACGTATCTTTCCAAACGCCTTGTTCGTCAAATGTTTTTTTCAAGGCTTCCACAACTTTTTCGGGCATCCCGCAACTCGGCAATTTTTCAAGCGACTGGCCAATCACATCTTTCCAATCGACAATCAAGTAATCTGTCAGCATCTTCGACATATACATGACTTTGCGGTTTTTGTCAAAAATAACGAGGATAGAGTTACCCGCCGAAAGCATGATCGTATCGAGAATCGTATCCTTCCGGATTCCGCTCGTTTCATCGGAAATAAGGAACAGATAACGTATGGAACCATCGTCTTCGACTAGGAACTGGAATATGACTTTCCACCAAGCGTCTTCACCCGTACAATTCCTAACCGGTATGATGATTTGCCGTTCGCTGGCGTGCATTTTTCCGCCTTTCGAAACTTTATAGACAAACTTTTTGAACTGTTCGGAATGGAAGAATTTCCAAAGAATTTCTCCACGGACATCATTGCCATTATTAAAGAATTCCGCAATATAGGCACTTGCATGCAGGATGTCGAACGTATCGTTTGTAAGTATAATCCTGAAGTTGTCACTTCCCAAAAGCGTTTCGAACATCGTACTGGAACTCACGCTTTCATTCAAATCTTTCTCGATAAAAATCTTGAAAAGGAAATGGACTATTAAAGAAGTGAGGAACATAAGCGCAAGAACGACAAGCGCCATCACCAAGACAATAGCGAGCAAATTCTCCTGGACCATGGCGACAATTTTGTTTTTCTGGATAACATGGACCAGATAGAACGGGGCGTTCTTCAGCGGAGCCACCATGAATACCAACTTGCGACCGCCAATATCGGTCTTTTCAAAACGAGCCACATTATTGGGAACTATTCTGTCCAGTTTTATATTCTCTTGTACTAGACCTAAAAGATTCGCAACCGAATCCACCACGATTTTATGAAGGTTCGTCTCGTAAGGGAAATACGTAAACAAGTTGTCGTTTTCGGACCCCACAAGCATCGTAATGCCACCTTCGGTCTTTGCAAATTCGCTCATCAACAGACGAACCCTTTGCAAGTCGATATCCTCAGCAACAGCCCCTATGAATTTTTCATTTTTATCCCACAACGGATACGAATACGTCAAGACTCGCTTTTTTGCCTTATCGTTGATTTCAGGTCCCGTAATGGCGAGCCCCTTGCTTCGCGACGCTTCCAGATACCAAGCCTTGGTCCTGAACTCCTTTTTATCTTCGTCCAACTTGAAGTCCCTTGCCGAGATATATTTACCGTCCGTATTTCCGTAATACGTATCGACAATATACGGGGACAGTTGGAGATTTTTTTTCAGGACTTTTTTAATATCATTTTCTTTGGTATATTCAAGAATTTGCGGAACAGACCTGAACTGGGTTCCTATTTTTGAGAAAAACAGGTCGATGTCCGTGATGACCTTATCTTGGAATTTCACATCGGACGAACTGTACGAAGCCGAAATCAGCGTTGATTTTAAGTAATACGAAAAAACAAACACCAACGCGATGGAAAATACAAGCATCGGTATAGTATAGACAATCGAAATGCGCCAACTGAGATGCCGGCGTTTTTCATTTAGCGGGCTATGCGTCAAGCCGAATTCACCTCGGAAGCATTATCTTTATACACTTCATAAATCTCGGGCAACTGCTCTGAAATCGCAAGGAAGGCATCGACGACATCCGGATCAAACTGCGTCCCACGACCCTTGATGATTTCCTGAACAGCCACCTTGTGCGGATACGGATCTTTGTAAGGCCTTTTCGACACAAGAGCGTCATAGACGTCGGCGACCGCCATGATGCGGGCCCCTATGGGAATATCGTCCGCTTTCTTGTGGTTCGGGTAGCCTTCCCCATTCCAGTGTTCATGATGTCCCAAAGCCATATCCGCCGCAATCTTCACCATCGGACTGTCATGCAACTCCTTGGTCGCTTCGAGTAAGACATCGTAACCCATCTGCGGGTGCTGCATCATGATTTGGCGTTCATCATGCGTGAGGCTCCCCGGCTTACGCAAGATGCGGTCATGGATGCCCACCTTGCCAATATCGTGAAGCGGGGCCGCCGTAGCAAGGTTTTCGATGTATTCTGGAGTGATGACATTTTCGAATTTCGGATTTTTCCGAAGTTCTTCTGCAATGCGCTGGACAATAATCTGGGTACGTTTAATATGCTCGCCCGTCTCAGGGTCGCGGTATTCCGCAAGTGCTCCTAGACTTGTCAACATGACCTTCAACGTCTTGCGCAAGTCCGCAGTCTTTTCATCAACAAGTTCGTGCAGATGGTCGCGTTGGAGTTTCAGTTGAAGTTGGTTCTTGATACGGAGTTTGACAAGTTCTGGAGAAAAAGGCTTGGTGATATAATCAACAGCACCCAAGTCCAGTCCAGTCTGTTCGCTAACGCTGTCGGCTTTAGCCGTCAAAAAGATAACCGGAATTCCTTGCAGAATATCCTTTTGACGCATGATTCTCAAAGTTTCGTAGCCGTCCATTTCGGGCATCATCACGTCAAGTAAAATCAAGTCGGGCTTAATCTTTTCCGTAAGTTCAATCGCTTTTTTCCCATTGAGCGCTACGCAAACATCATAATCGTTGGACAAAATACCTTCAAGCACCTCGATATTCGTCTTGGTGTCGTCAACAACTAAAATTTTTAAACGGACTTTTTCCATAGTTATAATATACGCTATAAATTGAAATATAACAACAGATTTTCTTTCTACTAAGAATATAAGCCAGACTTGCCTTTTATGGACTTTTTTTCAAGACTTTATCTCCCCTTTTTGAGATTTTCATCATTGTTAAAAGTATATTTATTTTGGTTAGTTGTAACCAATTATTAGTCAATTGATGGTAATTATTAGTTAATAGTTACCAATTATTAGATAGTAATTGTTTGGAAACGGGTCATTACTAAGGAGACCGTATGAAGCGTTTTTTATCATTGATTGCTCTATTAGCACTGGGCGCACAGGCTCAGGAAATCGTCGATAAGTCCCCTTTCTGGGCGGCATTTGACGACCTTGAGCCCGCCGGCATCAATGACCTCTATAATGATTTGAATCTCCCCGACACCATGAAAAAATACGGTCCTTTTCCGGTTACATGGGAAAGTTCCAACACACTCTTTTTGGGGCACGACGGACGTATCAACGGGCGTTTTGTGGGCGAAAACAAGGAAGTGACCCTTACCGCAACGCTATACGACAACCAAAGTGTCCCCCCACGAGCCGAAAAAAAGGATTTCAAGGTTTCCATCCACGGTTTTGAACCATACTCCAACTACCTATTCGCATATTTCCCGGCAAACAACAACGAAAACATTTATTATGCGCTGAGCAATGACGGCTACAACTTCACCCCGATGAACAACGGCAAACGAGTCGTGGCCGCCGATACGGTAAGCAACAAGAAAGGGCTCCGCGACCCGCACGTGCTACGTGCACCGGACGGCTGGTTCTACATGGTCAACACCGACATGAAGAGCGCCGAAGGCTGGGCAAGCAACCGCGGCATGGTACTCATGAAATCGCGGGACCTCATCAACTGGAAGCACAGTACGGTGCACTTCCCGGACAAGTACAAGGGCAAGAACTTCGCCAACGTGACACGCGTATGGGCCCCCGAAACCATCTGGGACGAAAATCACGTGAACAAGGACGGCAGCAAAGGCAGACCGCTCGTTTATTACTCGCTGTTGACCAACGACGGGACCATCGCATACGATAAAGTGTTCTTCAACTATGCAAACGAAGACTTTACCGACCTCGAAGGCGACCCGCAACACTTCTTCGACCGCGGTAAATCCACCATTGACATGGACATTGTCTATAATCCGGTTGACAAGCTATACCACGGATTCTACAAGAACGAGGGGGACGGCGGAATCTGCAAGGTGCAAGCCCAGACATTAACCTCGGCAGATGGCAAGGCTCCGACCTGGTACAACCGAACCGGCGCACTACAACAGACAAACGAAGCCGTCGAAGGCGCCGGCGTATTCAAGCTCATCAACCAGAATATGTGGGTGCTGATGTATGACTGCTACAACAACGGGCATTACCAGTTCACTAGCAGCTCCGATTTAAAAACATTCAAGTTTATCCAAAACACAGAGACAAAAGGGGCGTTTACACCTCGCCACGGCACCGTACTCCCGCTTACCGCACAGGAGACTGCGGCTCTCATGAAGGCGTTCCCCACCCCGAACTTTGAGCCGAAGGTCATCGACATCCCCGATTCCATTGGCGTCTGCGACGGCAAGAAAGTTGTGGGCCCGTGTTCGCAGACCAAGATTATCCCATATGTGAAAGTCGGCGACGGCGAATGGAACGAAACGACCGATTTGAAAGTCAAAAAAGGCGCGACCATCACTTTTGGCCCGCACCCGTGGGACGGCAAAATCTGGAGCTGGGAAGGCCCGGACAAGTTCAAATCGACCACTCGCGAAAACACGCTCAAGAACGTCGATGGCAGCAAGAGCGGCTATTACACCATCACTTATACAAACGAAACCGGCTGCAAGAGCGTCACCAAAATCAAGATGGTCGTTGATGATCCGGACAAGCCTTATGTCGAACCGGATACCACAAGGACAAGCATTAGCAGCCACAAAATGCGCGAAAACAGCAAAAATTTGCGTCTGAATCGCGACCCCATCTATTTCGACCTACTCGGCAACAGGCTCAAGAGCAAACCGCGTAACGGAATGTATGTGGTACGGTAGCGACTTCGTCGCTATTAGTTACTAGCTGGTAGTTACTCCGCCCTTCGGGCTAGTTACTAGTTAATAGTTAATAGTTACTAGATACTAGTTACTAGATACTAGTTACTAGAGATTGCAATAAGAACATTTCTAGTAACTAATAACTCAGAACTCAAAACTGTACCGAAGGCACCCTAGTAACTAGTAACTCAGAACTCAAAACTGTACCGAAGGCACCCTAGTAACTAACAACTCAGAACTCAAAACTGTACCGAAGGCACCCTAGTAACTAGTAACTCAGAACTAGTAACTCATTACAACTCTACTTAGCTTTATAAACGCATTTACGGGGTCGGCATAATTCCAAATGCCGCCTAGCGAAGCCACGCCCGCAGGGGACATCTTCTTGAAATCCTCGACCGTATCCGTATCGACGCCACCCCATAAAACGACAGGTATTTTCGCATTGGAACTAAACGAAGTCCCGAGCGTTTCGACAGGCTCAATTGCCGAAAGCGGCTGCAATACCGGGCCGACAAGGGCTCCCGCCACCCAATCCGGGAGCAAAGACGCTTCTTCGGCAGTTTTGCAATAAGCAATGCAGTTGATGCGTTTCCAGCTTTCGGGGACATCTCCCATAAAACTTTGGGCATCGCACACGCAACCGCGGACATCCAGCTGTTCGGCCATATCCGGCGTTCCGCGTACCCAAATGCGGTCGCGCAGTTCCATCGGCAGCGACAAAAGCCACCGTTCATAATCATCAAACGTAGCGCGGGAATTTCCGCCCCGCCCGCGTTTATCGAGAATCAAACGGGTGAGTCCACGGCGAAACATCTCTTCGATATCGTCGAATTCAGCAGCAAAATCATCGGGACAAGTCCAAAGCCAAAGACGCATAAATTAGAAATTAGGGGTTAGGAGTTAGGACAAATGCGTAGGTCGAGCATCGCGACAAAGAGTGTGCAAATTTATTCAAGCATAAGCCATTTATAAACTTATATTTGATAAACGCAGTCACGGACGCAAAGCGTCAAACATGTTTTGGCATGACCGAGACCAGCATTGCGGATTAGAACTTAGAAAAATTTCTTTATACATCTGACAGACAGGGCTAATTATTCTCATAGATTACAATATAATAAACAATTTAAACGATTTTACATAAAATATTTTTTCTATATTAACGCGCAGATTGACGATTTGATGAACAAACCGCCACGTTCCACGAGGCCATTAGATGGATTTAAAAATACTCCCTCAGCCAGACGATGTTACGTGCGGACCAACAAGCCTACACGCTGTTTATACTTATCTTGGCTATAAAATTTCTTTAAACAAACTCATTTCTGAAATCGAATTTTTGGAAGAAGGCGGCACGCTTGGCGTGTTCCTCGGCATCGATGCACTCAAACGCGGATTCAAAGCGACAATTTATTCGTACAATTTAAAACTTTTCGATCCCACTTGGAGTAAACTAAAAATGCCGGAGCTCCGCGAAAAACTCGTAAAGCTCCATAAAGTCAAGCATGCCCCAAAACTCAAAAAGGCCATTAATGCCTATATAAGATTTATCGACTTGGGCGGAACTGTCGCAACGGCAGACCTCCGCGCAAGCATGTTCGAAAACTATTTCAAGCGAGGAATCCCGGTGCTCTGCGGCCTCAGCGCCACATACCTTTACCGTTGCCCCCGCGAATACACGAACGAAAAAGACCAGTCCGTATTCGACGATATCCACGGCGATCCGATGGGTCATTTTGTGGTGCTTTACGGACTCGACGAAAAAAAGCAGTTCCTGGTCGCAGACCCGGACTGTACAAACCCCATGGCGAGCGGTCCTTATTATAAAGTAGATAAGTTCCGCCTAATCCATAGCATTTTGCTTGGCGTCATGACTTACGATGGAAACATTCTTGTTGTGGAGAAAAAATGAAGAATAGTCCGGCATTGATGATTACCTGCGAACATGCGAGCAACGCTCTGCCGGATTTTGTCCTGCGTGCATTCCGCGAATACAACGTTCTCGAAGCAAGACGTCTCGGCAAAGACACCAGTGACCTTTTCGGCATTCCCGAAGAGATCCTCGCCTCCCACCGCGGTTACGACATTGGCGCATACAACGTTTATTCGAACCTTGTCAAACGCTTAAAGCCGAACTTCAACTGTCTAAGCACATATTCACGCCTTGTGGTTGACATGAACCGCAGTTCGACCAGCAAAAAGCTTTTCTCGGAATTCACCGCAAAATTGCCGAAACACGTCAAAGCACATATTCTGAAGCTTTGGCAAAAATACCGTGAAAAAATCGATCGTTTTGTTTCGAGCAAGATTCCCGAAAACATGTGCGACAACCAGCAACAAAAGCCAATCAAGGTCATCCATCTGGGCATCCACAGCTTTACCCCGGTCTTGAACGGGGTCGAACGCGAAGCCGACGTGGGAATCCTTTACGACCCAAGCCGCCCCGCCGAAGCAAAGCTAGCGGACATACTCATCAAGAGCATCCACGAACGGGAACCGTCGCTCCGCATCCGCAAAAATTACCCCTACCTAGGCAAATCCGACGGCCTCACCACCACACTTCGCAACAAGTACGGAACGGCCTATGCAGGAATTGAAATAGAGATAAACCAGAAGTTGTTTGAATAACAGGCATATTTCTGCATTTTTCAAAAAATTAAAAAATCCAACGCTTTAATCTTATTTATTTTTAAACGTGGATTTTTGCCCTTCATGCGTGTAACGCACGCCGAAGGTGTATATGATCAGATTTTTTTCGAAAAAACCTAAAAACTGGAGATATCCATGGCAAAAAAGATGATTGCGTGTGACGGTAACGAGGCCACCGCTAGCGTTGCGTTTGCGGTTAGCGAAGTCGCGGCAATTTACCCGATTACACCGTCTAGTCCTATGGCTGAGCACGCCGACAACTGGAGTGCTGCAGGCAAGAAGAATATTTGGGGACAGGTTCCCCGCGTGTTTGAAATGCAGTCCGAAGGTGGCGCTGCCGGTACCGTTCACGGTGCTCTGCAGGCCGGTGCTTTGACCACGACCTTCACCGCTTCCCAGGGTCTTCTCTTGATGATCCCGAACATGTACAAGATTGCGGGCGAACTGACCCCCACGGTCTTCCATGTGACTGCCCGTGCCCTTGCCATGCAGGGCCTTTCTATTTTCGGTGACCATTCCGACGTGATGGCTTGCCGCCAGACCGGCTTTGCCATGCTCGCCTCCAGCTGCGTGCAGGAATGCCAGGACCTCGCTCTCGTGGCCCACGCTTCCACTCTCGAAAGCCGCGTTCCGTTTATGCACTTCTTCGACGGTTTCCGCACCTCCCACGAAGTGATGAAGATCGAAGCTCTCGAAGACGGCGTTATCCGTAACGTCATCGACGAAAAGTATGTGAAGGCATGCCGTGAACGCTGCCTCACTCCGGACCGCCCGACCATGCGCGGTACCGCCCAGAACCCGGACGTCTACTTCCAGGGCCGTGAAACGGTGAACCCGTTCTACCTGAAGGTTCCGGAAATTGTCCAGAAGTACATGGACAAGGTTGCTAGCTACACTGGCCGTCAGTACCACATCGTGGACTACGTCGGTGCCGCCGACGCTGACCGCGTGATCATTTCTATGGGTTCTTCGACCTGCACCATCGGTGACACCGTCAAGTACCTCAATTCCAAGGGCGAAAAGGTCGGTCTCGTGAACATTCGCCTGTACCGTCCGTTCCCGATGGAAGCCGTCGTTGCCGCTCTCCCGAAGACTGTCAAGAAGATTGCCGTCCTCGACCGCTGCAAGGAACCGGGTTCCGCTGGCGAACCGCTCTTCCAGGACGCCCTGACCGCTATTTCCGAAGCCGTGATGGCTGGCAAGATGGCCATGCCGAAGATGATCGGCGGCCGCTACGGTCTCTCTTCCAAGGAATTCACCCCGGCCATGGTCAAGGCCATCTACGACGAACTCGCCAAGGCCGACCCGAAGGCACGCTTCACCGTCGGTATCAACGACGACGTCTGCCACACGAGCCTCACCATCGACCCGAACTTCAAGCTCGAAAGCGACTTCTTCCAGGCCATGTTCTTCGGTCTGGGTTCCGACGGTACCGTGGGTGCCAACAAGAACTCCATCAAGATTATCGGTAACGAAACCGACAACTACGCCCAGGGCTACTTCGTTTACGACTCCAAGAAGTCCGGCTCCATGACCACCTCTCACCTCCGCTTTGGTAAGAGCATCATCGACGCCCCGTACCTGATTGGCGAAAACGAAGCCGACTTCGTGGCATGCCACCACACTCCGCACCTGGAATCCGTGAACATGCTGAAGTACGCGAAGGATGGCGCAACCTTCCTCGTGAATACTCCGCACTCCGCCGACACCGTGTGGGATACCTTCCCGCGTCCGGTGCAGGAAGAAATCATCAAGAAGCACCTCAAGGTGTATGTGATCGACGCCTACGCCGTTGCCGCGAAGACCGGCATGGGCCGCCGCATCAACACCGTGATGCAGACCTGCTTCTTCAGTAAGCTCGGTAACGTGCTCGATGCCGAAACCGCCATCAAGTACATCAAGAAGTACGCCGAAAAGACCTACGCCAAGAAGGGTCAGGAAGTGGTCCAGAAGAACTGGGACGCTATCGACGCCTCTCTTGCTAACCTGTTCGAAGTCAAGGTTCCGGCTGCTGTCACCAGCACGAAGGAATTCCGCGCTCCGATCCACGGCAACGCTCCGAAGTTCGTGAACGAAGTCACCGCAGAAATCATCAAGGGCAACGGCGAGCTCCTCCCCGTCTCCAAGATGCCTTGCGACGGCGTGTTCCCGACCGCTACCACCAAGTACGAAAAGCGCGACCTCGCCCTCAACATCCCGTCCTGGAATCCGGACGCTTGCGTGCAGTGCGGCAAGTGCGCCATGGTCTGCCCGCATGCAGCCATCCGCGTGAAGGTTGTGGACGAATCTGCCGTGAAGAACGCTCCGGAAGGCTTCAAGTACACCCCGGCCAAGGGCTTCAAGCTCGAAGGTTCCGACAAGCCGGTGTTCGCTATTTCCGTGTCCAGCTACGACTGTACGGGTTGCGGCGTTTGTACGCAGGCCTGTATCGGTAAGGACAAGACCGACGAAACCAAGAAGGCCATCAACATGGTGCCGCAGGAACCCATCAAGGTTCAGGAAGGCAAGTGCTGGGACTTCTTCGTCGATCTCCCGGAATTCGACCGCACCAAGGTCAACAAGAACCTTGTCAAGCAGGCCATGCTCCTCGAACCTCTGTTCGAATTCTCTGGAAGCTGCGCAGGCTGCGGCGAAACCGCTTACGTGCGTCTCGTTTCACAGCTGTTCGGTGACCGTATGGTTGTCGCCAACGCTACGGGTTGCTCCTCCATTTACGGCGGTAACCTCCCGACCACTCCGTGGGCAAAGAACAAGGAAGGCCGCGGTCCGGCTTGGGCCAACAGCCTCTTCGAAGACAACGCCGAATTCGGTCTCGGTATGCGCCTCGCTATCACGAAGCATGCCAAGCAGGCTCTCAGCCTCCTCGAAGCCGTGAACGTTCCTGCCGAACTCAAGGAAAAGCTCACGACCCAGGAGCAGAATGACGAAGCCGGCATCAAGGCCCAGCGTGAAAACGTTGCCGCCCTTAAGGCAACCCTCGCCGGTGCTACCGACGATGCATCCGTCAGCCTCCGCGACGAATTCGCCGACTACCTCGTGAAGAAGTCCGTGTGGATCTTCGGTGGTGACGGTTGGGCATACGATATCGGTTACGGTGGTCTCGACCACGTGATGGCCACGGGCGAAAACGTGAACATCTGCGTCCTCGATACCGAAGTGTACTCCAACACCGGTGGACAGGCTTCCAAGGCCACGAACCGTGGCGCAGTCGCCCTCTTCGCTGCCGCTGGTAAGCGCGCCGGCAAGAAGGACCTCGGCCTCATCGCCATGAGCTACAAGAACGTTTACGTGGGCCGTATCGCCCTCGGCGCAAACGACGCTCAGGCCCTGAAGGTTCTCCAGGAAGCAGAAGCACACAATGGTCCGTCGCTGATCATCTGCTACTGCCCCTGCATCAACCACGGTTTCGATCTCAACAGCCAGCTTCAGCACCAGAAGATGGCCGTGGATTCCGGTTACTGGACTCTGCTCCGTTACAATCCGGCTCTCGCCGCCGAAGGAAAGGCTCCGCTTATCCTCGACTCCAAGAAGCCGACGATCCCGGTTGCAGAATACATCTACACCGAAAACCGCTACAAGCAGCTCACCCGTAACAATCCGGAAGTGGCCAAGAAGCTCGCCGACGACCTCCAGAAGGAAGTGGACGCACGTTATGCCTTCTATGACGCGATGTCCAAGGACACTGAAGGCCTGATCAGCCTGTAATCGGTTAACGACCAATTAAAACGCCCCGTCACGATAAGTGGCGGGGTGTTTTTTATACCATAAAATGTGGCGATCATCCACACCGCCACGCACATTTTCAACTTTTTTTATTTATATTCAAATAAAACAGGAAGGCTTATATGTACATAGCAAAGGCTTTATCACATGGTAAACTCATACTGACATTTCTATGTCTCATATTGAGTTCAGAATGCTATGCAGACATTAGCTGTCAACCATTAAATGAAAAAGCATTTGTTTGTACATATTCTGATTTTTTAGGTGCAGGCTCACTTTTCGACATCAAACAAAATGTTGAAATTGATTACTATCCTAAAACAGAAAATCAAACAAATGCAGTCCAAATTTCCAAGTGCGAAAAAATTACTATAAGTGTAAATGCAAAATGTATTGAGAAAAAGAAAAAAAAGATGGGTTATAGAGTGATTGATATTGGAGAACAAATTAGTAACGAGGAATTTAACAGACTAATCCATATACCAGACCAAGCGAAAAAGCTCTGCTTTGATGAAGGAGACTTTACCTTATATTGTGAAAAGCCCGTTATTCAGCAAATGTTGTTGTGTTTTGGAAATCAATACAATCGTGTAATATATTACGACCAATTTGGGGTCGAAGAAAACATCAAACACAAACACAATGCAGACAACAACGAATGCAGAGATAAATTCAACCAATTTAAGAATCAGTAAAAAAAAACTAATCCTTTTTAATGGACTCTTTTTGATTCAAACTTTCTACAAAAGCATCCATTATTTTTCGGTCAATATCAAACAAAAGATTCTTGTCTGAGCGTGGTGTAGAAACGTAGAATTTAACTTTTTTCCTTTGTATTTCACGACGGACAGTCCCATCATCATTTGAATTCATGTAGTGCAGTGTTTCCTCAAAATCATTCCATGGAATTGAGAACAAAGGGGATTTTTCACCAGGTGCAATAGAAAAAGGGATTTTTGAGCCTTTAACACCATTTGAATATAAATGTTCAGGAAGAAAAGCAAAACATACACATCCTGGAGCTTTGGGGAATGTCCAGCCCATTAGATCAATTTGGATTGGAAATTTCGAGCGATTTGTTATAGAAATCGCAACAGATTCTGGCCACGGTTTACCACCACCTACAGTCACAGCTTTATATACTGCAACTTTTAATTTAGGCTTATCTTGCCAATAGGCTAGGTAAAGTGCTGTAACCGTAGCCGCAATTGTTCCTAAAGCAGCCAAGGCAGAAATTACAAGATCCAATATTTGATAGCAATCCATTTTAACAAATCCCAAAGCAGTTACATTATATACAATACTCTCAAGAGTCATTAATTCTTTAAAAATATAATACATTCTCAACCCATCTACCCCACAAGGTTGCACAAACGGATAGAAAAATGTATATTAAGGATATACTCAAGGAGTTTTTAT
>CAMKLO010000019.1 GCA_946413655.1 uncultured Fibrobacter sp. | reverse complement strand
TTTACCGCCGAAAATTTAGTGCCCGTGGCGGTGTGCCGCGGGGTTTGAGGTAAACCCATGTTCCGTGAAGTAAAGAAAGAAGAGACGTTGCGCAAGCGCCAACTTCTTCGCCTCGGTCATGTGAGCCTGTAAACTGTCTCCCGCGACTACCACCTAAAGGTGGCCATGCCTACATAAGTGCTAAAGCACTAAGTTGTCAAAGGTCGGCTTGCAAAGTTGTCCCGCAATCGAAGAGCGCGTGCTTTCTCTCTAATATTATTGCATTCTTAGTCAGAATTTTTCTAAATTGGCGCTCTTTCAGAGCGCATTCAATGCGGCTCGGCCATGTCAAATCAATAAATTGCATTGCCGTGGCTCTCGCCTTTTTCTAAATTTCCCGCGTAAATTTTATAGAGGTTATTATAATGGCTTTGTTTCGCGAGGTAGATAAAAACGAAACGTTTCCTCAGGTTGAGGAGCGTGTCCTGACGCTTTGGGACAATGACGAAAGTTTCAAGAAGTCGCTGGACTCCCGTCCGGAAACTGAACCGTATACTTTCTACGATGGCCCTCCGTTTGCAACGGGCCTTCCGCACTACGGTCACTTGCTTGCCGGTACCATCAAGGACATCGTTCCGCGTTACTGGACCATGAAGGGCAAGAAGGTTCCGCGCGGTTTCGGTTGGGACTGCCACGGCCTTCCGATTGAATCTCTCGTGCAGAACGAACTCGGTCTCGCTGGCGTTGCCGAAATCCAGAAGCTCGGTGTCGACAAGTTCAACGAAACTTGCCGCGGCAAGGTGCTCAAGTACACCAGCGAATGGAAGAAGACCGTTCGCCGCATGGGCCGCTGGGTCGACTTCGACAAGGGCTACAAGACCATGGACAAGAACTTCATGGAATCTGTGTGGTGGGTGTTCAAGCAGTGCTTCGACAAGGGCCTCATCTACCAGGGCTACCGCATCCAGCCGTACAGCCCGGCTCTCGCTACTCCGCTTTCGAACTTCGAAACGAACCAGGGCTATAAGGACCGTCAGGACCCGTCTCTGACGCTCATCTTCCCGCTTAACACGGATGAAGCCAAGTTCAAGGACACGAGCATCCTCGTGTGGACGACGACCCCGTGGACACTTTATTCCAACTTCTGCATTGTTGTGGGCCCGGACATGGACTACAACCTTGTGGAACAGGACGGCAAGAAGTACTGGATTGCCGCAAGCCGTACCGCCGCCTACTTCAAGAACCCGAACATCGTCGATACCTGCAAGGGTTCCGAACTCGTGGGCAAGGACTACGAGCCGCTCTCCCGCATTTCCGATGCCTTCGTGACGCCGGACCAGCTGTCCCGCCACTACAAGATTTACCCCGCCGACTACGTGAGTACCGAAGACGGTACTGGCGCCGTGCATACCGCTCCTTCCTTCGGTGAAGAAGACTTCCAGAAGGGCGCCGAACTCGACCTCGGCCTTTTCGACCCGCTCGATACCGAAGGCAAGTTCACCGACAAGGTCCCGATGTGGAAGGGCCTGGGCGCAAAGGAAGCCGACAAGGAAATTATCCGCTTCTTCAAGGAACAGGGCCGCGTGTTCAAGCAGGACGTGATTGTCCATAGCTACCCGCACTGCTGGCGTACCGGCGTTCCTCTGATTTACCGCGCCCTCAAGACGTGGTTCCTGAAGATTGACGCCCCTGTCACGAGCAAGGACGGCGTGACCAAGACTTTGAAGGAATGGATGGTCGAGAACAACCAGACCGTGAACTGGGTGCCGGACCACATCAAGAACGGACGCTTCGGCAAGTGGCTCGAAGGCGCCCGCGACTGGAACCTTTCCCGTAACCGTTTCTGGGGTACGCCGATTCCGGTGTGGCTCTCTGACGACGGCGACATGATTGCAGTCGGTTCCATCGAAGAACTTCAGCAGCTCACCGGCGTGAAGCTCGACGACTTGCACAAGCACTTTGTCGACAAGCTCACCATCGAAAAGAACGGCAAGGTTTACCGCCGTACGCCGGAAGTTTTCGACTGCTGGTTTGAATCCGGTTCCATGCCGTATGCCAGCCGCCATTACCCGTTCGAAAACAAGGAACTCGTGGAACGCAGCTTCCCGGCGGACTTCATCGCTGAAGGCCTTGACCAGACTCGTGGTTGGTTCTACACCTTGACTGTGCTTTCTAACGCATTGTTCCAGAAGCCGGCATTCAAGAACGTGATTGTGAACGGTATTATCTTGGCCGAAGACGGTTCCAAGATGAGTAAGTCCAAGCGCAACTACCCGGACCCGAACGACCTCATCGAACGCACGGGTGCCGACGCCATTCGCTTGTTCATGATCAACTCCGCCGCTTTGAAGGCTGAAGACCTGCGCTTCAGCGAAGAAGGCGTGAAGGGCATCGTGAAGCAGGTGATGCTCCCGCTTTGGAACGCTGTGGCATTCTTTGTGTCTAACCACAACGCCGACGCCGCCAAGGGCCAGCTCAACTGGAAGCCGGGTCAGGAAGTCAAGAGCGACAACGAACTTGACCGCTGGATGCTTGCAACGCTGCAGGATTTGGCCGCCAAGGTCGAAGTGGAAATGAAGGCTTACCGCCTGTACAACGTGGTGCCCGCCGTGATTGCCGCGGTGGATGACCTCACGAACTGGTACGTGCGCCGCAGCCGTCGCCGCTTCTGGAAGAGCGAAAACGATGGCGACAAGAACGCTGCCTACGCAACCATGTACAAGGTGCTGGTGGACTTCTCCAAGATTCTCGCTCCGTTCCTCCCGCTCCTCGCCGAAGAAATCTACCAGATTCTCGTCCGCGAAGTGGAGGCCAACGCCCCGGTGAGCGTGCACCTCTGCGAATTCCCGAGTGCCGACAAGTCCCTCATGGACGAAGCCCTCGTGGAACGCATCTCCATGGTGCGTGGCATGGTCGAAATGGGCCGCGTCATCCGCGCTACGAACAACGTAAAGAACCGCATGCCGATTGCCAGCATGACGGTTGTTGCTCACGGTAAGGTCGAAAAGGACGTTGCCGAGACCATGAAGGATTTAATCCTCGAAGAACTCAACGTTCGCGAAATGAAGTTCCTCGAAGACGAAACCAAGCTCGTGCAGCTCTCCGCCAAGCCGAACTTCCTCGCTATCAAGGCGAAGGGCCCGGATTACGCGAAGAACATGAAGGTGATTTCTGCCAAGCTCAACAGCCTCTCGGTTGACGAAATCAAGGCTCTGCAGAATGGCGAAACCATCAAGTTCGACTTCGGTGAAGTCGGTGCCGACTGCTTGATGCTCAACCGCATCGTGGCCGACGGCATGGCCGTGGAAGCCAACCAGCACTTCACTGTGGCTCTGGACCTCAAGATCACGGACGAACTCCGCCGCGCCTGCGTGGCCCGCGAACTCGTGAACCGCATCCAGAACAGAAGAAAGGATCAGAACTTTGCAATCTCTGACCGCATCAGCATTGAACTTTATTCTGAAAGCGAAGTGCTGAAGCAGGCCGTGAAGGAAAACGAATCTTACATCAAGGGCGAGACTCAAGCTAATGCTATTGTATGGAAGGATTCTACTGCAGGTTTGCAGGAATCTGATGCAGATGGCGAAAAGGTCTTCGTTGAAGCTGTGAGATAAGTACATCGCAGGTGACAACCTCGCAAGGCGAGAGCAGCGGCCACGCTTGCGTGGACATTGCCGAGCCGAAGAGGTTGGGCACGAAGTGCCAAACGCAAGCTGTGAAGATTGCCTGGGCTGCTGCCGCCGATGGCCTCGAAGCCAACGACGCTGATGGTGACAACTGCAAAAGGCGAGAGTCGCGACCGTGCTTGCACGGGCATGACCGAGCCGCAGCAGTTGGTGCTCGAAGAGCACAGCCTTTCTGCTTCACGACGGTGAAAGCCTAGCAAGACGAGAGTCGCGGGCAAGTTTGCTTGCCCATGACCGAGCCGCAGAGGCTTGGATGCGAAGCATCAACGCGTAATTGACAGGAATGTCATCCCCGCTGTCATTCTGGAGCGAAGCGATAGAATCACGGGGATCTCCTTGCCAAGGGCGAAACCGATGAATCGCGCATTCGTCATCCTGAGCCCCGAAGGGGCGAAGGATCCAGACCCTAAAAATTTAGACCGTAGCTCTCCGCTGCGGTCTTTTTGCTTAATTCTAGGCTCTTTTCCATATGGGCAACTTGCATTTCTTTTGCGGAAAATATATATTGATTGTAGGTCTTAACACAAAGGTATAATATGCTAGCGGAGCAAGCGACAAAAGGAATTTATCTGGATGTCCCTGAAAAGGACTGGTCTCTGTTTAGTGAACTTATCCGAAAGTTTGGATGGCGGACAAGAACCAAAGAGCAGATGCTCGAACGCTTTATCGCCACTCGCCCTAAGGAACCTCTTCTTAGCGAAGAGGAAATTATGGCGGAAGTAAACGCTGTCCGATACGCAAAATGAAAGTAGTCCTAGACTGCAATATCTGGATTTCGTTCCTTATTGGGCATCAGATTTCTTTTGTTCGTCAATTGTTGAATGACGAACGTTTTCAAGTGTATGCTTGTGAACGACTACTCGAGGAAATTCAGGATGTCTGTAGCCGGGAAAAAATAAAGAAGTATATCCGAATAGATGATGTTGCTGATTTGCTAGGCATCATCTATGACTATTGTCAATTTGCTATTATCGGCGAGAATACGCAATCCCCAATTCGTGACCCCAAGGACCTTTACCTGCTCACTCTTGCAGAAGCAATCGATGCTGCATATATCGTCTCTGGGGATAAGGATTTGCTAGATCTTCAGCAGCACAAGCAGACGAAGATTATCAAGTTAGCAGATTTCCGCAATATGATGCAATAAAAAATAGTAAATGAAGTTTGTTAGGAACATAATTCTCGCTTTGGCTTTGTTCTTGCCGAGTTGTTCCTTGGCGCAGGTAGATTCAGTTTACACACCTAAGAAAAAAACTTCAGATTATATACCAACACCTCTTGGGTTAGAGGCGGGTGGTGGAAGTATGTTCATGGCGGGGCTGGAATGGGGGTCTCCTTTAAGTTTAGTCTATGCACAGGTACGTCCTGGAATTGCGGAAGGTCTATGGACGCCGGATTATGCAATTTTATGGTCCATTCGTACCAGGTATGTTTATGATTACATTGATCATGAACATGGCGCTTTGCTTTATCCGAATATTCAATACCTGCGTGGTCTCTTTTTCGGTGTTGCCGTTGGCCCCCAGGTGGGGTGGTTTTCTTCGACGGGATTTGACTATGGAATATCCGCCCGTTTGGACTTGATAGGCATATTCAATGTCGAGATGGGTTATTTTTTCGAAAAAAAGACCCCTTACGTGAGTTTCTTGTTCTCGTTTTCCATTCTGAGATTTGGACCTTTCGATCCCTAAACCGATTTTGCTATTCCACAAATCCCGGAGGGGGCAGGTGCATGCCGGCCATCAGGAGCTTGTTGTCGCGGGCGTACTGCATAATGCGCTTGCGGCTTTCGGCGGATTTCGGCTTGTCCATGTCGTAGTTGGAATTGATTTCGGGGTGGTCCTTCTGCAAGGCGTAACCGTGCATTAAATCGCCGACGATAAGCAGGTTTGCAATCTGGAATGCGGTGTGGCCCGGCGTGTGTCCGACGGCGTCCATCGCTAGCACGCCATGGGGGAGCGTGTCACCGAATGCGAACAAGTGAAGGCTATCCTTGTAGACGGACATGATGTTCTTCTGCAAATCATTTTTCGGGATGTCGTTCATCCAGGCGTCGTATTCCACCTTGCCCGCATATACGGCGGCGTTCTTGAATGATTTCGTGTCGTTGCCCGATTCGTCTTTCGCAACAAGGCCTGCAATGTGGTCCACATGGAAATGCGTCAGGTAGATGAGCCCGATGCTGTCGGGGTTCACGCCGAGAGCGGCAAGGCGTTTCTGCAGCTGTCCGCCGAAAGCCCCAAGACCAGCATCGAACAATATGTACTTGCCGTCCACATTCACGAGGAACGTGCTCACGCTGGCCGGGATGCCGTCGGGCATGTTCAGGCTGTTGTAGAGCGAGTCGCTGGCGTCGCTGAAGAGCGTGCGTGGCATCAACTTTTCGCCGTCGTTGTCCTGGATCCAGGTGACGCTTGCGCCGTTTGAAAGCGTAATCGTCTTGGTACCCGCGACGGTCGCAGCGGTTCCAACGGCAGTTTCAGTGCCGGCGGACTTCTCGGAACCCGCGACAGCGGTATTTGTCGGTGCGGCACTTTCAGCCGTTTCCTTGACGGTCTTGGTGTCGCTGCATCCTTCTGCAAACATTGCAAGAGAGACTGCTCCTAAAATAGCGAAAAATTTGTTCATGAGGACTCCTTGGTTTAACTTTTTCTATTATAGTAAAATGACCATTATCAACGAAATCCAAAAAGCTCTTTTCACAAAACAGGACTTGAAATTCAAGGCTTTCCATAGCAAACTCATCCCGACGACGGATGTAAAGTCAATTATCGGCGTGCGCACTCCCGACTTGCGCACCATTGCAAAGGAATTTGCAAGCCACTCTGATGTGGAAAAATTCTTGACAACGCTCCCGCACAGGTATTACGACGAAAATCAAATCCATGCATTTATTTTGTCCTTGATTAAGGATTACGATGATTGCGTGGCTCACATTGATGCGTTCTTGCCGTATGTCGATAACTGGGCGACTTGCGACCAAATGCGCCCCAAGGCTTTTGCGAAGGTGGCGAACCGTGCAAAACTTTTGAAAGATGTCGAACGCTGGATAAATGCTCCCGTGACGGATGTTTATACAGTCCGCTTTGGTATTGAAACACTGATGTCGTTCTTCTTGGAAGATGACTTTGATCCGAAATTCTTGAATTGGGTTGCGAAAATCCGCAGCGAGGAATATTACCTCAACATGATGGTCGCGTGGTTCTTTGCAACAGCGCTAGCGAAACAGTACGAGGCGACGCTTCCGTTTATTGAAAAACATGCGCTTGATTCTTGGACGCACAACAAGACCATTCAAAAGGCAATCGAAAGCTATCGCATCACTGACGAACAAAAAGCATATCTGAAAACCTTGAAATTATAGTATCTTTGTCGTATGAATGAAACATTAGTACAGACCGTTAAGACGAATAATTTTGAAATGGATTATGCCAAGTTCGGCACAGGCGCCCGCCCGCTTGTTTTGCTCCCTGGCATGAGCCTGAAAAGTACGATGAGTGTCGCTTCGATGGTGGCGGATTCGTATAAAATATTCAAAGACGATTTTACGGTTTACCTGTTCGACCGTAAAAAGAATTTTGGCGATTCGTACCCGATGGAACAGATGGCGATTGACACCGCTGAAGCAATGGACGCTCTAGGCATTGAACGCGCCTGCATGATTGGAATTTCGCAAGGTGGCATGATTGCGCAACTCATCGCAGGGTTGTTTCCGCAAAAAGTCGAACGCTTGGCCCTCGGCTCAAGTGCTTCTCGTTTGAACGACATGTCCCGCGCCGTGATGACCGAATGGAAACGCTTGGCCGAAGCTGGCGATGTCGAAGCCCTATGTTCGAATTTTATAGATAAAGTTTTTTCTGCCGACACAATCCGCAAGTACAAGAAAAGCCTAATGCGCCTCAACGCAAATGCAACAGAACAAGACATGAAACGTTTTTGCGTACTCGCTCGTGCGTGCCTTGATTTCGAAGCATATGCAAATCTCGAAAAAGTCAAGTGCCCGACACTCGTCTTGGGTGCGGAACTCGACCAGACATTGGGCGTAATCGCTTCTAGGGAAATTGCCGAAGCGCTAAAGCGAAATGGAACTCCGGTAGAACTCTACGTTTACGAGAACTACGGCCACGCTGCGTACGACGAAGCCCCGGACTATCGCAAGAGAATATTGGAATTCTTGAATAGAAGATAAAGGCCTCTGCAGAAGGTTCTGGTGGGGGAACTTTTGCTTCTGCATATAATGGATAGCGGTTTTGTAGGAATTTGCATGTTTTTTTGAAATACCCGTAGTGCAAATAATGCTATTTTTGGATATCTGGAGAAAAACATGAGTCGAGTTGGTTGGAAATCGCATGCCGCATATATGCTTTTTTTGTGCATTGCTCTAGCGATGACAGTTCTGTGCGCATGTGATGATAGCACCTCCGCAAATGGATCAACGACAAGTTCGCCAAATTCGGCATCGAAAAATGCTTATCCGGAATCGTTTAAACCGAATGATAAAGAATATCCTTACGCCAATATTCCACGAATTGTAATTTATACGGAGAATAAACAAAAGATAAAAGACCGTGAAACTGAAATTCCCGCTAAATTGCAAATATGGGGCAAGAAAGAGGCCGAAAGCGAAATTCTTGATTTGACCATAAGAGGAAGAGGGAATTTGTCGTGGGGAACACCGAATAAAAGTTATAAAATTAAATTTGCAAAGAAACAATCTATACTTGGTATGCCTAAAGATAAAGATTGGGCTTTGATAACAAATTATGTGGATAAATCGTTAATGCGAAATTATATTGCATATAATTTATCTGCAGTTCTTGATGCTTATTATACTCCCAAATGTAAATTTGCGGAATTGTATTTGAATGGTGATTATTTGGGATTGTATTTACTGACGGAAACGATTGAAATTGGAAAGAATAGATTGAATATTCCAAAGAATGATTCTTCGTATATTGTTGAAGTTGATGTAAAGTATAGAGACGATGAACAGGTTGTCTTTTCAGATGTATTGATGAATGAGGGAAATAAGAAACCTTTTAGAATTCACGATCCGAAAAATGCAACCGAAGCAATATTGGATACGATTCAGACGCAAATTCAAAATTTTGAAAAATATTTGAAAACGATTAATTCCCAAAAAGATAATAAGGTAGAAGAGTGGATTGATGTGGAAGAAAGTATCAAACATTATTGGGTGCAGGAATTTACTAAAAATCCTGATGCTGTTTTTAATACGAGTGTCTATTTTTCATGGGTTAAAGGTGAAAGAATAAATATGGGGCCAGTATGGGATTTTGATTTAGCGTTTGGTAATCACAAACATGATTATGTTAATGAAACTGATAATTGGTACATGCGTAAGTATTGGTATAATTATTTGTTTAAGGATAGACAGTATAAAAACAAATCTAATGAGTACTGGAAATTGAATAGGGATAAGTTTACTGGTGTTTTAGATTCTGTTGAAACTTGTAAAAAACTCATAAAGAAAGCTGCTCAAAACAATTTTAAACGATGGAAAAATTTGGAAAAAGAAGGAGAATGGCTTAAACCATATGGATCATATGACGAAGCTGTTGATTATTTAAAAAATTGGATAAAGCAAAGAATCCAGTGGATTGATGACCAAGAATAGATATAAAAATTCTTATAGTATTTTGGTTTGTGGTTCTATCTTTTAAATATCTTGTAACTGTGGCTAGGTTTTTGTTTTTCAATAGGTGGTAATTGCATGTAATTGCCATAGATGCTTTTTAGAACTTTATCGTAATTTTTGGGAGCTTTTACCTTTAAATGTTCAAAATCCAGGATGTCGTAACTCGAATACCATTCCTTGGGTTGAGGCCTAAAAAGTTCGTTCCATGTAATGCATTCAATGAACTTGCTGTTTTCGTAAGAATAAAAAGTTGAAATAGAGTGGAGCTTGATGAGGTAATATCGTAAATTGTGTAGGCGAGAAAGTAAAAATGCGAAAAATCTTGGAATATTTCTCAATGTTCCTTTTTGTGAGGGTATAAATTTGTTGTCTCTCCAAAAAGACCAACATGTCTGCCAATATCTTTTTTTTGGCATAATTTTTTTCTTTGCTGCTTTTATGTCGTCTCCTATTCCATCTAAGGGATAAATATCGACAAATATGCCCATTCCTGCATCTGCAAGGCCCCCTTTCTCCATTCTAAATCTTGTGTCGCAAAATCTAGGTATTTCGTAAGGATAATCTGGGGTGTTTTTAAAACTAATCAGTTTATATGGGTAGAGAATTTCCGTATTTTGTTCGCAATAAGAGACGAATTTTTCAAATTCTGGGCGTGTCATTTGAATATCTAAGTCGTCATCCCAAGGTATAAAGCCTTTATGTCTGACAGCGCCAATTAAGGTCCCGTATGCAATAAAATAGTTGATATTGATTTGGTCGCAAATATCAACAATCTTTTTAAAAACAGTTAAAATCTCTTGGTGAATTTCTTCGAGACTTAATTCTCTATTGTCCATTTTTCATTTTCCTGATTTTCTTCTTGAAAAAACTAAATTTTAATTCTTCGAATGTGATTAGAATAACCCCAAGAATTACTGCGACACTCCAGCGAATTATAGGTTCATCAATTAAGGCTCTTGCTCCAAAAACGATAGATATAACACCTAGACTAATGAAAATTATTTTCTTTGTGTCAAATAAGCATTTTTGTTCTATACGCCATGCCAAAATGTAATGAAAGAGAAAATAAATGATGTATGTTGCAAAGGTTGTGTAAGCTGCTGCTACATAGCCAAATGCAGGGATAAAATAAAGGTTCAGCAATATGTTGATGACTGCTGCAGACATTGTTCCCACGGCAATGTATTTTGTTTTTTCGTGGAAGTATTCGACAGATGCAGGAATATTGTATAAGAAAACAAAGAACCCAGCGCCGACAACCGGTATAACACAATATATGGCATCATGATATGAACTTGGAGCAAGAATTTTTACAAGTTCAGGACTTATAAAAATTAAAATCGCTGCGAAGAATGACATCATCAATGTATATAGAGTGCTAATATTTTTTATTTGGTTAAAGTCCTTGGAATGCATTTTCTCATAAAACCATGGTCCCCATACATTGTCTAAAGAGTTGATGGTAACAAAAAAAATCATGTAGATGTTATAGCAGAAACTATATAGACCAGCTTCTGTAGTGCCTATCATACGGTATATCATGACTCGATCAAATTGTGATAGTACTATTTGACTTAAACCATGCGGAACTATTGGAAGGCTATATTTGATTCCCCAACTTAAAAAATTTGTATAATTTTGGGGGCGTGCTTTTTTTATAAAATAGATTGCAATAATTATTCCAATAATGACAATGGGAGCTGTTGTACCGATAATTCTACCCATATATCGTTGTGAATTAAATATGGTCTTGATTAGGATTATGGATAAGATAATGCTTGTTGTGGCGTTTACTGTGGCTATTAACAGATAATTCTTGAACTTATATTGCAATCCCATATAGGAATTAAAACACATTATTATGGCATTTCCCATACAGAAAGGTGCTAAAAAATATAAACAATTTTTTTCTAAACCTAAAACATTTGATAAAGGATCAGAAAAAAAGAAAAATCCCAAAAACCACAATAGCGTAGAGACAACTAAAAATGTTATTGTTGTCGATACGTAATGTTCAAATAACATTATCCCGTTTTGTTCTTCTGAATATTTATAGCGGGCGTTCTTGTAACTGCTGTGAATTGCTAAACCGAGAAAAATCGTTCCTATTGATTCGTACGCGACAAAAGTGTTATATGTTCCGTAATCACTGGGAGAGAGTAAACGAGCAAAAATAGGAATAGTTAAAAAAACTAGTCCCTTTAAAAGGTAATTTCCTATAACGTAGCCGAGGCCTGCTTTAACTGCTTTTGACATGTTTGTGTAATTACCCTAACACCTTTTTTTCATATCATTTCTTTGTCTGATTGCAGATTTCCATTCCCCAGTTATAGACTTCATTTATTTTGGGGGTGTCAAGACCATATGTTCTTGACAGATTCACAATAAAGCGAAGGCCGAACGGGAAATCTTCCGTAAAATAGCGGCTTTCGAAATCCGGAATCCAACCATTTTCTGTTTCCTTCATCGGGGCCTTGATTGTTTCAAAAGCCTTGATAGAACTCAGTTTTGCTGCCAAGGACTTTGCATCCGTAGATTCATAGTACTCCAAAAGCGGAGGCACTGCCTTCTGGTTCATTGGAAGCTTTCCCAGTAAACGCATGAACTCTGCATCCATATCAATCAACCATTGAGCGGCATCCTCTGTCCACTCCTTATAGAAAAGAATACAGTGGTCGTATGGAGTTCCATCCCAGCCATGCCACATACTATAAAGACGACCTGTGTGCAGAATCGGGTTGCTATTCGTTAGACAAGCTTCGTAAAAACTTTGGAGCAAATTAACCGGCGTATTAAAGGACTTCTCGACAAAAGACCTGAAAGATTCCCTGTCCTCGACATTTTCGACAGCAATGTTCAAGGAAGACTTATAGCCGAGCAAATTGGCATTTTTACCATATTCAACAACTCGCGCGATGAACGGAACCCGCTGGAAACCGAACAGTTTGTTTTTTTCACCAAGAACTTCATGTGCGAAGAAAAAGAATCCCGTGCTACTCACAATGGAACCGACAACGGTCTTTTCAGAAAGATACGGTTTGATTTGTTCCAGTGTCTGCTTTATCAAGAATCCCGGCAAACAAAGTATAACCACGTCCGTGTCGGGAATGACATCTTGTGGATTAGAGGATATCGTAGCCAGGTTGCCTTTAAAGACGTTTCCGTTTGTATCCTGCACCGTAATTTCTCGATTCCATTTAGCGGGATGATTTGTCAACAGGTTTACCGAAAGATTTTCCTGAGAAGAAAGAAAGCCTATGCAAACATGACCTAAAGAGCCACCGCCACAAATCGTTATCTTTTTCATTTGTCTAGCTCCTTGAAAGCGCTGAGAAGTCTTGCATTGTCTTCGTGGCTACGGACGGCGATTCGCATGTATTGCTTGCCGTCAAAACCCTTCTTGTCACTACAGTCACGAGTCAATATGTTGTATTTTTTAAGCATTGTGAGTACGAGTTCATTAGCATTCTTTGGCGAAAGAATTTCACACAAATAGTAGTTTGCCTCTGAAGGCATCACCCTCAGGAACTTGATCTTGCGTAGCTCATCTCCAAAGGCGTCCCGCTCCTCAATGAACTGCTCACAGGCAAGTTTGTAGTCCTTTTCGTACTTGGTGTAAATCTGCATGAAGAACTCGGCGAAACTATTGAGGTTCCAAATGCTCACGTCCTTCTTCATTTTGGCAATGAGGTCCTTATCCGCAGAGCAAAGAATCCCAAGGCGAATTCCCGGGACACCGTAGCTCTTGGAAATACTCTTCATTACCACCAAGTGCGGGTACGCTTTCAGGATTTTGTCATCAAGAAGCGAATTGTTCTCGTAGTCATGACTAAAGTCCACGAAACTTTCGTCCACAATCAAACGGCAACTCTTTTCCTCGCACCACTTCGCCAAGGCGAGGATATCTTTCTTCGGGATAAAGTTACCTGACGGATTGTCTGGATTAATCAGCAGCAGGTTGTCGGCGTGATTCTTGCCGAAAAACTCCATCAGGTCTTTTGCTGAATAGCGGTAGTCAGCATTTTTCGGTACAAAGGTGACAAGGGATTCTGGGTTACGACGGTTCGGATATTCCTCGAACGTGGGGCGTGTTATACCCAGAGTTCCTGGAAGTTCTTCCATCAATGCTTTAATTAGCTCGGCAGCACCGTTCCCAGGAATAATGTACTCTTCCTTCACTCCCCAACACTTGGAGGCTAGAAGTGTGTTGACTTTCATGCCTGAAGGGTATTCACCCACAAGTGTCTTGAAGTTTGCGTTCATCTCGTCTATAATTCGGGAACTGCGGAAATACGGATTCACCAGGTAGCAGTAGTCCAACATTTTGGGGAATCGCCAGAACCCACCATAACGTCCATAATACTTGCGCAAGATGTCCTTTTCTTCGGCGAATAGAGCCTCGGCAATATCCAAATCCTGTTTGTCGTCTATTTCATACCACTTCTCGTTGGTAATTGGTAGAGCCTTGAGATCGCTCTTGCTCAAGAAAGAAATAATTCGCAGTACGTTCTCGTAGTATTCATTGTTGCCAACGGCTTTGCTGTAGGCTTCCAAGAAGGGTACATATTTAGTACGTGAAAATTCCTTGCTAAACTTATATATATTGACAGTCTTGTAGTAACTATCTACTTCATCATAGCTAAAGGCCGCCTTGGTTACAAAGTTGACAATGTTGTTGTCTTTATCAATCTTAACCATGGTTCCGTCCATCCAAGTCTCGTATTTAGCCACTAAGGCTAAGTTGGGAAACTTGTTGTCCATGAGAAGATTGAACATTCCATCATCAAAAATCAAATCGCTTTCGATGAGGAGCGTGTCATCTTCCTGTAACTGCTTTTCGGCGAGTGCTAGTGAATAGATGTTGTTCGTCTTGTCATAAATAGGATTGTTTACGTATTCGATTTTTAAACCATTACGTTCGTTGCCGAGATAGTCCATCAATTTTTGGCCTTCGTAACCCACAACGATTACAACCCTATTCAATGACAATTTGCATAGTTGTCCCAAAAGTCGGTCAATGAGTGGTGTTCCATTTACAGAAACCATGCATTTAGTATTATTTTTCGTGTATTCGCCAAGTCGTTTGCCCATTCCTGCGGCGAGGATTATTGCTTGCATAATATTTCTCCATACAGGTTGTTAATCTTCTATACGATAGGATGCTTTATGCCAATTACGATTTTCTTTCGGTGGAAGGTTCATCCATTTTTTTCCGTAAACAATTTCAAGATACTTTTCTGGATTTGCAGGCCCCGGGAAAAGCTTTCCTTCAAAAAGAATGGGCTTGGTTGGGTACAACGTTTTTTTCGCTATAGGATGCCACCAAAAGATACCATAACTGAAATTACAGTAGTTCTTGTTTCCTACTATTTTTGAAAGGAACGAAAAAGAAGGGATGAGTAAATTTTTTTGAATAAAACAAAGTAGCGTTGGTACTAATCGAACTTTGCCTAAAAGATGATGATTGATTAGCGCTGTTAATTTCTTTGAGAAAATAAACAAAGGCTTAATAGATCCTACCTGTTCTGTAAAAATATCTATTTGCATTCCTCTGTATTTTCTCACGTTATGCATGGTAGTATCCTGCAAGTATTCTGATTTCAAATCACGCAGCGAGTTCCATGGATACAAATAACTCGAATCGGTTTGTGGACAAAGTAATACGTATTGTGAGTTGGGATTTGATATTAAGTAATCACGTAATTTTTTTTCGTCTTTTTTTGAAATAACTACGTCAAGATCGTCATCCCAAGGTATAAATCCCTCATGACGAACAGCTCCTAAAACACTACCTGAGTCTAAACGGTATTCGATGTTCAATTTTTTGCATATCTCGTCGAAATAGCAAAGCATGTCGAATAATCTTAACTGGCATTTCCGCAAAACAGAACCGTCCGGATTGTATTCGTTTTTTAAGGATTCGGTTGTTTCACCTGTATTGTATTGCATGTTCGCCTTTTGATTCTTGTTGAATATTGTTGTGCGTTTGTTGAACTGCTGCTATCAATAAAAGCGTTATCAATGGATGCATACTCACATCATACATAATACCAAAAATGATAATAGTCGTGAAAAGCATTTGCGTTTGCGGGTCTTTTCTATATTTCTTTATGAAACAAATCATTATAAAGTAATATAGACAAAAACCAGTCAAGCCCATTCCAAGTAGTAATTCTGCGGGGTCGCATTCAATGGCCCACGTTTTTTCCTGCATGGTCGAATTTAATTCGAAATAATTCTTGTAATTACTTGTCTTTACAAATGCATTTCCTCCCGTGCGTGGACCAACACCTAGTAGTATGTTGTATAAAGGCATTTCGGCACTTGTTGTAATTGCTGCGGGAAAATACAAAACGTGTCGATTGGTCCCGTCGTTGCTGTTCTTGTTTTTTGCTATCACGGACAATCTTTCAATAGATCTATTCACTTGGTTGTGGACCAATTTATTGTTGCTATATACATAAAATGAAGATGAACCGACTAGTAAAATAAAAAACAAACTATAGAGAATTTTTTTTATACTAATCTTCATTAGACCCGTTTTGTATTTATCATAAAGGGCTATGAATACAATTGTAACGATCCCTACTCTCGATATAGCCAACAAAGTTCCTATGAAGAAAAAATATTTCCAGAACTTCGATTTTGTTAAAACGAAACCGAATACTAAAAGAATAGATAGAAACGCTGGGTCGTGATTCAGACCTGTTGGACGAATGGCTACGGCGAGTGAATCGTTGTAGGACGCGGTCCATTCTCTTTCACCTAACAGGCCGTGCAAAACATTAATAAAAAAGAAGTGATTGAAATCAAATGAAAAAACATACCAGGCTATAAATTGAATAACGCACCAAATGCAGTTGATTTTTGCGATTATCAAAATGTATTTCTCTGTTTTTTCAAAAATATCATTGAAATCCCCTAATTTCAATAATATTGGAATTAAGAATATAAGCGTTTGTGCGATATTTAACAATAATACTGTTTTATAGCCTTCTAGAGGGGAATCTGTGAAAATGTAATTTAGGGTGCTTGATACGATAATGAAACCAAACCAGAGTAAAAGCATTTTCTTTTCCTGGTGCAATTCAATTTTCGTATTTTTCAAATGTAGCAGAATATAGATTTCTAATGGTATTAATGAAATTTTAGAAAAAGATATGCCGAAAATCTGAGCACCAATCATGCTTGATGCTAACACTGCAAAAAAAAGGAATGGATTTATACTTATTTTTCCAACAGACATAATTTACGACAAGGCTTGAATTGTTTTTTTGTATTCATCGGCTATTGTTTCTAACGAGTGCACTCGGGATTTGTTGATTAGCTTATAAATAAAAATCTTTATGTTTAAGTACTGTAATTCAAATTTAAGTTTCTTTTTATAATCCAGTCCATATTTTTTGCCATAGTATATGGACGAGCTTATTTCGTAATCAACC
Source organism: uncultured Fibrobacter sp. (assembly GCA_946413655.1). GTDB lineage: Bacteria > Fibrobacterota > Fibrobacteria > Fibrobacterales > Fibrobacteraceae > Fibrobacter. Next base: position 31,753 of record CAMKLO010000019.1, on the reverse strand, counting down.
ATTTTAGGCGAAATGGGGCTTCCTTTTCGTTCTAAATGAATCATTTTCAGATTTTTGTCGAACTTTATTTCTTGTTTGGAACTTTTTCTTATCCGCCTAGTTAAATCAGTCTCTTCATAATACATGAAAATGTTTTCATCGAATTTCCCGGCTTCTTCAAAAATTTCAGAACGGATAAATAAATTCGCTCCGGATATGAACATACTACGATGGTTGAATATATTCAATTTATTCCATAATTTAAGAGACCACTTATATATTAGTCCTATCTTGTAGTCGTAATAGAACGAAAATGCAGAGGATAAATCCTCATAAAGTAATTTACCGCCTAGTAAAGCAAGATTTGTGTTTGATTCGAAGTGCTTTTGAACTTTGGAAAATATGGGTTGAATTAAAATAATATCGGGGTTTAGAAAGGCCAAGACATTTCCGGTTGCATGAGAAGCCCCGATGTTGTTTCCTGCGCCAAACCCTTTGTTGTCTGCTGGGATATACTTTGTAAATTTACAACCGTTTTCAATGATTGCTTTTTCGACTCTTTTTTCTGCAGGACTATTGTCAACTATAATGATTTCTAGACATTCTCCGATGTCGTTGTATTTTTCAATGGATTTTAAGCATTTTACTAATACTTCGGAATTTATGTATGCAACAATGATTACGCTAATTTTCATAGTGAAGAGAACTCCCGTTGTATTCTGTAATAGCTTGTTTTAGATTTTCTAATGAATTAAAAGTGCATCCCTTTGTTGAATCTGTTATATAGTCTTTTGCAGCACAGCAATCCGAAACAATGCATGGTAGGCCTATTGATAGCGCTTCTCGAACACTTAATCCATCAGTTTCGTACCACATCGAAGGGAAAATTAGTGCTTTTGCCCTATGCATGTATTCGAAAACTTCATTACGATTTTTCCATCCGACAAATGATACGTAATCATTGGTAAACATGCTTCGTAATCTTGATGCGTCGGGACCATCACCAACGACTATTCCCTTTTGTTTCAGGTCTGTGATTGCTTGGCAAAATAGTTCACACCCTTTTTCCTTGGAAAGGCGACCGACAAATAAAAAATACTTGTTGGATTCTGGATGGATTTTTTCTGCGAAATCAATTGCATCTATTGGGTTGTAAACGCGTTCAAAAATGATGTTCTTAGGGAAGTTCTCTTTTAGAATGTTTTCACTAAAGGAGGATATCGAAATGAATTTCGAAGTTTTTTTTAAAATGTTAACTAATTTGTTTTGGACGATGCCTCGTGCGAAGCGATAAAGCTTGATTCCATAGTTTCTAGAATCACAATTGCATTTAAGGCAGGAAATGGATAATGGCTTTTTTTTACAAATTCTTGTTTTTTTGTAATTGAAAAAACCTCCATTGGGGCATACTGTAAAATAGTCATGGCACGTTAAATATATGGGTACGTGCAATGAATATGCGGCATTCCAAATGGAGCTTGATAACGCTTTAGTCCATGTATGAATATGGATTAAGGTTGTCTTGTTGTCTAAATTTTTTAATAGCTTTTTTAAACTTCGAGCCGCTTTGAAATTGTACAAACCGTTTAACGCACCTCTCATCTTGTTTGGATCGGAAAGAGATGCGTACTGGTTTGTGCTAATATATTTCACTCCATTAATCTTGGGAGTATTTTTTCTAGATACTGCAGAAAAAAAATATGTGTTGTATCCTGCCTTAACGAGAGCTTTTGCTGTAGAAATAGCTACATTGGCGGCTCCGCCTTCAATATAATCGAAGTCGTTTATTATGACAACCGTTTTTATATTTGGAGGAATGTAGGAAAGGTTTAAGGAACTCGTACCTACCTCCTTGAGCAGTTCTTCTTTACCATACACGCCATCCCCACTTGCAGAAATATTTTATAAGCGAAGCGGCGTGAATTCGGCAAAGTTTCAAATTTTTATGGCTAGCCTTTTCCCATTTGTGAATGACTTTGCATTCAGGGTAGCACATGACTTTATGTGTTTTTCGTAGTTGTTTGCAAAAATCCGCATCTTCGGCGTATATGAAATAACGGTCGTCGAATCCGTTAATCTCTTTTAGCATTTGCGTCGGGACAACAAGAAATGAACCTTGAATGAATTCGCATTCAAATGGTTTGTCTTTGGGAACATCTTTCATTAGGTGTCTGTCGAAACGCTTTCCTATAGTAGGAATTTTTTTTAGAAAATTTGGTGTGTAGCGAACTAGAAGGTCAAGAATGGTTAATTCTCTGCGATAAACATCTTGTGGGGTTCCATCTTCGCTAAACATAAGAGGGGCTACACAGCCTATGTCAGGATTGGCATCCAAGTAGTCAATAAATTTGTTAAAGATATCTTTTGTAAAGATAATATCAGGATTTACGATTGCATGATATTTGCTGTCGATAAAGGGTAGTACTGTGTTATGACCTTTGCCAAAACCCACGTTCTTGGGCATTTGAATGACTTTTACGGGGTATTTTTCTTCTAAGTCATCACACCGTTCTGTTTGGCTATTGTTAACAATGAAAACTTGCATGGAGAGCTTGCTCGATTGCGTTTTGTACAACGAATCAAGGCATTCTTCAATGACATGCTTATTATTGTAACTAACAATAGACAACGATATATCGAACATATATTTCAAATCTTTTTAGACTCTAAATTTAGAAATTTTCCTCTCTAATATAGTAACCGCCGGTCTTTTTGCAACCATGACGTTTTGAAAATGCGTTGTTGCCTTTTACTATAGCGTCTTTACGGTTCATATTTGTTCTCTACTCTCCCTTCCCGTAATACTCGGCATACCACTCCGCAAATTTCCTTAAGCCATCGCGGAGCGGGGTGGCGGGCTTGAAGCCGAAGTCCTGTTCGAGTGCGGTCGTGTCGGCGTAGGTCACTGGCACGTCGCCGGGTTGCATGGGCACGAGTTCCTTGTGGGCTTCGAAGTCGTAATCGGCGGGGAGCACCTTGGCGCGGACGAGTTCTTCTTGCAGTATTGTCACGAAGTCGAGGAGGTTCTCGGGGTGGTTGTTGCCGATGTTATAGACTTTGTAGGGCGGGAGTGGTAGTCCGTCTTCGCCATTCTGCTTTTCGGGGGCGTGCTGCATCACTCGGACGACGCCTTCGACGATGTCATCGACGTAGGTAAAGTCGCGTTTGCATTTGCCGTAGTTGAATATCTGGATGGTCTTGCCGGCTTTGAGCTTGTTGGTGAAGCCGAAGTAGGCCATGTCGGGGCGACCGGCGGGGCCGTAGACGGTAAAGAAGCGCAGCCCTGTGCTGGGGATGTTGTAGAGCTTGCTGTAGGCGTGGGCCATGAGTTCGTTGCTCTTTTTGGTGGCGGCGTACAGGGAAACCGGGTTGTCCACTTTGTCGTCGGTGGAGTAGGGGATCTTCTTGTTGCTGCCATAGACGCTGGAGGAGCTGGCATAGACGAGATGTTCGACTTCGCCTTTTTCTGCGCCTCTGCGGCAGGCTTCGAGGATGTTGTAGAAGCCGATGAGGTTGCTCTGGATATAGGCGTCCGGGTTCGTGATGGAATAGCGGACTCCGGCCTGGGCGGCGAGGTTCACGACGACGGCGAAGTGGTACTTCTCGAACAGGCTGTCGATGGCGGCCTTGTCGGCGAGGTTTGCCTTGACGAATGTCCATTTCTTGCCGGTCGAGGTAGCGAGGGCTTCGATTTCCTTGAGACGCTCGTACTTGATGTTCACGTCGTAGTAGTCGGTGATGGAATCTAGGCCGACGAGTTCGGAGCAGTCGTAATCATTAAGCAACTTCTTGCAGAGGTTACATCCGATGAAGCCTGCGGCTCCGGTAACGAGGACGGCTTTTCCGTCGAGAATCACATTTTTATCAAGCATCTTGTTTCCTTTTTTTCAACTAACCCGTAACATCTATATTTTTGCACATTGACTGGATGGGGCTATCGCCCCTACCCTTTGGCTCGGTCATGCCCAAGCTTGCTTGGGCGCGACTCTCACCTTCTGGGTAGTCTTCGTCCTTTCTGTCCTCAGGATGACGTTGCGCGTTTTGCTTTGGATGACGTTCACGCCTGCCGCATTTTCAGGACTTGACTGGATGGGGCTATTTTTGCCTAATCTAGCATCCGATGGCGCTGTATTCGAATCCGGCTTCGGCGAGTTCCTTGGGGTCGTAGATATTGCGACCGTCGATGATGAGGGCGTTCTTCATGGACTTTTTCATCACGCCGAAGCTCGGCATGCGGAACTGCTTCCATTCGGTCACGAGCAGCAAGGCGTCGGCGTCGAGCAATGCTTCGTACATGTCGTTGCAGTAAACGATTTGGCTTGCGATGGTCGCGGCGTCTTCTCGCGCAGCCATTCTACGCTTGCATTCGTTCATGGCGACCGGGTCATAGACTCGCACGACAGCGCCGGCTTTCACCAACAAGTCGATCAAAACAAGGGCGGTCGCTTCGCGCATGTCGTCTGTTTCCGGCTTGAAGGCGAGGCCCCACATGGCGATGGTCTTGCCCTTGAGGTTCGCTTCGCCGCCAAAGCGCTTGGCGAGCTTGCGGAAGAGCACGGTCTTCTGGTATTCGTTGACTTCTTCGACAGCCTTGAGCACGCCCATCTTGTAGCCGTTCTTCTCGGCGGTCTTGATGAGGGCCTTCACGTCTTTGGGGAAGCAGCTGCCGCCGTAGCCGCAGCCGGGGTAGAGGAACTTGGAGCCGATGCGGGTGTCGCTGCCGATGCCTTTACGGACCATGTTCACGTCGGCGCCTACGAGTTCGCAGAGGTTCGCGATGTCGTTCATGAAGCTGATGCGGGTCGCGAGCATGGAGTTCGCGGCGTACTTGATCATCTCGGCGCTCGGGATGTCGGTGAAAATCACGCGGAAGTTGTTGAGCATCATCGGGCGGTAGAGGCGGGTCATGAGTTCCTTGGCCTGTTCGCTTTCGACGCCGACGACGACACGGTCGGGCTTCATGAAGTCCGTGATGGCGCTTCCTTCCTTCAAGAATTCCGGGTTGCTCGCCACATCAAACGGAATCTTGACGCCGCGCTTGTCGAGCTCTTCTTGAATCGCAGCCTTGACCTTCTTGGCGGTGCCGACCGGGACGGTAGATTTGGTCACGAGCACTGTATATTTCTTGATGTTCTGGCCGAAAGTGCGCGCGACGGCGAGAACATACTGCAAGTCGGCGGAGCCGTCTTCGTCGGGGGGAGTGCCCACGGCGCTGAATACCATCTCTACGTTGTCGAGGACGCTGGCGAGGTCGGTGGTGAAGCTGAGGCGACCTTCGCGCTGGTTCCTCAAGACCATCTCGTCGAGGCCCGGTTCGTATATGGGAATTTCGCCTTTCTGGAGGGATTCGATTTTCGCATGGTTCACATCGACGCATGTGACGTTGACACCCATTTCGGCAAAGCATGTACCACTGACAAGCCCAACGTATCCGGTACCGACGATAGCAATATTCATAATTAATCCTTTATAAAGGGTCTATTTTGTTAAATCGACGAAAAATGTAATAAAATTGTAACGCTTTGTTCTGCATGGAAAATTTAAGACAACGAAAAAACGCAGCCCCCTTGGGAGCTGCGTTGATATTATGAGATTGGGTTTTAATTTTCGCCGTGCCGCATTTCTGTCTGCTCACGGTCCATCGTGTAAGTCAGGTATTCCTTGAAATCACGATTGATATCTACGCCTTCGAAATCTTCGATATTGTCAGAGAATATATCGACAAGTGTTCTGTTGTCCTCCCAACCGACAAGAATAACATCGTCCATTGTGAAGGATTTGTCCCCTGGACCTTTGGCGATATATTCGACTTTGGATTTTTCGACCCAGCCCTGTCCGCATCTCCCTTTGACGAGAACAGTTGTAGCGTCTTCTTTGACAATAGTCAGTTCGTCATTAAAATCTGCTGTGCAGACCACCGTGCCTCCATCTTTACTTGACGTGAGATCGATGCTGCCGCGTTTCGATTTGATGGCGCTTGCTGCGAAAGATGTAGTGACCATAACCGCAAGCGCTACAGCCACCATTATCTTGATGTTTTTCATGATTGCCTCCTGTATTTTTATTAAGAGACGAATTCCCGTCCCCATATTGCAAACTACAAAGTATCGTTTGCGCGGAGTAGTGATTTTATAGTTTAGTTTGGAATAAATTTTACTTTGTAGTAAAAAGGCTGTCCGGAGTGGACAGCATCTGTTTTGCGAGAATGATATGTTCTCGCCGTCTTTCTAGTTAAACTACAAAATGAAAATCGCGCAGACAAGTGTTGCGCGAAAAAAATGAAATGCAAGTGGGAGACCGCGTTTAGCTAGATTGTCTGCTTAACCTTACGCGGGGAAATCGCGATGAATATAAGTACACTTACAAGCAGCAGGAACGGGTAGAACATGTATGGAATCAGGTTGAATGCGCTCACATTGGCTTCGGGGAGGGCTGCCGAAATTGCGGAAAGTGCTACGAGCATCTGGGCTCCGTATGGCAAAATCCCTTGAACTACGCAGCTGAAAATATCCAAAAGCGAGGCGGTCTTTTTCGGTGAGATTCTATACTCGTCACCCATCTGTTTTGCGATGGGCCCTGCCATCACGATAGCGACCGTATTGTTTGCGGTTGCGATGTCGAGTGCGCTTACCAAGAGGCCAACGCCAACTTGCCCGCTACGATGTCCTTTGAATACTTTGTGTATGAAGTCCAGTAACGCTGCGAAACCGCCGTGGATGCGGATGAGTCCGCACAAGGCGCTTACTAAAACCGCAACGAGAATTGTCTCGTACATTCCCGAAATACCGTTACCGATGTTCTGTAAAAGTCCAATCATGTCGAGTGAACCGGAACCCACCATAATGATGGACGCCGCGACGATGCCGATGAGCAACACTGCAAAAACGTTGATGCCTGTGAGGGCAAGCGCGAGTACGAGAACGTACGGGATGAGCTGAATTAGGTTGTATGAGTTTTCGGCAACGGTCTTTGCTTCGGTTGCAAACGAAATCGCCGTGATAATCGCAATTGCGAGAAGCGCCGCTGGGAGCGCAATCAAAAAGTTTACGCGGAACTTGTCCTTCATTTGGCAACCCTGCGTAGATGTCGCAGCAATCGTCGTGTCCGAAATAAAGCTCAAGTTATCACCGAACATTGCGCCGCCAATTACTGTCGCCACGCAGAATGGAACGCCGAAGCCCGCCATCTGAGCGACTTCGACTGCAATCGGCGAGACCACCGCAATCGTGCCCACGGATGTCCCCATCGCTGTCGAGACGAACGCCGCCACCACAAACAGCACCACCACCGCAAACTGCGCCGGGATAAAGTCCAGCAGCAAGTAAGCCGCCGCCGAAGCGCTACTACGCCCGAGAATGCCTGCGAAAATACCCGCGCAGAGGAAAATGAGAATCATCAAGAAAATGTTGCGGTCGCCAAGGGCGCCTGCCATCACGTTCATTTTGTGGTCGAAATTCAGCTTGCGATTCTGCACGCACGCGACGAAAATCGCCACCAGGAATGCGGCCACGATGGGAATGTTGTAGAATCCCATCGGAACCTTGAGAATATATTCGAATGTGATGCCGAGTCCTAGATAGAGCACCAGGAAGACGGCGATGGGCAAAAGGGCGATTGGATTGCCTTTGATTTTTTCTTGGGTGTTTTCGGTCTGCATGCGAAGAAAGATAGAAAATGTCTTGTTTTATTTTTGTATTTTGCCAAAAGAACTAAGGAAACGAAAATGAAAAAACTGAAAAATATTTTTGCGGTGAACGTCGTTGCTTGTGTGATGGCGACTGTTTTTGCTTTGGGTGGCTTCTGCAATGTTTCTGCAAAGGGCGCTCCTTTGGCAGACGAAGACATTCGGATTGTGAAGATTAACGACGACAATTTCGAGAAGGAAATCTTGAAGTCGAAAAAGCCCGTGATTCTGGAAATTTCATCGACGAGTTGCCCGCCGTGCCTTGTTATGATCCCGACACTTATTGGTATAGCGAAAAACTATAACGATATCAAGATTGCGTCTGTGGGCATCGATGAACCGAATATCGAGAAAATCAAGAATACGCTCCCGATTCAGGCGTTTCCGACGTTCTTTTTTATCAAGGATGGCCGCATTATCAACCAGTTGGTGGGTGTCGTGAAGGAAGACGTTATGCTGGAGGCGCTGCAATACACTCCGGACCCGAAGGCGAAGGCGGCGCAGGCGAACAAGAAGGCCAAAAAGTCCAAGAAACCCGCCAATAAAAATTTGGTTTGCAAGGTGGACGGCCAATTCCACGGACTCAAGAATCTTGTGACGATTTCGTTTGTGTTCGGCGATTCGGAAATTGAAAATGTCGATATCGTGACGGATGTGTTTGTGCCGCCGGAGCAGTTTGACCAGCGTGAACAGATGATGGAGCATATCCGTGCGAGTGGAAAGGGCGAGGTGACTCCGACGATGACGGGTTTCCAGATGCATATCGACAACGATTGCCGCTTTATGAAAGCAATGGACATGAAACGCACTTCGACTTATGGCGAAATGCGGGCTGGGCTTGAATTGCAGGGATTTACTTGCAAGTAGTTTTGTCAATCAGACAATAAAAAAGATTTAATGGTTTTGAAATGCCCCCTTTATGGGGGTATTTTTTATTGTGGTTAAAAGGATGTGGTATGAAAAACAAATTTCTCTTTGTGTTTTTTGCGGCGGCTTCGATTTCTCAAGCTGCGGTGAATCTGGGCGTAAGCCTTGGTGATAGCATCAAGCCGGTGACTCATGTGGCAACGGGCTCGCTTTACGGTTTGACGGAAACGCTTCCGAGTAATATTGAAAAGGATGTGGCGCCTCTCAAGCCGAACGTGTTCCTTTCTCCGGCGCGTAGCGGTAATGGTCGTCAACAGCCGATTGGTGGTGCCTTCCTTGTGGCGCCTCGTGTTGAAAGCATCGGTGCGAAAATCCAAATTCGCCTTGCGGACGTTCTGCCGGGATGGCCGTACAAGTTCCAGAATATGGATCACTGGAAAAACGAAGTGAAATCCGTTATCAACGATAAGCTCAAATCGAACAACAAGAATTTTGACGGTTATGAAATCTGGAATGAACCGAACGATACTTGGAAATCGAACATCGACTTCAATTCCGGCCTTTGGAAACAGACTTACGATTTAATTCGCCAGATGGACCCCGGTGCAAAAATCATCGGACCGTCGTATTCTTTTTACCATGCTTCCAAAATGGAAGATTTCGTAAGATATTGCTCGCAGAACAATTGCATGCCTGATGTCGTGAGTTGGCACCAATGGGGGAGTGGTGGCTTTGTGGGCTCTGTCGAAACATACCGTAACCTCGAAAAGAAGTACAACGTAAAACCGCGTCCGCTGAGTATCAACGAATATTCTTCGACCGAACATAGCGAAGAAGGTTGCCCTGGTCTTTCGATTCCGTTTATAGCCAAGTTTGAACGTCATGGTGTCGAAAGCGCGATGATTTCTTGGTGGTTCGTACCGCTGCCGGGGCGTTTGGGAAGTTTGCTCACCAAGGATAACGAGCGTGGTGGCGGCTGGTGGCTCTACAAGTGGTATGGCGACATGAGCGGCTACATGGCAAAGGTCACTCCCCCCAACGACAAGAGCGATGGCGTAGATGGTTTTGCCGCTCTCGACAAGAAAAAAGGCTTTGCGAGCATTGTACTTGGCGGCAATACCAGGGGCGATGTGAATGTGAACATTTCGGGCATCCCTTCTGCTTTTGGTAACAAGGTGAATGTGATTGTTGAATATGTTGTATGGGAAAATAAGGATAAAGCTGTTCCATCGACGAATTTGGTATCTGATAAGGAATACGACGTAAACGACGGCAAGATTACGGTACCGGTAAACATTACGAATACCAAGTACGGTTATCGCGTGTATATTACACCGATTATTCCGCAAGCGCCTTACAAAGATGTTGCGGCGGCTGTTCCGGGCAAGATCGAAGTCGAAAACTACGACGTGGGCGGTCCGGGCAAGGCCTACCTCGACAAGGACGATGACAACAAGGGTGGTGAGTATCGCGAAGACGCTGTTGATATCGTAAAAGCGGTTGATGGTTATGCCATCGGCTACACGCAAGAAGGCGAATGGCTGGAATATACAGTAAATATTGATCGTGAACAGGAATATGCTTTACAAGTTCGCTATGCGACTACTTCTGAGAATACAGGAATAAAGTTGTATGTTGATGACAAAATGGTGCTGGACAATATTGTTTTTGAAAAGAGTGCGGGTTGGGATGCTTATGCGACTCTTGATGCTGGCATGGTGAAACTCCTCAAGGGCGAACATGTGCTCAAAATGGAAATTGTTGGGAACTATGTCAATATCGACTGGTTGGATTTCAAGGACCCGACGACAATGTCTTTGAATCATTCGCGTGGTTTGCGTCTGAATGATGCTGAAATGGAGTATCATGTGTTTGATATGCAGGGGCGACTTGTCACAAGGTTCAGGGCTATGGGTTCTGATGATTTGCAGACGATGGCTCGTGTGGCAGTCAAGCGTTCGGGTGTTTATCTTGTCAAACCGCATTCTGGCGGGCAGATGTTTACTGTTTCGGTGAAGTGATTGTTGTTAGGGTAAATTGTGCAAGTTGCACAATAAAGAAAAACCGGCTCGTTTGAGCCGGTTTTGCTGTTTAATGATTTTCAATAATCCATTGGAGCATGGCTTTGCAGCCTTCGTTCACATCTTGCCAGGTGGATTCGAAATCGCCAGTGTACCAAGGGTCTGCGACATCGCGGCTTTTGTGGGCCCAGTCCATCAATAGCGAAATTTTGCAGGGTTTGCGGGTTTCCCGTTCGTAAATGTCGCGTGGCAGAATCCAGCGGAGATTCCGCAAATTGTTTTGGTCCATGAGCACGATGTAATCGTAATGGTTGTAGTCGGCTATGGTCATTTGGCGGGCCGTTTTCCCGCTACAGTCGATGTTGTGGCGAGCGAGCATGCGGCGCGCTGGCGGATAGACCGGGTTCCCGATTTCTTCGGTGCTTGTTGCGGCGGAGGCAATTTCAAAATCTTCGGCGCTCAACGTTGTGCTGGCAGAGAGAACTGTCTGCAATTCGTGAACCATCTTTTTCATGACAAATTCCGCCATGGGACTGCGGCAGATGTTTCCGTGGCAAACGAATAAAATCTTAATCATGCGTTATCCTTAAAGCTGCCCAAAATTTTGTAGAGAGTGTTGTATAAGGTTTTCGCTTCGTCCGGCGATAAATTCACGCAACTTGCCATGGATTTTGGAATGTTTTTTGCCTTGCTTTGCAACAGTTCTCCTTCGTCAGTAAGGCAAACGGAAAGACAACGTTCGTCGGATGTTTCCCGAGTGCGTTTCACGTAGCCTTTGGCTTCTAGTTTTTTCAAAAGCGGAGTGAGCGTCCCCGAGTCGAGAAAAAGCTTTTTCCCGAGTTCGGTCACGTTGCATTTCTTTTCTTCCCACAAGACTAGCATTGCGATATATTGCGTATAAGTGAGTCCAAGCGGTTCCAAAAACGGCGTGTAGCGTCGCGTGATTTCTTTAGAAACCGCATAGAGCGGAAAGCACAATTGGTTTTCGAGTTTAAGTTGCGGGCAATTCATGAAATGTCCTAGAGTAGTTTTTCGACGCAGGCACGGACATCTTCCATTTTGGCGGTTGGCTCAAAACGGGCGACGACGTTTCCCTCGCGATCGACGACGAATTTAGTAAAGTTCCATTTGATGTCGGGATTGTTCTTGTAATCTTTGTCGATGCTCTTGAGCAGAAGGGCCATCGCGGCGGCTTTCACGCCAAGCCCGAAACCTTCGAAACCTTTTTGCGATTTCAGATAGGTGTAAAGCGGGAGTTCGTTTGGACCGTTCACATCGGTTTTTTTCATTTGCGGGAATTCCGTGCCGTAGTTGAGCGTGCAGAATTCGTGGATTTCTTCATCGGTGCCGGGCGTTTGGCCTTTGAACTGGTTGCAGGGAATGTCGATGACTTCGAAGCCCTTGTCGTGGAAATCGGAGTACATCTGTTCTATCGGCTTGTAATGCGGGGTGAATCCGCAGCCGGTCGCTGTGTTTACGATGAGCATGACTTCGCCCTTGAATTTAGAGAGCGGAACTTCGTTACCTTTACCGTCGATAAGTGTGAAATCGTAGATGTTCATGTTGAGTCTCCTTTAATTAGGTTTTATACAATTGAATTTTATAAAATTTAATTAAGGAAGTCAAGGGGTTTTGCTATATAAAAATCTTATAAGCGAAATTTTTATGATTTTTCGCAAATGGAATGTCATCCTGAGCGGAGTCGAAGGATCTAGTTAAATCTAGTTTTTATCTTTAGCACTATGAAATCTATAGAAGTTGTCGCAGGTGTTATCGTAGATGGCAGTCGTATTTTCGCCACACAGCGCGGGTATGGCGACCAGAAAGGTGGCTGGGAATTTCCGGGCGGAAAGATGGAATCGGGCGAAACCCCAGAGCAAGCGCTAGTTCGCGAACTTAAAGAAGAACTCGTCGTTGACGTGAATGTTGGCGAAAAGATATGTACGGTGGAATATGATTACCCGAAATTTCACTTGACGATGCACTGTTTTTTCTGTACACTAGCTGCAGGCTGCAAGCCGAAACTCTTGGAACACGAAGATGCCAAATGGCTTGACCGCGAAAACCTGAACACGGTCAACTGGCTCCCTGCCGATGTCGAGGTGGTGAAACTTTTGGCTTGATTTTGCTGCCCACGGCGGGTCGGCTACAGCGGTAAACAGGAATTGCAGCTTTTTTTGACGGGTGGGATTGCATGCTGTTTATATTTACAGCATGAAGGATTTGAAATTTGCGATTCTCGGATGTGGCCATATTGCGACAAAGATGGCTGCTGCTGTTAAGACCTTGGAAAAAGTGGGGAGAGGCGTGGAATGCTATGCTGTGGCGTCCCGTAACTTGGAAAAGGCGACTGCTTTTGCCAAGGAATATGGATTTGAAAAAGCGTATGGCAGTTACGAAGAGCTGGCGGCAGATTCTACAATTGATTTGATTTATATTGCAACTCCGCATTCGCATCATCATGAGTTTGCGAAACTCTGCATTGAACATGGGCGGAATATTCTTGTGGAGAAGGCTTTTACGGCGAATGCGAAATTGGCTGCCGAGTTGATTTCGCTTGCGCACGATAAGGGTGTCTTCTTGTGCGAAGCGATGTGGACTCGCTTTTTGCCTGCGTTAAAGACGATTCGCGGATGGATTGGCGATGGTCGCGTCGGGAACGTGGAGACGGTAGAGGCCGATTTCTCGATGATGCTCAGCCATAATGAGCGTTTGTGGAATCCGTCACTTGCGGGCGGGGCGTTACTGGATATTGGCATTTACAGTCTTACTTTTGCGGATTTATTCCTCGGTGAACGTGTTGATGCGGATGGAAATGTTGTCCGCAACGAAATTACATCTATGGATTGCAAATGCGTCAAGTTTAAGACTGACGTGGATGCAAGCGACTGGATTAACCTCACTTATGAAAATGGTCAAAAGGCGTATCTCAAGACTTCGATGGTGTCGCCGACGCATAACGAAGGCGTGATTTACGGAACGGCTGGGCAAATCCGTGTGCAGAATCTGAATGACATGGTGAAGTTGGAATTGCTTGATGAAGCGGGGAATGTTGCCGAAACGGTTGAGCCTCCGCGTCTTTGCAACTGCTATGAATACGAAGTTCTCGCATGCAAGGAGGCCATCGAGAATCCTGCGCTGTTCCGGCATGAAGTTGATTTTGTCGCTGGTGGAGGCCGTTGTTCTTGTGAAAGTGTGGAACGTCGCGGGGAGTCTGCGAGGATTACTGTTTGGGAACGTCCGGAAATAACGCATGCGAAGACGATGGAATTTATGACACTCATGGACAAGATTCGTGAGCAGTTTGGCGTGAGCTATCCATTTGAAATTTCTCCGAGTGAAACTTGGAACCGTAACGGCGATAAATCTATTTTGCAAGTCTTTGATATCGAATCTGGCGAGGCTAAAATTCTCAAGGAGTTTGACTGCGTAATCGAAGCGCCGAACTGGAGTGCGGATGGCTCGTTCCTGACGTACAACAGTAACGGTCGCATTTTTAAGTTTTCGATAGCGACGGGCGTGGTGACTCCTGTTGAAAGTTACTTTGTCGATAACTGCAATAACGACCACGTTCTCGACCCGGACGGTAGCGGAATTTACGTGAGCCATCACACGAAAGAAGATGGACTTTCGCGCATTTACAAGATTTACTTTGACGGTCGATTGCCTCGTTTGGTGACGCCACTTGCTCCAAGCTATCTTCACGGCATTACGTCGGACGGGAAGACTCTCGCCTATTGCGCTGAACGTAATGGTAGTTATGATATTTATACGATTCCTGCGGTGGGCGGCAACGAGACACGTCTCACGACGGCTTTCGGGCTGAATGACGGACCCGAATACGATTGCGATGGCGAATATATTTGGTTTAATTCGGAACGTTCTGGGCGCATGCAGGCGTTTCGCATGAAGGCGGATGGTTCCGAGCAGACGCAGATGACACACGACCTGCATTGGAATACGTGGTTCCCGCATATTTCGCCGGACCGTCAGAAGGTGGTGATGGTCGCTTATACGGAAACGGATGTGCGTCCGGGCGAGCATGTGCCGAACAAAAATGTGGAAATCCGTTTGATGTGCCGTGAAGTTCAATCTGGGCAAACCAGCGCAATGCGAGCAAATGAATGGTCGGCACCGCTGACTATCCTCAAGCTTTTTGGTGGTCAGGGAACGATTAACGTCAATTCCTGGGCGCCTGACAGCAAGCGTTTTGCTTTTGTAAGTTACATTCGAAGGCGATGATCCCTAATGAACACACCCTTCCTTCCAAAGCCGCGGTGTTCTTGCAAAAGTTCGAAAAAGCCCTCGCGAAATTTCGCGAGGGACTTTTTAGCAATTCAGAACGAGTCGTTTTTGACTTTTATCACCTACTGTCACGCATTCTTTACGCAACGGACAGAGACTGCGTCGGATCGATAAACGCCTTCGATGTCAATGGAATTGTTCGTGATGCTCAGGCGGAAGGCGTTTGCTTTGCCGTATTCGTCCTTGCTCCAAAAGCGGGCGCGCCTGCCGAAATGGCAGAAAGTGCCGTTGTCGAAGCGGTAGCCTGCTGGGAGCGCGAAGAACCCGAAGGAATCCTTGCCGGGCTTGTGCCAGAAACAGGCGCTGCGAAGTTCACTGCCGTCTGTTTTTTCATCCAAATGGCTCAAAAGCGTTTCCCATTCCTTTGTGCTCGGTATGTGCCAACCTTCCGGGGCAATGCCCTGGTAGTTTTTTTCTCTCATCTTGTGGTACATTTCGAAATCCCTGGCTGGAGTTTGTTCGGTGAATTCGGACGGGATGCCTAGCATGGTTGTCCATGTGTAGAGGCGACCGAATGTTTTCACGTTTGATTCTTCGTTGTTGGGCGCGTAGCTGCCTTCGCCTGCCGGTTTGAAGCGCAGGTTGTCAACCATCCATTCTTGGTCGCCGATTTTGACGGTGCGGTATGTCTCGCCGTCGCGTGCATCGGTGAAAGACCCGTACTTGAAGGCCTCGGTATTCTTGGCGACGCAGTCGCTATACGGAATGGTGTTCCTTGCTTCGGGGGATTCGTGCTGGGCTGCCTTGCTGACCCTCTTGCCTAGAAAATAGGACGAAATGGCAACGACCGCGATGGCGATGATTATGAATACAATAAAAGAAATATGCATATAGACCTCCGTTCTAAAATGACCTGTATGAAAATTCTGATTTGGATTCAATCAGAAAAATCGGTTTCCCGAATGTTTTTTTCTAATGTATAATAAAATTGTCGAGAAAAACAAATTTTTTTTAGGATTTTGTCATAAAGAACAGGCTATTCTTTTGATGATGCGGACAACCGTTTCCATGCCCTCGACGGTCACATGTTCAAAGGGGCCGTGGTAGCCGTAGCCGCCGGTGCCAAGATTTGGACAGGGAAGGCCCATAAAGCTGAGCTTTGCGCCGTCTGTGCCGCCGCGGACGGGGTCGCTTGTGGCGGGGATTCCGACGGATTCGATGGCAGCGCGGGCGCGTTCGAGGACTTCGGGCGTCTTTTCGATGACTTGCAGCATGTTGCTGTAGGAATGCTTGAGTTCGAGTTCGACAACGGAGCCGCCGGCGCGGTTCTTTTCATTTTTTGTAAAAGGGGTGCCGCCGAATTTCTTGTTGAAATCTTCTGCTATTTCCTTGAGGTAATTTTGGCGGTCCTCGAATCGAATCTGGTCGTGGTCGCGGACGATGTAGCAGAGCGTTGCTTCTGTGACGTCGCCTTGCATGTCTGTCAGGTGGTAGAATCCTTCGTGGCCCTCGGTGGTGGCGGGGGTTTCGTTTGCGGGGAGCGCCATCGCGATTTCTGCGGCTATGAGGCTGGCGTTTTTCATGATGCCTTTCGCTTCGCCGGGATGCACGCCTTTGCCGTGGATTTTGAACGTGGCGCTTGCGGCGTTGAAGTTTTCGTAGGCGATGTCGCCTTCGTAGCTGCCGTCAACGGTGTAGGCGTATTTTGCCTTGAAATAGCCGAGGTCCAGGCGGTCTGCACCGCGTCCGATTTCTTCGTCTGGCGTGAAGCAGACCCAGATGTCGCCGTGGCCGGCGAGATTTTCGTAGCCGCGGCTTTCGGCGTGACGGTCGGCTTCGATGAGTTCTTCCATGGCGGTCACGATTTCTGCAATGCCGGCTTTGTCGTCGGCGCCGAGGAGCGTTGTGCCGTCGGTGGTGATGAGCGTGCGGCCCTTGAGCCACTTGAGCGTGGGAAAGTCCTCGACTTTCAGTGTGGCGCCGGAGCCTTTGAGCGGAACGTCTTCGCCATCGTAATCCTCGATGATTTGCGGTTTGGGATTTACGCCCGAAAAGTCAGGCGATGTGTCCATGTGGCTGATAAATCCGATGGGCGTATCTTTTTTGCGGCCCTCAGTTGCGGGCAAAAGTCCATAGACGTAGCCGTTTTCGTCCAGCTTTACTTGTGAAAGTCCGATGTCTTCGAGTTCATTGGCCAAATACTTGGCAAGTTCCAGTTGCTGGGATGTACTTGGACAGCTTTCGCTTGATTCGTCCGAGGTTGTGGTGAAACTGACGTACTTCAAAAAACGATCTAGGATATTCATAATCTGCTAGCTCCCCCAAAAAAGTTAATAAAATAACGGTTTCCCTTAACACATATATAATTTATCTTTTTTTGATGAGAAATGGAGGCATTTCAGACGACATTTTTCCACAAATTCATGCAAACAATGCGAAGCTCGGATGATGTTTGAACTGTGCTATGCATTTTTTTTATTCCGTACCTATAAAAGCCGAAAAATCAGCTTTTTATCGGTACGTTTTCCTGTTTTTATGTATAAATTAAGCATGGAATTACCTATAATAACGAATTTTTGCGCTTTTTATAGGTATAGTCTCAATAGAATTTGCCTGATTTGAATAGAAAACGACCTGTTTCGTACCTATAAAAGCGCATGAAACGATAAATTTATAGGTACAAACCTCAGAAATGTTTTAAAAATTGATGCCATTAGCCTCAAAATGAAAGAATTTAAGTTTGCGTTTGACCGATAACTATCTACCAATAGCCGGTAACGAACAACCACAGACCAATAACTGTTGACTAACTGCCAATAATTATAATTTTTAAATTTTATGGTAACACTTTTTATTCTCTCAGGTGTTACATAAGCGTGAAAAGCCCAGAAACCCTAAAAAAAGCAGGATTTGCGAAGATTTACGAGACGTATGCGCCGATGGTCTATAGGCGTTGCTTGCAGCTACTTCGTGACGATGCGGAAGCAAGCGACCTTATGCAGGACGTTTTCGTGCGGATTTATTCTGCGTCGGAACGTCTGGATATGGCCTCGCCCAGCAGCCTTTTGTGGAATACGGCGACGAGGCTGTGCCTGAACCGTATCCGTGACAAGCGCCGCCGCGGCCTGGACGTGGATTCTTCGAATTTGCTTTTGACTATCGCTTGTGCCGAAGACGAGCATGATGATTACGAAACGAAGAATATGCTTGCCCGTCTTTTTTCGAAGGAACCGGAATCTAGCCGTACGATTGCAGTGCTGCATTATGTTGACGGCATGACTCTTGAAGAGACAGCCCGTGAAGTCGGGCTTTCGGTGAGCGGTGTGCGCAAGCGTTTGCGTGGGTTACAGGCCAAAGTTAAAACTCTGGAGGTAAAGTGATGATTCCCGATTGGAAATTGGAAAGATTCCTGACGGGCGATTTGCCCGAAAGTGAAATGCGCGAGATTCGCGAACTCGAAGCGACTGATGCGCTGCTTGCCCAGCGCATAAAATTGCTCCGTGAAGACAACAAGGCGATTTTGAACAAGTTGCCGTTCGAGGCTGTTGCCGACCGCATCGCCAAAGCGAAGGATATTGCGGACGCCGCCGAAGCCAAAAAAGTCGCATCGAGCTTTAGGCTCTTGAAGTTTGCATCGGCGGCGGTGCTTGTGTTGGCCGTTGCCTTGGTCGCTCTCATGACGCAGCGCGAAACCGTCGTTGCAGGCGGGAATGTGGCGGGTGGCGATGTGGCGCAGGCTCGCAATGCTCAAAATACGCAGGTTGCACTTGCCGAAACGCCGTCGGATACGCGAATCAAGGGCCTCGATGCCCGCATGGAAGTCTGGAAAAAGACGGAGGCGGGAATCGTGCAGTTGCAGGACTTGGATGAAGTCCGCGAAGGCGATGAAATTCAATTGCGCTATGCCGTCCCGGAAAAATGCTATGGTCTCCTTTTTAGCATGGACGGCAATGGCGCTTTGACGCTTCACATGGGCGATGGCGAAAAGGCGGTCGAACTTGCTCCGGGCAAGATGAATTCGCTCCCGTTTGCATACAAGTTGGATGATGCTCCTTATTTCGAAAAGTTCTTCTTCGTGACCTCTCCGAAGGAATTCGCGGTCGAAGAAAAAGATGTCGATCAGTTGCTTAAGAGAAGCGACGTTAAGGTAATCGGTTTTACTCTCAAGAAGGTGGGCAAGTAATGTTTATAATTTCGAATAAAACTTTTGGTGTATTGTCTGGTTTGTCTTTTGCATTTATCTTGGTGCTGTTGCTTTTGGCTGCCAATGCCAATGCGGCGACGGAATCGGGCCGTATCAATCGTTACGTGGTTGCCGTGAGCGCGAATAACGGCGGTTCGGGGCGTCCGATGTTGCGCTACGCCGAAAGCGATGCTCGTTCTTTTGCCAAAGTGCTCAAGGAAATGGGCGGAGTGCAACCGCAGAATGTGATTCTCGTGCGTGAACCTTCCGTGGCGGCGCTGCAGAAGGAATTTTCGAATCTCGATTCCAAGATTCTTGAGAATGGTGCGTCTGATGGCCGCAACGAAGTGCTGGTCTATTACAGCGGACATGCCGATGAAAAGGGACTCCGCTTGGGCGAAGAAACTTATACGTGGAAGGACTTGCGCAATCGCATTGATGCGCTCAGTGCCGACGTGAAAATTGCCGTAATCGACGCTTGCGGTTCTGGCGCCATTACCCGCGTGAAGGGCGGTAAGGCAGTGCCTGCGTTCATGGTCGATCAGAGCAGCGACATGAAGGGGTACGCTTTTATCACGAGCAGCACGCAAGACGAATCGAGCCAGGAAAGCGACAAGCTCAAGGGTTCTTTCTTTACGCATTCGCTAGTGAGCGGGCTGCGTGGCGCAGGCGACTTGAGCAGTGATGGTAAAGTGACTTTGTCCGAAGCGTACCAGTTTGCGTTCAACGAAACTCTGCAGAAAACGGAAACGACGCTGGGCGGCGCACAGCATCCGAGCCGCGATATGAATCTTGCTGGAACGGGTGACGTTGTGATGACGGACTTGCGTGCGACTAGCGCTGGCCTTGATTTGGACGAAAGTGTATATGGACGTTTGTACATCCGCGACGAGAATGGTGAACTTGTGGCGGAACTCAACAAAAAGCGCGGTCATGCGATGAGTCTCGGACTCCCGGCGGGGCGTTATGCGGTGAATCTCCAGCAAGATATAGACTACATGGGCACATCCGTTGTGCTTTCGAATGGCAAACGCGAGAAGGTTACGCTTGGCAGTTTCAAGAGCGTCGTTGCGGAACAGACGGTGCTTCGCGGAGAAATAGGTGACAATAGAAACTGCTCCAGCGACGGCCATGTTGCTTGTTCGTTGGATTCTTTGGATCATAACGGAAAATTTCGTACAACATTTAATATTATCGATAAGGATACATCGCCGCGTAAGGGCTTGCAGTTGGGATTGCTTGTGGCACAAACAAATGATTACATGTTGGGTTCGCAGGTTAGCTTGATTGCGAATATTGCAAAAAAAGAAATGCACGGCTTGCAGGCGGCGACTATCGTGAATGTGGCTAAAGAGCATTTTGAAGGGGCTCAATTATCCTCTGTGGTGAGCTATGCGGGCTCTTTAGATGGTGTTCAGGTCAGTTCTGCTTTGAACTTGACAAAAGACAAGTCTTCGGGAGCGCAAATCGGTATCGTTAACGTCGCGGTCGATACGCTTGAGGGTGTGCAGGTCTCTGCGGGCGTCAATTATGCCAAGGCGACTGATTTGCAGGTGACTGCTGGCGTGAATGCAGCGCTTGCTGCAAAAACGCAGGTCGTTGCGGGTGTTAACTATGCCACAAATTCTAGAATTCAGGTGTCGGCAGGTGTGAACGCTACGCATGTGAATGAAAAAGTCCAAGTGGGCATTGTCAACTATGCGACAGAAGAAAAAGGTCGCCAATGGGGCATTGTCAACGTTTGTGCTCACTGCGAAAAGTCTCCGGTCGGTATCATCAGCATCGTCGGGAACGGTGTGTGGAGCGTTACCCCTTATTTGAATGAAATGGGCGCGCTTGGCGGTTCCGTTCATTTGGGTACGGCTTACTTCTATACCGTATTGGATTGGGCAGCTTTCTTCAAAAAAGGTTCTGGCTTTAGCGAATTTGAAAAGCATTATGAACACGGCTTCGGTATCGGAACGCAGTTCGGAAAGTACGGAAGCCACTTTGAACTCGAATACACGTTCTTCAATGTCTATGACAAGTTCCGTCTTGATGATGATGGCAAGTTCGGGTATCATCACCGTGGCCGCGTGGGCTATGTCTATCAAGTGCTCCCAGGTTTTGGTCTCTCTGTTGGCGGAACGCTGAACGTGACGAGCGAGGGGTATTTGAATAAGTTATTGCTCAAGCCGCTCGGCGATTACCACGATGATCTCCATATAAAAAAACACAATGCTCGCTGGTGGCCAGGATTTTATGCGGGCTTGACTTTTGGACGGTTCTAGTTCTTAGACAAGAGACTATAAAAGTTTTGGGTCATCTTAAGATTAAGTTGTCATCCCCGACTTGTTCGGGGATCTCCTTTTTTTAAACAAAAAAAATTAAATTTTCAATTATGTGGTAACACTTTTTGTACCTTAAGGTGTTCCATTGGGGTAAGAAATTGAAATTGCAATGAGTTTTATGTTGAGAATAGTGGTTCTTGTTTCTTTTGTGGTTGCGTTTGCCGCAGCTCGCGAAAGTATTATCTTCAATGGAATTGTTCAAGATGACTCGTTTGAGGCTGGCGAAAAGCTGAATGTCGAAATTCTCGAAACGGGAGAGGCGTTGCAGACAACTGTGGGTACGCCATTTAGCGTAGTTCTCCCGGAAGATACCCTTTGGAATGTTTGCGTGACGAATTCCGATACGGCTGGCGCGGAAAAGGAAAAATGTTATGAACTGGTTTATTTGGGAAGCGATAGCACGTTCAGCATGACGTTGGGTGAAAAGTTTGCGGATGATGGATTACACGCGAACGTCATTCTGGCCTCCGAGCCTGAATCTCATGCAAAGATGGCGGATCAAGTCCGCCATGACGTTGCCTCAGTCGATTCACATTCCACCGCAACGTCTGTCAATTCTTCGTCATTGCGGGCTGAAGGCGCGGCAATCTCCGATAGCTCTTCTGATGTCGATGTCGAAAAACTTCTCGCTGCGAGTGGCCCGAACTCAAAGGTGACTGAACTGAAGAAAGTCGTGGTGCAGTTGCGTCGCCGTCCCAAGCGCAAACCGGGTGAATCTGTTGTCTCCGCGAAGTCCATCAAGCGCATGCCGGGTCTTGCCGAAGCGGATGTCATCAAGAGCATCCAGGCGCTTCCGGGCGTTGTCGCCAGTTCTGATTTCAGTTCCAAGATTTACGTGCGCGGTGGAGCCTCTGACCAGAACTTGTTTCTGTTCGATAACGCGGTCGTCTATTCGCCGGTGCATTTCTTTGGCTTGTTCAGCACGTTTCTTGTCGAAGGCATTGACGATGTACAGTTCTACAAGAGCGGATTCCCGGCGCAGTACGGCAACCGCTTGAGTTCCGTGCTCAAGATGGATGGACGTGCGGGCGGTCAGGATTCTGTGGAAGAATGGTTCAGCAAGTCGAGCGTAAAAATTAGCACGTTCGCAGCACAACTCCATACGGAAGGCCACAAGGGCCCGGCCCGCTGGGTGCTTGCTGGCCGTACGACTTACATCGGCTATGTTCTCGACTTGTGCAATGCGATAGGTCTTTTAGATTTGGATCTGGATTACGAGTTTACGGATTTGCAGGGAACGTTTATGTACGATTTCTCGAAAGATACTCGTTTCAAGTTCAGTTATTACATTGGTAAGGATAAACTAGAATTTGACCCGCTTTACATGGATTGGGGAAATATCGCAATTCCGCTCGGAATTTACCATCGCATCAATAACGATTGGGATTACAATGCGACATTTGCTTATAGCAAGTTTTATCAGACCATGAAAATCAGTGACCTCATGTCGATAGAAATGCTCCTTCATTCGTTTGCAGGTAAACAGTGGCTGAATTATCGCGGTATCGACAATCACACGGTGACGTTGGGCTATGAACTGGAATACGTTTACGAACGTTATGAGGAAAAAATGGCGTCAATCAGTGTGGCGGATATCGAAAAAACATTTCACCATGTGGCTTATGTGCAAGACGCGTGGAAAGTTTCACCGGATTTCTTGCTGCAATGTGGTTTGCGTTTCAATTACCAAACAGCATCGCAACATTTTGGTGTAGAGCCGCGAGCTTCAGTGACGATGAATCTCGACGATTTGAAAACGCTGGAACTTTATGGTGGTTACTATTTGCAGTACATGAATTCGATTGTCTATACAGACCAGGAAACGTTGAATGAATTTTATTATCCGGCGACGACAACGACGGATGGTAGGCATGTCAAGCCTGCATCTTCGTGGCTGTTTGCGGCGGAGTACAGCCAGCGCGATTTCTTTGAAGGCTATGATTTTACTGCCGGCGTTTATTATAAGACGCAGAGCAATTTGAATACATTCGCGATGAAAACGGATAGTAGCGATGAATCGTCTTCGAAGGAACTTGTGCTTGCAGATAATTTCGGAACGGCCGATGGATATTCCTTTGGTTATGAACTTTCATTGCGAAAAGATAAAGGCTGGTGGTTCGGTGGAATCAACTGGAGCCAAAGTATAAGCGTGGCCCGCTCCAATGACGGTAGCAAGCCGTATTTCCCGAGTTGGCATCAGCCGTACGCATTAAAACTGGATTTAGGTATCAACTGGAAAGGCGACGAAGACGCTCTTTGGAAGCATAAGAAAAAAGGCCGTTATTTCCGCTCGTCCTTGGCGCTCAAGTATTCGTCGGGCATGCCGATCAGTGAATACAAAGGATATTATTTGCAACAAGAGATTGGAACGCAGAAGTATTCAGATGATATCGTTGTGCTTCCGGGAAGCCGCAATGCCGGTCGCCAAACGGACTACTTTAGAATTGACTTGAAAGCTATTGACTTTGGCCGCGAAGGCAAATGGAACTTTAGCTGGACGATTATCAACTTGACGAATCACGACAACATGTTCTTTACTTTCTATGATACTCGCAAGAATCCTCCGAAGAAAACAGAAATTTCTCAGTTCCCCTTTTTACCGATTATGCTGAATTATGAATACTATTTCTAGACGAAAGACGAGAGACGAAAGACGAGAGAGTGTCATCCTGAGCGAAGTCCGCAAGGACGTAGTCGAAGGATCCAGTAATGTTTTATTTGGTAGAGCTTAGAACTTAGTTGAATTTTTGAGGATATGTTATGAGTGATTTTTTTAAACGTAATAATGCTGGTGTCATTGCGAGTCTCGATAATGGTGACGCGATCTCCAATGGATCTTGTAGGCGATTCCTCTCGTCTCTCGTCTGGATTCTCTCGTCTATTATTCTTACCGCGTGTGATTTTCATGGGCCGTGGGAATACTATCCCGAAGAGCGCGATGTCTATGCGGGCATTTATACGTACGGCTATATTCTTGCTGGAGGCGAAACGAACATCTGTTTTTCGAAAGTTTATGAACTGGATGAAGCTTCGTCTCAAAACTTCGCATTTTACGACAGTGCCTATGTGACAATTAGTGGGGTGTTTTATTATAGAATGCGCAGTGAAAAAAAAGATACTACGATTAAACTTTATAATAATCGAATGAATTGTTTTAATGAAAGTTACTATGAAGGAATTGTCGGTGAAACCTATGCGTTGAACGCTTATTTTGAATGGGATAGTGCGGGACACAAGGCCAAGTCTAGATTCAAGGCGGTAGCGACAATTCCAAGTGCCATAAAAGCCAATGGATTGAATGTTCCCCAGCAAGACGGTAGCTACAAGTGGATTGAAAATCCGCGAAACGATACGACAAAAAGAATGTACCCTATTCCAGATTTTAGGATAACTTTCTTGGAATATCCGATGGATATGGAGTTTGTCAAGGTTGCTATGGATTATGACAAGACTGTGCGGGGAGTTCTTTCGATCATGAATTATGATATAAGTGGTGGGGAATCGCAAAATACGACGATGAACCAGATGTTCAAGGGTGTGACCGATGCCGATGAAACTGGTTATCGCGGAATTGCTATGCATGATCCGTTGGAAAAACAGCAAAATCTAGGTTTTTCATCAAATCGTACAGTCGCTGGAAACAAGACTCTTGACACGCTTTACCTGATGAATATGATGCTCCCGGTGGGAAGTATTTCGGTAGATTTTTATTCGACTGACGATGCGTACGTTGACTATATAGAGACTGTTAAACGGTCTGTTTCAGATTCTCGTTTTATCCCAGAATCGAACATCGAAAACGGGATGGGCGTGTTTAGCGGTATGGCGAAGACGACGATTACGATTGATGTCGGTGGTGATGGTGTTAACTTTTCTCATATAGCTTGGAGTAATTGTGGAGATACGGAGGGAGATCTTTCTGATAGCTGGGATTCACGGGGATGTCGGCTTTATCAGGATATCGCGTGTTCTGGAGCGATTAGTGAATTGATTGATGAAGATGCGCATTGGTGGAGTCCGAGTGACAAGAGTATGATTGAAGCAAATGAACGTTCTACAGAAATTTATAGAGATTCCGTTTATAATAGACATGTAAAGGCTTGCTATGCATCCAACGTAAAAGCGGCGATGAAACTTGATACGACGAAGTGGTCGCTGTTCTTGCCAGATACGATAAATGCGGAAGACAAGGCGAATGCCTATGCAGATGGTTTAAAACGCTATTGCGTGGCGAGTAATTTTGAAAGTAACCATATTGCAGATTGTTCTGCGCTGGAAAAAGAATGTTTGGAAGGTGCTGAAAAGACCAATTGTAAGGTGTATCTGTGGACTTGGTGTGCTGACCGTGATTGGAATTTGAGGGATTATCCGCAGTGTAAAAGTGCACTTGTAAGCCGATATTACATTGAAGGCTTGAAATCGACAATCCTGAAACGTGAAGTCGAGAATGTTTGTCGTGAAAGTCAACGTTTGGTTGGCGTGGAACGCGAAAAAGGAAAGTTGTCTGTCGCCTTGACATGGGATTTAAGCATTTGTAAGTACTGGTGCAAGGATGTTGATGAAAAAACGGAGTGTCAATAAATTTTTGAAAAATTCAAAACTTGGTGACATTTTTAAGTGGTTCAGGTGTTTAAATAATGTAATTTAGATATAACCTATTTGGAAAAGATATGAAAAGATTGAATATATTGCCTTTGGTACTTTTGGTTTTCTCGCTTTCGGGAGTGGCCTTTGCGGACTACGATTCCGAAATCCGCGACTTGAAAATGCAAAAGGAAAAGCTGAATTCTGAAATCAAAAATTTGAATATAAGAATTGCTGCGACAGATTCGATGTTGCGGGCCGATGCTTCTCGGCACAAGACGCTCGAACAGCGGTACAAGGCTGACACGGAACGCCGCAATTCGGAAATTGATAGTTTGAACGTAAAGATTCGCAAGGTGGCTTCGAACCTCCAGCAAGAACGCAACAAGCAGGCCCGTGCAAAGAACAAGAGCGAAAATGTGGCGGCAAAACGCAGGGCCTTGCGCCAGGAACTTGCAAAGATCAGCAAGCAGTTGGAAACGCAAATTTCGCAGACGCTCCCGTGGGAACGCGACAAGCGCTTGGACCGTGCAAAGTCCTTGACCCGTGAAATCGAAAGCGGCAACGTGACTGAAGAAGAAGCCTTTTCTCGATTGAAGTCTCTGCTGAACGAAGAAATCAAGTTCGGTGATGAAGTGGCTGTAGTTAATAGCCCGCTCACTCGCAAAAATGGCGAAATCGTAAATGCGTCGGTTCTCCGCATTGGCAACCAGTGGATGGTTTATGTCGATGAAAATGGCGTGTCTTACGGCCGTCTGGAACGCAAAATTGAAAATGATAAAATTGTTTACGAATGGAATGAAGAGTTGAATCTTGAGGAGCGCGCTGCCGTGAAGCTTGCCATTGATGTGAAGCAGGCGAAAAAACCGCCCCAGATTGTGAATTTACCTGTAAGTTTGTCTGTGGTGGGAGGGGATAAGTGATGATTTTAGACGAAAGAACGGGCGTAGCCCTACAGACGAGAGACGAAAGGGAAAACGTCATTGCGAGGACCGAAGGAACTTGGCAATCTATGCGTCGAATGGCTTTTGCGCTCGTGTTGTTGCTCGCCTCTTCTGCATTTGCATGGCCGTGGTCGAGTGACAAGAAAAACGCCGAAGACGAGGCCCGCATCAAGGATTCCTTGTTGCAAGTCGAAGTGCGCAATTTGCAGCGCGAAGTCGAAACGCTCACGCGCATCCGTATGCAAAAAGCGGATTCCCTCGAAAAGCTTGATGCCAAGCACTGGAGCAACCGCTATGCCGAATCGCAATTAACCGAAGAACACCAGAATGTTACGCGTGAACTGGATGGCCGTTACTCCAAGCTTTCGACGGATTTGGGCCGCGTCACTGAAGAAGTGATGGCGAGCAAGAACGTCACTGAAGAAGTGGAAGAAAAAGCCAAGGGCGAAGAAATTGCATTCGATGCGCTCAACACGCAGGTGAAACTTTCGATTGAAAAAACATTAGGCGATGTCGCAGGCGATTACCCGGTCGGTATGAATAAACGCCTGTTGCGCTTGAGGCAGGCCAGTGCCGAAGCCGAAAAGAAAGTTCCGAATACGATTGCTGCGGTGCAGGGTTACATGGTGGATTTGCTTGCTCGCCATGAACTAACTTATACTCAATTTTATGGTGCAGAACTCTCGCAGGTGGGTTCCCGCCCGGATGTGAACGTAAACCGCTTGCGCTTGGGAACGGTATTCCTTGGCGAAGTTGCTAGCGATAATGGCGATGTACAGGCGTTGTTGCGCTCAGGGGCGTTGCAAGGAAAAGTTTTTGAATGGAATGCTAATTTACCGACGGAAATCGCGTCGAATATCAAGGCTGCCGTGAATCAAGTGGGGAGTATGCCCGGCGCTGCGGCAAGTGCATCGCAGTCTGCTACGGTCGCAATTCCTCTGGATGTGCTGCAGAACAAGGCGATTAAGAATTCCATTACAGATACTAAAGAACTCACTTGGACCGAAGAATTCCAGGCTTTCTTCAAGAAGGGTGGCATTGTGATGTATCCACTTATGTTGGTGGCGATTATCGCGCTTCTCCTGTTCCTTGAGCGATTCATTGTGTTGACTTATCGCGGACATCTTGGTCGCCGTTTCACCAAGAAGATGAATGCACTTGTGGCGGAGAAAAAGTATGAAGATGCTGCAAATCTTTGCCTTGATAAAAAGACAAGCCTTGCGATGGTGCTTTTTGCGGTGCTCAATAAGGTAAACGACACTCGCGAAAATGCGGAACGCTCTTTGCAAGAAGCTCTGCTCCGTGAGCAACCGAAATTGGAACGCCGCATGGGCCTTCTAGCTGCAATGGGAACGATCGCTCCGCTGCTTGGCCTCTTGGGAACGGTGACGGGTATCATCACACTCTTTACCGTGATTACCGAAGTTGGAACAAACGACGCCCGCGTGCTTGCAGGCGGTATTTCCGAAGCGCTTGTCACGACTGAAACCGGCTTGATCATCGCTATCCCCGTGATGATTTTACATGGCCTGTTGAGTGAAAAAATCGAAAAAATCACGAGTGAACTTTACGTGCAAAGTACCTCGCTTATGAATAAAGTCTTCGGGAAGGAAAAAGTTGACTGATTTTCATTACATATTCATAGAATCCCTGCGGAATACGTACGAGGCGGGTGGCGTGGTGATGCTCCCCATCCTCTTGGCGGGTGTTGTCGGATTCTATTTCCTTTTTGCAAGCTGGTTCCGTATTGGGGGTGATTTTTTCAGAAAGGATATTCATAAAGTCGTGAAGCGCATGCAACAGGATTTGAATGGCGAAGGTTTTGCTACGAAAATCGACGAATCCTGCGAGGATGACCGTCGTGAAGTTGTGGCGCTCCAGAGGCTCCGTAAGCGCGGTGGATTCCTTTCGAGAGAACTTTCGTATGCGATGGAGATCGCCCAAAAGAATTACAATGAATTTCGCGATTACATGCAAGTGCGCATGATGAAAAGTGTACGGTACATGGAACAAGGAAATCACATCGTGATGGTTATGGCGGCTGCGGCTCCTTTGCTTGGCCTGCTTGGAACCGTGACGGGCATGGTTGCTACATTTGAAGTGATTACGTTGTACGGTAACCAGAACCCGGTGCTTATGGCAGACGGCATTTCGGAGACGTTGATTTCGACGCAGAGCGGACTTTTGATTGCGTTCCCGCTCACGCTTTTAAAACAGCGCCTAGACGAGCGTATTGAAAATTTGAAACAGGAAATGGAACTTGGTGCCACTGTGATAGACAACTATTTCGCTGCGCAATCTAAGGACTGAATATGGACTTTAACTTACCGAGAAGAAAACAGAAAGACGTGGGTATCGAAATGGGCCCGCTGATGGACATCGTGTTCATCCTCCTTATCTTTTTTGTGGTGACATCATCGTTCACTCGCGAAACCGGTGTCGATGTGACGAAACCGCAGGCGCAATCGGCAAGCCAGC
The DNA here is from genome assembly GCA_946413655.1 of uncultured Fibrobacter sp. Taxonomy (GTDB): domain Bacteria; phylum Fibrobacterota; class Fibrobacteria; order Fibrobacterales; family Fibrobacteraceae; genus Fibrobacter. Next base: position 2,438 of record CAMKLO010000019.1, on the reverse strand, counting down.
TAGAAAAGGAAAACTTGCTCATCGCCATCACGCGTGAAGGAACAATCCACATGAATGAACGCCAGGTGGATTTGGCGAGCTTGCAGGACATCTTGAAGCAATCGCTGGCGAAAGCGCCTGATCGCGAAGCCGTCGTGATTGCGGACAAAGAAGCGGAAACAGGCGTTCTTGTCCAGGTGATTGATATGTGCAATTTGGCTGGCGTGAAAAAAGTCTCCATCGCCGCACAAGCGGAGTAAATGTGATTGGTAGTTTGTGGTTAGGATTGTTATGAAGTTGACATGTCATTCCCGCCACCGAGCGGGAATCTCCCGTTAAAAGCCACCTTGTCATTCTGAGCGAAACGAAGTGTAGTCGAAGAATCTAGGAATTAAATGAAACTTGTTAAGAAATTATTAAAGCGTTTTACAATCCTCCTCGCGGCGATTCTCGTGAGCATGGTGCTCGTGTTTTCCGTGACCATGGCAAACTTGTTTTTGAATGGCAAAATTTTTCATGAACGTAAATTCGTCAAGACCGAAGTCGCGATAAAGAAAATTGAGGAGGTTGAGAAGAAAATCGAAAAGAAGCACACCGCGCGCAAACCCAACCGTCAAAAGTCCAACTCACGTTCGCCCAAAGCTGGACCGCGTTTTGCGATGAACCTTGGGGCAGTTACCGGCAGCAATGGAGCCGCAATCAGTGATGAACTTGTTTCTAATTTTCGTGGTGGAGCCATGTCCGTAGGCAAAGGCGATGTCGATAAAAAACCAGAAAATCGCTCCATGCCCAATTTTGAAGTGCCGTCGCAAATTCGCGATCGAGAAATCGACGCCTTGTTGCGCCTTAGCTTTTGCGTTGACGTGGGCGGTCGCGCTTACGATATCAAGGTCATCGAAGAATCTCCGGCGGGTTCGGGACTTGCGCAAGCGGGGAAGGATGCTGTCGCCCGCATGACGTTTGCCCCCGCCGAAAAAGACGGCAAGGCAGTCGCCTTCTGCGGCATGGAACAACCCTTCGAAGTGAAATTTAGAGATTGATTTAGACGACAAATGCGTAAGGCGAATGATGCAGGATTGCTTGCAAGCCTATTTCTGAGCTTAGCATTTGGCACTTGTGCAAAGAACGCTCGCAAGCGAGCTACAGACGAGAGACGAAAGAATTATAATGGCGCTTCGCGCAAAAGAGAGTATTATGTTAAATAAAATGTTTACAAATGAATATGGAAAGTTACAGAGCGAGTTATATTTTACCTCACTCTCGTCTCTCGTCTTTGCACTTCGTGCCAACTGTTTAGCTCGGTCATGCCAAACTTCGTTGGTCGCGCCTCTCGCTTTTATCAGTTGTCGTCTCTCGTCTGTTCTACTTATTTCTCTTTTCCTCGCACTTCCTGCGATTGCAGCTCAGTCCTCTTTTGACTTGATGGAACGTGCAAACGCTCTCTATCGCGATGGCAAATTCAAGCAGGCTGTTCTTTTGTACCGCAAGGCCGAAGACCGCGGCGCCGATCCTGTTGCCGTGAGCTTCAACATCGCGAATAGTTATTATCAAATGGAAAAGTATCCCGAAGCGGCTGCCGCCTACCGCAAAGCCGTTGACTATTCCAATGGCGGTTTTGCCCCGGCGTTGTTCAACATGGCGAGCGTCTATTTCCGCTTGAAACAATATCCGGAATGCATCGCCGTTTATCACCGTGCGTTAAAACTCGACCCGAACAACATTTCCGGTTGGCTTTATCTGGGTGAAGCCTACACCAAAACAGGCGACAAAGTCGGAGCCCTCCGTGCCATCGAAAATGCCTACCGCCTTGACAAAAACGATATCAGCATCGTCTATCAGCTTTCCGAAGCGAACATTGCGTTGAATGACTTTGAACGTGCCATTGCCGTAATCCGCGAAGGCTATGCCGCGCACCCCGAAGAAACGGATTTCTTGGTTTATCTCGGAGATGTCCACCGCCTGAACAAAAACTTTGAAGAAAGTGCAAACGCCTACCGCGAAGCCCTCAGTATAAAAAATGACGACGTGCAGATTATGTATAAACTTGCTGACGTCCTCGCCGAAGACAAAAAGCCGTATGTCGCAATGGAAATTCTAAACAACATTTTGCAAATCAAGCCCGATTTTTCGGATGCCGCCATCTTCATGGGCAACCTCGCTTACGATGCTAAGTTTAATGATCGTGCCGAATACGCTTATGAACTCGCCGCCAAGAACGGCAACGCCGAGGCCGTCTTTGGCTTCAAGAATATGGCGTATGATGCCCATGCGCAAAAACGCACCGACGAAGCCGTGCGCCTCTTGAAGGTCGCTTTAAAATATTACCCGAACGATGCCACCTTGCAGGCCGATTTGTTGGAAATGGAAGGAGAAAAGTAGGTCCCTAAATTTTTTTTGATTATCTTTTTTTCTATTCAGCAAGGGGATTCCTATGAAAAAACAAATTGTCTTTATGCTTT